>CAYSAZ010000006.1:0-22586 GCA_964429065.1 uncultured Rhodobacterales bacterium
CACAACCGCCAATGATACGTGCCCGTAGCGCAGTTGCACAATGTCAGTAAGCTGCGGATATTTCAATTCTATCATCTGTTCGGGAACAAAGTAGGTTTTATCAAGAAACAGTTGACCTCGCTCTCTTTGCCAATAAAACTGCTCAGGTACATAAAAGGGAGATCACCATGAAAAAAACACGACTGTTTATTAGCGCAACAGCAGGTGCCATTGCACTGGCGTCAAGCGCATTGGCCCAAGATGTTACCCTGCGATTTCACCAGTTTTTGCCGCTTCAAGCATCAATTCCGGCCCATGCAATTCAGCCGTGGATTGACAAGATCGAGGCGGATTCTGAGGGGCGTATCAAGATTGAACATTACCCCTCTATGCAATTGGGTGGCGGGCCGCCGGCGCTTTATAATCAGGCCAAAGACGGTGTTGTCGATATTATCTGGACTGTTCTGGGCTATTCGCCCGGGCGTTTTCCCAAAACCGAAGTGTTTGAGCTGCCGTTCATGACCAGCGGAGCCGAAGCCTCGTCGCTTGCTTTTCAGGAATATGTCGAAACCTACGCGATGGATGAGTTTCGCGACACGCACCTGATTACCGTACATACCCATGGCCCGGGCTGGATTCATACCAATAAACCGATTGCCACCCTTGATGATGTTTCGGGGCAAAAGCTGCGCGGACCGACCCGTGTGATCACCAATTTGCTGGCCAAGCTTGGCGCAACCCCCATTGGCATGCCCGTACCCGCGGTGCCTGAGGCCTTGTCCAAAGGTGTGATCGATGGCACGGTTATTCCATGGGATGTAACCTTGCCCTTGAAAGTGCCGGAACTGGTAGATAATCACGCCGGTTTTGATTCAGAACCCGGTCTTTATACCGCCACCTTTGTTGTGACTATGAACAAAGACAGTTACGCGCAGATGCCCGATGATCTGAAGGCGATTATCGATGCGAACTCCGGCGCTTATGCGGCCGCATTGTTTGGGCGCGTTATGGATGAAAGCGATATTCGTAGCCGGGCTGTTGCCGAGGCCACGGATAACACAATCGTCGTGTTGGATGATGCTGAAAAAGCGCTGTGGATGACCGCCGCAGAACCTGTTGTCACCGATTGGATCGCTGAAATGGAGGCCCTTGATATTGACGGTCAGGCACTGATTGATGCAGCCAAAGCATTGATCGCAAAGCACACTAAATAATCCCGACCCGGGCCGGAAACATAATCCGGCCCGGATATTTTGCTCGAAAGGCCACCAGAAATGTCGATTTTACGCCCCTCACGTCGTGATATTCTTAAGCTAACGGCTGCAGCGCCCGCGCTGGCATTAACGCCTGCAATGGCCAACACAGCTGCCCCTGCTGCGAGGCAAAACGCCGGATTTTTCCGCTTTTCGTTAGGGGCAGCGCAACTGACAGTGATCTCGGACGGGTATTTCACAACCTCGACCAACGGGTTAGGCGTAAATGCCGATGAATCCGATGTGATTACATTTCTTGAAAGTTATTATCAGGACGTAACACAGCGTTATGCCCACACAAACCACATCGTGGTTGAACTTGGTGCGGCCAAGATACTGGTGGATGTGGGTTCCGGCAGCCGGTTTCAACCGACAACCGGGCAAATGCTGGAAAATCTCGAGGCTGCAGGTATTGACGCAAGCAGCATCACCCACGTGGCCCTGACCCACGCACATCCTGATCATATCTGGGGTATTCGCGATGATTTCGACGAGGCGATTTTCCCCGATGCCCAATATCTTATTGGTAACGCAGAACATCAATGGTGGACCAAAGATAACCGCGTCAATGAGGTGCCCGAAGCCATGCAACAGATAGTGCTGGGGGCCGTGAATTCCTTGGCGGCGGTTAATGACAGGCTGGCGCTGGTTGAAAATAATCACCAGATTGCACCCGGCATTCGCATGATCGATACCCCGGGGCACACGCTTGGGCATATGTCTTTGATCGTTGAAAGCGACGGGCAGAGCCTGCTGATAATCGGCGATGCAATCACGCATCCTTATGTCAGTTTTCAGCACCCCGAATGGTATAGCGAAAACGACATGGACGGCGACCTTACAATCAACACCCGCCGCCGCTTACTGGATATGAGCGCCACAGACCGCATGACGGTACTGGGCTATCATTTCCCGTTCCCCGGCGTTGGCTATGTGAAATCGCAAGGCGACACATACCAATTCATCCCCGCCCTCTGGCAATGGGATGCGGGTTAACGTTTTAATGCCGCGCCAAACGCTTTGAACAGCGGGCGCGAGACTTCGTCATGGGCCGCGTTCCATTCGGGATGCCACTGCACTGCGATTGCGAAACCCGGGACGTCTTTGATGTAAATTGCCTCCGGGGTGCCATCGGGGGCATGCCCCTCAATCACCACGCGTGGTCCTGCGATACAAATCCCCTGCCCGTGCAATGAGTTCACCAGCACCTCGTCTTGCCCGAAAATCTGCGCAAAGATCCCGCCGGGGGTCAGGGCAACCGTATGGCGCAGCGCAAATTTTTCCTCCGTGGTGCCTTCGGGGGGCATGCGGTGGTTCATACGACCGGGCAAATCACGAATTTCGGGATGCAAAGTGCCACCAAATGCTACATTAAATTCCTGAAACCCGCGGCAAATCCCCAAAATCGGCACCGCCTTTTCCACACATGCCTGTATCAAAGGCAGGGTCAGCGCATCGCGGTTAAGATCAAAATACCCATGCGCCTCGGTTTCCTCATGGCCATAATATTTCGGATGCACATTTGGGCGACCACCGGTAAAAACAAAGCCGTCACAAGCTGCGATTATATCATCTATTTTCCCGATAGAGGGCAATGCAGGAATGATCACCGGCATGGCATCAGCCACCTGACTGACTGCATCAATATTCATCAGCCCAACGCCCTGGGTCACATATGTTTCATCCAAAACATGCATATTTCCGATGATTCCAACAACAGGGCGTGTCATATTTCAGGTTCCTTTACCCAGTTTATACGGGGCCATTCCAATATTTGCCAAACCATCCGCGCGTTCGTTTTCCGCGTGTCCGGCGTGGCCTTTTACCCATTCCCAGGTAATCTTGTGATCCGCTTGGGCTTGGTCAAGGCGTTGCCATAAATCTACATTTTTCACCGGCTTGCGGGCGCTGGTTTTCCAGCCATTACGCTTCCAGCCATGTATCCAGCCCGTAACCCCCCCTTTAACATAGGCGCTATCGGTAACGATAGTAAGGGTTGAGGCGCGATCCAGCGTTTCGAGTGCACAAATTGCCGCCATCAGTTCCATGCGGTTGTTGGTAGTGTCCGCCGCCCCGCCCGACAGCTCTCGTTCTTTCAGCACTTGGGTGCCTTTATGCGCAATCATCAACGCCCCCCAGCCCCCCGGCCCCGGGTTTCCTGAACAGGCCCCATCGGTGTAAATCGTCAGCTCAGGCATGTTTTTGCGCCTCTATCATCATCGCGTTAAAAGCCCTGCCATCATAGCCGATATCCGGTGTGCGTGTGAGCTGTTGCACTGAAATCCCCCGTTCGTTTAATGCCTCTTTTAATGCCGCTTCGCTGTGGTGGCAATATAGCCGCCCAAGGCTGTCACGCAGGGTTTCGTTGCCCTCATGAATGCCAATATGCAGCCAGCCTTTTGGGCGCAATGCTGTCGCGATTTTATCAAGAATTTCTGGAAGGGCTTCGCGCGGCACATGCTGCAAAGAAAAATTAGCCCAGATCGCATCAAATGCAGAAATCGCATCAAGCATTTGGAAATCCGCGCAAATTGTCGTGATTCCGGGGGTTTTTTGCACCTCGGCAATCATGGATTTAGACGCATCAAACGCACTAACCTGAAAGCTGCGCGCAAGAAACCACCTTGCAGTACTGCCGCCCCCACATCCAAAATCGAGCACCGCACCTTTGGGTTTCAGACGTTCAGAAAACCGCAAGAAACTGGCGGTTGGGGCATTTTCGGTGATCTTTTGGATATAAACTGCCGCATTTTTATCATAAAATGCAACCGTTTCACGATCAATTGTCATGGGAAAATATCATGCCGCAGGTTCGCGTAATATGCGCGGCACTTTAAATTCAATATTCTCTTGCGCCGTTTCAACGTATTTTACCACCACGTCATACCGTGTTTTGAAAGCGTCAATAACTTCATTGATCAGCACTTCGGGGGCCGAAGCGCCAGCCGTAATCCCGATCGAGCCTATTCCGTCAAGGGCGCGCCAATCAATATTTTCCGCGCGTTCAACCAGTTGCGAATAGCGGCATCCCGCTTTCTTGCCCACTTCAACCAAACGTCGCGAATTTGAGGAATTTGGTGCCCCGATCACCAGCAATGCATCAACCCGCGGCGCAATCGCCTTGACCGCTTCCTGGCGGTTGGTGGTGGCATAACAGATGTCTTCTTTGTGCGGGCCGATAATATGGGGAAAACGGGTATTAAGCGCCGCAACAATTTCGACCGTATCGTCAACAGACAGAGTCGTTTGCGTGATAAACGCTAGTTTTTCAGGGTCGCGCGGGGTGATTTTGGCGACGTCCTCTTTGGTCTCGACCAGCAACACTTCACCCTTGGGCAATTGCCCCATCGTGCCTATGGTTTCGGGGTGCCCGGCGTGCCCGATCATGATCATTTGCATGCCGTTTTCATAATGGCGCTCCGCCTCAATATGGACTTTGGACACCAGCGGGCAGGTGGCATCGACATAGACCATATTGCGCGCTTTTGCCTCAGCGGGTACCGATTTCGCTACCCCATGGGCTGAAAAAATCACCGGGCGGTCCGGGGGGCAATCTGACAGTTCTTCAACAAAAACTGCCCCTTTGGCCCGCAGGCTATCTACAACGAATTTATTGTGCACGATCTCATGGCGCACAAAAACCGGCGCGCCCCATTTCGCAAGCGCCATCTCGACAATCTTGATTGCACGATCAACCCCAGCACAAAATCCACGGGGAGCCGCCAAATATAAAGTCAGCGATTGAGGCATAAAAAACTCCGGCATATTGCAATGCCAGAGTCATATCGAAATCATCGAGGTAGTTACACCCCTAGTCTTCGGTTTCCGCATTGAATTGTTCATTTTCAGGGCGCGGCGGGCGGCCAATCACGTCTTTTAGATCTTCCAATTCGATGAAATTGTCGCACTGGCGACGCAGTTCATCGGCAATCATTGGTGGTTGGGAACGAATCGTGGAAACCACAGAAACCCGCACACCTTTGCGCTGCAAACTGGTCACCAGAGGTGTAAAATCACCGTCGCCCGAGAAGATCACGATATGATCCAGACTATCGGCAAGTTCCAGCGCATCGACGGCAAGTTCAATGTCCATATTGCCTTTAATCTTGCGGCGTCCCATCGAATCTGTGAATTCTTTGGCGGGCTTAGTGACCATCGTATAACCGTTATAATTCAGCCAATCGACCAGAGGGCGAATCGGTGAATACTCTTCATTTTCCAGCAAAGCTGTGTAATACATAGCTCGAAGCAAACGACCACGGCGCATAAACTCCGTGCGTAACAGCTTGTAATCTATGTCGAAACCCAAAGCTTTGGCAGCAGCATAAAGGTTGGAACCGTCAATAAAGAGCGCTAAACGCTCGTCACGATAAAACATTACTTTCTCCAGAAAATGATCCAATTGGGTGCGAAGGGATTGCAAAATGCAACGACCTGTACTTTACGTAAAGGATAAGTAGTAATTCTAAGTATGCAAGAGCAAAATCACAATAATGTTGCGACAAACTGTATAATAGCCCTCGGAGCGAACCTGCCAGCCGCGGCTAGAACGGCGTTTTTGACGTTAAAGCAATCCTTACGGTTGTTTTCAAGCGAATCACTTGAGATTCGCAAAATGAGCAATTGGTATTCAACACCGGCATTTCCCGCCGGCTCTGGCCCCGATTTTGTGAATGCAGCGGTATTGGTACAAACCACGCTTTCCCCTGAAGGCGTGTTAGATGCATTACAACGCATTGAACACGCCCTTGGGCGCACCCGTGAAAAACGCTGGGAACCGCGGCTGTGCGATCTTGACCTCATCGCTTATGGTGATGTTATTCTGCCCGATTTGCATACATTCAAACACTGGCAAAACCTTGCATTCACAGACCAGAAAACCCAAGCCCCAGTAGAATTGATCCTGCCCCATCCACGCCTGCAAGACCGGGCCTTTGTGCTGATCCCGCTTAAAGATATAGCACCTGACTGGTGTCATCCTGTGAGCGGAAACAGCGTGACGCAGATGATAGATGCGCTTGACCAAAGCCTTTTGGCCGATATTTCTGTTCTTCAGGCATGAAACGATACTATTGCCCTTGCATTTCAGCCAAAGGGCGCTTAGATGTGCGCTCTTCTATACGCCCAATTTACTGGAGCTTAAGCCATGGCACGTGTTACCGTTGAAGACTGCATCGACAAAGTCCCAAACCGTTTTGATCTGGTAATGCTTGCCGCGCATCGCGCCCGGGAACTATCCTTGGGGGCAGAACTGACGGTTGAGCGTGATAATGACAAAAATCCCGTCGTTGCTTTGCGCGAAATTGCCGAAGAAACCCTGACCGCTGAATACCTGCGTGAAGCGGCCATCGAAAGCCATCAACGCCAAATCGAAGTGGATGAGGCCGAAGAAGACCAGATGACCCTGCTTATGGGCACTGAGGGCGATGACAAAAGCGAAGACGATATGTCCGAGGAAAATCTGCTTCGGGCCTTGATGGAAGCCCAAGAAGCCAAGTAAGCTGCGTATCGGGGCTTATCCCCTAACGGAGCCTGCCAGATGATGGATGTAAAAGACCTGCTCGGTCTTGTGCGTAGCTATAATCCTAACACCAACGCTGATCTCATCCGCGATGCCTATGCCTTTGGTCTGAAGGCCCATGAGGGGCAAGTGCGTCGATCCGGCGAACCCTATTTCAGCCACCCGGTTGAGGTGGCCGCCCTGTTGACCGAAGTCAAGCTTGACGACGCCACAATCGTCACCGCACTTTTACACGACACGATTGAGGATACCGGCGTCAGTTATCGCACCGTCGCCGACCGATTTGGCGAGGAAATCGCGCAATTGGTGGACGGGGTGACCAAACTGACCAATCTTGAGCTGTCCTCGGTGGAAACCGCGCAGGCCGAGAATTTTCGAAAACTACTGCTGGCTATGTCCAAAGACCTGCGGGTGCTGCTGGTTAAACTGGCCGATCGTCTGCATAATATGCGCACGATCAAGGCGATGCATCCTGATAAACAACGCCAAAAAGCCCATGAAACCATGGAAATATATGCACCGCTCGCCGGGCGTGTCGGCATGCAATACATCCGTGACGAGCTTGAGGATCTGTGCTTTGCGGTGCTTAACCCCGAAGCGCGCAAATCGATTATGCGGCGGTTTTTGACCCTGCGCGCTGAAACCGGCGACCTTATCCCGGTTATTATCAATGACATCAAAGAAGCCTTGGCAAAATGCGGGATTGAGGCCCATGTCTCGGGGCGCGAAAAACGGCCCTATTCAATCTGGCGCAAGATGGAGGAAACCGGGCAAGGGTTTCACCGTCTATCAGACATATACGGGTTTCGCATAATCGCACAGAATGAACGAGATGTTTATGTCGCCCTTGGGGCCGTACATCAGCGTTGGAAGGCGATTCCGGGGCGCTTTAAGGATTACATCAGCCAACCCAAAACCAACGGGTACCGCTCGTTGCACACAACGGTTTCGGGGCGCGATGCCAAGCGGGTGGAAATTCAGATACGCACCCATGAAATGCACATGGTTGCCGAATCAGGTGTAGCGGCCCATTGGTCCTATCGTGATGGAGAACGGTTCGAAAACCCGTTCGCCGTTGACCCTTTTCAATGGCTGCGCCGCCTGACGGAACGGTTTGAGAATGCCGAAAACCCTGATGATTTCCTGGAACACGTCAAGCTTGAGATGTTTCAGGATCAGGTCTTTTGCTTTACCCCCAAGGGGGCCGTTATCAACTTGCCACGCGGGGCGACACCGATTGATTTTGCCTATGCCATCCACACCCGCATCGGGGACAGTTGTGTCGGGGCCAAGATTGATGCAAAACGCGTGCCGCTTTGGACCCAACTGCGCAATGGACAATCCGTCGAGATCATCCGCGCCGAAGGGCAGCACCCGCAATCAAGCTGGGAAGAAATGGTTGTCACCGGGCGAGCTAAATCCGCGATCCGCCGGTCTTTGCGCGAAGAAGGCAAAAGTGCCAACATCCGTATCGGCAAAGAAATCGCCCGGGTTGCGTTAAAGAAAATCGGCAAAAAAGCCACGGACCGCGCGCTGGAAACCGCCGCCAAACATCTGGCGCTGACCTCTAAGGAGGAACTGTTGCGCAAGATCGGTGCGACTGAGATCACGGGCGAGGACCTGGCCATGGCGCTTTATCCTGAACTGGTTGAAAACGTCTCGGCGCGGGGGGATTTGCGCAAAGCCGAGGTCGTCGGCCTTGCGCCCGGGCAAAAGCATATTACCGGCACCTGCTGTCATCCGCTGCCCGGTGAGCGGATCGTGGGCATCCCCGTGCGTGGACGCGGGGTGGTGGTGCACGCAATTGATTGCAATGCCTTGGCCCAATATGAGGAAACGTCGGATCGCTGGATTGATCTGCGCTGGACCACAAGCGTTTCCAGCGCCCAGCATATGGCCCGCCTTGAGATCATCATGGCCAATGACGCCGGGGTTTTAGGCCGGATTTGCACGCTTATCGGTGAGCATAACGCCAATATTTCCGACATGCATTTTAGTGATCGAAAACCGGATTTTTTCCGCATTATGATTGATGTACAGGTGCGCGATGTCAAACATCTGCATCATATTCAAACCGCCCTTGAGGCCGATTCCGATATCGCAAATGTTAGTCGTTTTCGGGGCCATGACACAAACACCTGAACGCGACTGGTAATTGCTTAATCTTTGCCCCATATACTGATTTGTACCCACGACTAGGAACGCCCTAATGCTGTTCAAAAGGAGAGATAGGTTAAAGCTGCGGCATCGTTTGCGTGAGCATACCGTGCCCAGAAAAGGTTGGGATCGCGGCATCAGATACATAGCGCACCGCGTGAAACGCCTGCCTGACAGCCCGCATAAAATTGCCCTTGGCGCCGCGCTGGGCATATTCGTCAGCTTTTCTCCGATCTTTGGCATCCACATGCTCATGGCTGTGATTGCGGCCTATATTGTGCGTGCAAACGTCTTGGCGGCCTTTATATTAACGTTCTTTGGTGGCCCTCTAACCTACCCGTTTATCGCCGCAGGCTCATTGGTGCTGGGGCGCTGGATATTAGGCCAGGATCGCGATAATGCTGAATTTGAGGCCGTCCACACTGCCTTTTACGACGCCGCCAAAGGCCTGTGGCATATGATAAAAGGCTGGTTTGGATATGGGGACGGCACACCTGCCAGCCTCTACGTCTTTTTCACGGATATTTTCTGGCCCTACCTGATCGGCGGCACAATTTTAGGTCTGATTGCTGCTCTGATCCTCTATTTCGTCCTGAAACCTCTGATCGCCACCTACCAAAGCTTTCGCCGTGAAAGAGCCGAAAAATAATCAACAGAGGCTGACACGCGCCCATAAGCCGACTATCATGTGATGTGAAAGTCTGTAAAAGTGAGTCCTCGCCATGACAAATCCTTCCATATCCCCCCTTGGCCGCCTGCGTCTTGGTATCAATATTGATCATGTTGCGACGGTGCGAAATGCCCGTGGCGGCACCTATCCTGACCCTCTGCGCGCCGCGCGCATGGCTGAAATTGCCGGGGCTGACGGGATTACGGCGCATCTGCGCGAAGACCGCCGCCATATTACAGACAGCGATATTGATGCTCTGATGGACGGCCTGTCGATCCCGCTGAATTTTGAGATGGCCGCGACGGCAGAAATGCAGGCAATTGCCCTGCGTCACAAGCCGCACGCCGTCTGTATCGTTCCTGAAAAACGTGAAGAACGCACAACCGAAGGCGGGTTGGAGGTGGCGCGCGAAGAAAATCAGCTGGCCCATTTCATCGCCCCCTTGCGCGACGCCGGGTGCCGCGTGTCAATCTTTATCGCCGCTGATCAGCGCCAGATTGAAGCTGCGAACCGCATCGGTGCCGAGGTGATCGAGCTGCACGTCGGCCCTTACTGCGACGCCCTTGAGGAAGGCCACACAGATTTCGCCACCAGCGAACTGGCACGCCTGAAAAATATGTCCGCCTTTGCCCATTCCTTGGGTCTGGAGGTCCACGCAGGCCACGGTATCACCTATAATTCCGTCAAAACTCTGGCAGCATTTCCCGAGGTAATGGAGCTGAACATCGGCCATTTCCTGATCGGCGAAGCAATATTTTCAGGTCTCGATCCCGCCATCCGCCGCATGCGTGCGTTGATGGATGAGGCCAGAAATGAAACATTTGGAAATGGAGTAGCCTAAATGATCCGCATATTCACAATACTGATTGCGGTGCTATTTGTTAGTACGTCTCATGCGCAATCCCTTAACGGGTGTGACTGGTTATCCAGTGCCGCCAATATTTGGGAGCCGTGGGAAGATAACACAAAAACATACGCCAATGGCGCTATCCGCATCGCCAAAATTGGCACGGATGACCCGGCTTGCTGCACAGCGCATTTGTTAATCCTGTCACCCGGCGAACCGGGGCCACCGGGGTGGATTCGCAGTTGCAACATTTTATCCAGCTCAAACGGGTTGGGTTTTAATGAGGTATTTCTTGAAGACATCACCACCAGTTATGACCCTGCCAAAGGCCTATTGTTAAGCGTGCCTATTGGCTTTTATGACCCCGAGAACGCATACACCGATCCTGATTTATTCCAGACCATCAACGTGCGCATTAACCAGGCCACTGGCACGGTAACGTTGGAATGATCATCGGCGTTGGTTCTGATCTGGCCAGTATCACCCGCATCGAGGCGACGTTGACGCGGTTCGGTGACCGCTTCATCCAGCGAGTTTTCACCGATATTGAACAGGCCACAGCCAACCGACGCAAGCTTACCACCGAGACCTATGCCAAACGCTGGGCCGCCAAAGAGGCATGTTCAAAAGCATTGGGATCCGGGGTGCGCATGGGGGTTGCCTGGCGTGAAATGGAGGTCGTAAACTTGCCCACAGGACAGCCCACAATGGTGCTAAGCGGCAGTGCTGCCAAGCGTCTGGCGGCCTTGACACCCGCAGATCACACCCCACATATCCACCTGACCCTAACCGATGATCACCCTTGGGCGCAGGCTTTTGTGGTGATCGAGGCGCTTGCCAAAGCTTGACACGAAGCGGCGCAGGGGCCACAAGACGCGCGATGTAAACAAAGGGAATACCCAGCACATGGCTTCGAAATCAAAAAACGAGGGCGGCTTGATGGAAACCGTCAAGACAATCGTCTATGCGCTGGTTCTGGCAGGCCTGATCCGCACCTTGCTGTTTCAGCCCTTCTGGATCCCCTCTGGTTCGATGAAATCCACCCTGCTGATCGGTGATTTTCTATTCGTTAACAAATTTACTTACGGCTATTCCTATGCCTCCTGCCCCTCGATGTTCGGCGTCGATTTCTGCGGATTTGCCAAAGGTTCCGACACACGTTTGTTTGGCCGCGAACCCGAGGTTGGCGATGTCGTCGTTTTCAAACACCCAGTTTCGGGCACCGACTATATCAAACGTCTGATCGGGCGGCCCGGTGATATCATCCAGATGAAAAACGGTGTTTTATTTATTAACGGAGTTGAGGCCGTGCAAACCCCGATTGACCCGTTCATTGAAACCTACAATAAACAAGGTCTGGCACAAAGCTTTCCCCGCTGTCAAAATATCACCCCGGCGGTTGGCGGGGATTGCATCAAGGGTCAGGCGCGCGAAACCTTGCCAAACGGTGTCAGCCATATCGTACTTGATGTTCGTAACGAACGTGCGGATAACACCGATGAATACGCTGTCCCTGAAGGATATTATTTCTTTATGGGTGATAACAGGGATAATTCAGTGGACAGCCGTGTTTCACAACGCACCTCCGGGGTTGGATTTGTGCCGGCTGAAAATATTGTTGGGCGGGCTGATCGCATCATATTTTCCTCAGCAGGAGGATCGTTGTTGATGTTCTGGAAATGGCGCTCTGATCGATATTTCAAGGCGGTAGAGTGAGGTTATCTGCCGCGACAAACGCCTTTATCACCCGCCTTGGGCATATCTTTGGACGGCCGGAATTACTGCATCGCGCCCTTACGCATTCCTCTTTATCTTCAGCCACACGGGTTGATAACCAGCGTTATGAATTCCTCGGGGATCGCATCCTGGGGTTAGTGATTGCCGAGGCTCTGCTGAACGATGACCCCGATGCCACAGAGGGCCAGCTTGCCCCACGCCTGAATGCACTTGTGCGCAAAGAAACCTGCGCCGAAGTTGCGATTGAGGTTGATCTCGGGGCGGCGTTGATGTTGGGGCGCTCGGAAATGTTATCTGGCGGGCGCAAAAAAACTGCGCTTTTAGGCGACGCCATGGAAGCGGTAATCGCTGCGGTTTACCTTGATAAAGGGTATGACGCTGCCAGAAAATTCATCCTGCGTCTTTGGGGGAATCGTATTGGAAATGCCGCTAATATGGCGGTTGATCCAAAATCAAACTTGCAGGAATGGGCACAAGCACGCCGCATGCCTCCGCCAAAATATGCAGAAATCGAACGTAGCGGCCCAGATCACGCCCCAATATTCATAATCGAAGCGCAGTTGCAAAACGGTGCAAAAGCCCGAGCAACAGCCACTAGCAAACGCGCCGCACAACAGATGGCGGCTGCCAAATTACTTAAAGAACTGGAAGCAGGCAATGACTGACACATCTTGTGGATTTATCGCCCTGATTGGCGAACCAAACGCGGGTAAATCCACCCTGCTAAACCAGATGGTCGGGGCCAAGGTCTCAATCGTCACGCATAAGGTCCAGACGACACGCGCCCGCATTCGCGGCATCGCGCTGCAAGGCGCGGCACAGTTGGTTTTTGTCGATACGCCAGGGCTGTTTCGCCCACGTCGCCACCTTGATCGCGCCATGGTCGCCGCCGCTTGGTCCGGGGCCGCAGATGCAGATATCGTAGTGCTGTTGATCGAGGCCCATCGCGGCATAACCAAAGGGGTTGAGGCGATTTTGCAAGGTCTGCAAGAACGCGTTGGCCAGCGCCCGGTCGTGTTGGCCATCAACAAAATCGACCGTGTAAAAAGCGATTCACTGCTGGCGCTGACGACAGAAATGAACCAGAATTTCAATTTTGCCGCCACTTTTATGATTTCGGCGGAAAAGGGCCACGGGGTCCAGCATCTAAAAGAATGGCTGGCCGACAAACTGCCCAAAGGTCCATGGCTATACCCCGAGGATCAAATCGCCGACGCCCCGATGCGCATGCTCGCCGCCGAAATTACCCGCGAAAAACTGACCCTGCGCCTGCACCAGGAACTGCCTTATCAACTAACCGTCGAAACCGAACAATGGCAGGATCGCAAGGATGGATCCGTGCGCATTGACCAGATTATTTATGTCATGCGTGACGGTCATAAAGGCATTACACTTGGCCCAAAAGGTGAAACCATAAAGGCAGTTTCCATAGCCGCACGTCAAGATTTAAAGGTATTTCTCGAACGTGAGGTGCATCTGTTCTTACAGGTTAAAGTGCGCCCGAAATGGCTGGAAGAACCGGAACGCTACACTGAAATTGGTCTCGATTTCAAAGACGGTAAATGACCCCGCGCCTGACATCAGAGTTTTGGGTCAAGGCCTATCTTGCACGTCTGCGCACCATGGATATTCCGGCATTTATTACCACCAAAGGTGACCCGACTGCCGGGGCGGTTTTGATCAAAATCAACACACTTGATGGTCAGGCGCAGGCCTTTCAGCGCAGCTATGACGCAAGCGGCAAGCGCATATGGATTTCACTGTCTGAGGGGCCGGATTTTGAGGTCGAAGCTGCCCTAAATACACAACGTCGTTTTGACCCGGACATCTGGATCATCGAGGTTGAGGACAAACAGGGCCGCAGCCTGCTGGATGCGGATGGATTAACCTAAATTTGCGCCTCAAACGATACATCAAGGGCACGCAACGGATGTCGCCCGGAACCACCCGCCGAAATGTGCCAAACTGCGGCTATTGCTGCATGGGAAATGGCCTAGTCGATAAGTTCTTGCACAGCATATCCCGTCGTTTTACTATAACAGTATAGCAAGTGATTTCACCCGCCCCTCAGCCAAGACAATTTCCGGCCTATCCCATGGATTTATAAAGAGATTTGCAAGGTCATAGGCGGGTGGCCCCATCACACCTTTGGGATCAATCAGGCGCCATTCAGCCCCATCAAACAGCACATTCCTGAAATGCAGATCGCCATGCAACGGCACCCGTTCAACGATCCCCGCCAGCATCGCGGTGGCCACAGTTTTTGCCTGCCTGAACGCATCGTGGTTTTTCACAGGAGTGCCAGCACATCAACCGCGCCACGCCCCCCATACCAGGCCAAAAGCTGTGCGCCGTTCCATTCGTCCTCAAGACCATGCGGTGTGAATAATTTCAGCGCACCAGCCTTGCCCGAGGGCAGCTCGACGCGATAAAGATTGGCCAGCACACTTTCATATAACAGCTCCGGATTAGTTAGCGACCATGCGGCGCAACATTCTTCCAGTGTCATACGTGTATGCATAATATCAGGCCCGAAAATCGTGTTTTCAGCGTGCATAACACAGGCTTCCCACGCCTGCAAAACCCCGTTACCCTGCCCGGATGGATTGGCGCGACGAAGGGGCTCTCCTTTCCGTTCGAAAACACGGCGAGAGCTCGGCGATTATCGAAGTTTTCACAGCAAACCACGGCCGTCATGCCGGGCTTGTACGGGGCGGTGGTGCGCGTAAAATGTCACCGATTTTGCAACCCGGTGCGCAACTATCCGTGGAATGGAAAGCGCGTCTTGAGGATCATCTTGGTACTTTTACCATTGATCCGGTGAAATCGCGCGCCGTCCATATTATGGAGGATCGCGCCACCCTTGCCGCCATGGGCGCAATCAGCGCAATGCTGATTTTCAGCTTGCCAGAACGCGAACAACACGCACCCCTTTACAGCCGTACACTTGATCTGCTGGATGCATTGGGCACTGAGGCCGATTGGCCTGCCCGCTATGCACTTTGGGAAAATGCTTTGTTGGCAGAACTTGGATTTGGTCTGGATTTTTCGCAATGCGCCGCCACAGGCGCCACCCAGGATTTGACCTATGTATCGCCCAGTTCCGGTCGTGCGGTTAGCCGTGAAGGGGGCAAAGATTATGCCGACCGCTTACTGCCATTGCCGCGCTTTTTGCGTATGGATTCACCGGAAACAGGGCGTGATGATGTAAATAATGCGCTGCGAACCACCGGATATTTTCTGGAAAACTGGGTATTGCCGGCGCTTAATCGCAAAGCCGTACCGCAAGCACGTGCACGTTTGATCCTGGCATTAAACCGCCCTTGATTTTGATGGCTTGCCACCTTGGTATTTTAACATTTACCTTTCTCCAGCACCCGGCGCGCGATAACTTGTGCCTGAATTTCTGCAGCACCTTCAAAAATACTTAAAATCCGCGCATCACACAAGACACGGCTAATGGGGTATTCCAGCGCAAAGCCGTTACCGCCATGAATTTGCAGAGAATTATCTGCGCACATCCAGGCTACGCGCGCGCCCAACAGCTTGGCCATGCCGGCCTCAAGGTCACAACGTTGCCCGTTATCTTTTTGGCGCGCCGCAAAATACGATAGTTGCCGCGTAAACATAATTTCCACCGCCATCATCGCCAATTTGCTGTAAATACGTGGAAATTCTATGATTGCTTTGCCAAATTGCTTGCGATCCTGTGCATATTTCATCCCCAGTTCCATCGCGCATTGCGCAACCCCAATCGCGCGCGCCGCCGTTTGGATCCGCGCGGATTCAAACGTTTGCATAAGCTGCTTGAACCCCTGCCCCTCGACCCCGCCAAGCAAGTTTTCCGCCTTGACCTCAAAGCCGTCAAATCCCAGTTCATATTCCTTCATTCCGCGGTATCCCAGCACCTCGATCTCTCCGCCACTCATCCCTTTGGCGGGGAATGGATCCCCATCTACACCCCGAGGTTTTTCAGCCAAAAGCATTGATAAACCAGCATAATTATCGCTATCGGGGTCCGTGCGCACGAGCATGGTCATCACATCTGTGCGCGCCGCGTGGGTGATCCATGTCTTGTTTCCGGTCACGCTATAGGTGTCGCCCTTACGCACGGCGCGGGTGCGCAAACTGCCAAGATCCGAGCCGGTATTGGGTTCCGTAAACACCGCCGTTGGCAGGGTTTCGGCACTGGCGATTTTAGGCAACCACTGTTGTTTTTGTGCCTCCGTCCCCCCACATAAAATCAGCTCTGCCGCGATTTCCGAGCGCGTTCCCAACGAGCCAACCCCGATATATCCGCGCGACAATTCTTCAGAGACCACACACATCGCGGTTTTGGTCATGCCAAATCCGCCGTATTCCTCTGGGATTGTCAGGCCAAAAACCCCTAATTGCCCCATTTCTTCAAGCACTTCCATAGGGATAAGTTGGTCTTTCAGGTGCCATTCGTGGGCAAAGGGAACCACTTTATCATCGGCAAAACGGCGAAACTGGTCGCGGATCATTGCGTATTCTTCATCCAGCGCGACATCGCCGAATGTCGCCACCCCGTCGCGTGCAATCATCAGTTCAACCAGCCGTTTGCGGGCATTGTCGGTGTTGCCGTCTTGGGTCAATGTCGCCACAGCCACAGACATCATTTGGCGTTGGTCATCCTGCGTTAAACCTATGTCTTGCGGGCGAATGATCTCCGCTTGCGAAATTGGGATGCCGCCGGATATCTGAGCGAGATACTCACCAAAACCGATCTGTAATATCAGGCGTTCCATCTCACCAAACCGCCCGTCTGCATCCAACCGTTCGGCCCAGTCAGCCATCTGGCGCAAGCTTTCAACATAAGTCGCGAGCCAGCTCAGCCCGTGGGCTGCAAATTGTTCAACCTGAAGTGCTGCGCCTGAGATACGCCCGTCTGTGCCAACCTTTTCAAAGAGCCGCACCCGCGCCGTTTCCAACAAGATTTCAGCGTCTGAAACAGCGTTTTTACAAAGGCTTAAAAGATTTTCAACCATAGGATCAGCCGGGGTATCTGACATACTATTCTTTCCTTATTTCTATGCACAACGGAATCGATTGTGCACCTGCGGCATACTAGATATCCCACGATAGGGCGTCAATGGGTGCGAAATAATAATACAAAATATACTTGAGTTTCGGAATTTTATTATACCACGTGGCGTTTTTGACTTAAAACGTCACCGTAACATCCGGCAGTTTCAACGCGTTAATCAGGTCGCGTACTTCTTGGCGCGCCGCGATATTAGAGAGAGTCATTTTTGTATGCCCTACATCTTTTAAATCGAGCAGGGTCAGACCGTTCAAAAACAGTTCACGAAAAATTACCCGTTCAGAGAAACCGGGAATCAGACGAAAAACGATGCGTTTAGACAAAGCGTCCAACGCGCTGCCAACTTTGCGTTTATTATGGGCATGAATGCTGGCCATCCGGTTGCGCAGCACCACCCAATCCACCGGATCAAGGCCCGCGGAGGCCCGCAATTGCCGTGCGCTCCAAACCATTTCAGCATAGATTGAGGGGCCAAGCACCTTGCCCGTCGCAGGGTCAAGCCGTGCCAGAAGGTCAAAGTCAATCAGACTGTCATTCATCGGCGTGATCAGCGTATCTGCGGTGGCATGCGCCATCTGGGCATAGCGCGTGTGCGCCCCCGGACAATCGATCAGGATAAAACTGCATTCTGCGGTCAGGGTATCGAGAGCCTTTGCAAAACGCGCATCTTCCTCAGCCCGCGCCGCCTTTTGGCTATCGTGCTCTGAGGGTATCAGCGTGATGCGTTTGGGCAGCGGTAAGGCAATGCCATTACGGGCACAATAAGCCACGCGATTATCGATATAACGAAACAGACTTTGCTGGCGCAAATCCAGATCAAGCACCCCGACATTATGGCCGGATCGCAGCAGCGCGACCATAATATGCATCGCCGTGGTCGATTTTCCCGAGCCACCCTTTTCGTTGCCCAGCACGATAATATGCGCCATTTACTGCACCCTGATATGAAAAACGCGCCCGGGTTGAGGGCGCGTTTTTATTATAAACTATTCCGCAGATACGGGAAAGATCAGAAGCCAAGGCCTTCGTATTTTGCCTTAAACTTGGAAACACGGCCGCCAGTGTCCAGCAGACGGGTGTTACCACCTGTCCATGCAGGATGCGCGGTTGGGTCGATGTCGAGCACCAGCGTGTCACCCTCTTTACCGTAAGTGGAGCGCGTTTCATACGTGCTGCCATCGGTCATTTTCACCGTTATCATATGATAATCAGGATGGATTTCGCTTTTCATGTCATAGCTCCTTGAGTTGCGGGTTGATCGCTCTGCGGTATCTTGGGCGCAAAAGCATCATCACGCGAAAACTGAAGTTTGGGCTATAGCTAATTATCTGACATCCCGCAAGGGGAATAAACAATAATGAATCGCGTTGATCGCTATTTTTTCATACGTTCTTTACGCAAGGCCGCCAGATCAACTTTGGGACGGTCGGCATGCAGGCCTGCCATGGCCTCCAACTCGGCGGTGTGGCGTGCATCTTCGGTTTCAATGGTCATACCATAAGCAATGGCCGCACTGGCGTATATTGCGCAAAGTGCCCACAGGAAATAGATCGCCACGCCGTATTTAAATACTCCTAGATTAAGGATGTCTTTCAGCTCGGCGTTCAGCCCGCCAAGGACTAAAACGCCAAGGATAAACGGGACAAAAAATACCAGCATCGCAACGCCAAGCAGGTTACCAAACTGTGCACCCAAACCCCATATTTGGTGATGATTAGGGGGCTTAGCAACCGCCATCGCACTGGCTCCGGCTATGGAGACACCCATGCCGGCAAACGCTATGCAATATCCCAGTATCCAGCCGCTAAACAGCATAATGGGGAATTTCATCATGATATCTTTGATGAAGAATGACTGGAATTTACCGCTGAAACTAGTGATTCTATTGAACTCTTCAACGTAACCATTGTCCATAAACTTGAAGCCTGTGATGGTGCTGGACAGGCCCAAAACAACAACAAAAATAAGCATAAAGGGTACGTGAAACCGCAAAACCCGGGTCATTACGCCCATTATTTTTGCAATGTCAGACCCATCGGTTACATTCAGTACAGTCATTCCGCCGCGAATAGCGAGCACCGTTAACAGGGTTAATACCGGCAGCACAAACAGCACCAGCAGCATCATTTGGCCGATAAACTCATCTTCCAGAAGGGCATATACAGTGCTGACACCATAGGCGGTAATTCCCAGAACGGGCAGCCAAAACAGGGCTACCGGCAATGACAATATCAACGACTTAAGTAGGAATTTTCCAAACCACATACACGCACCATGCCTTATATTTTCTGTTCTGAAAACCCTTTGATTGCACAAAGTGCAAACAAAAACGGATGCCTTGAAAGACACCCGTTATGATAGGCCCTGATTGCTTTATTTTTCCTTAAGCGGGCGATAGTTTGTTTTCTCGGCGATACGGGCCGATTTACCGCGCCGCTCGCGCAGATAAAACAGTTTGGCACGGCGAACATGGCCGCGGCGCACAACCGTAATGGCATCAATGTTTGGTGAATGCAGCGGAAACACACGTTCAACGCCCTCACCGAATGAGATTTTGCGTACTGTAAAGGCCGCAGCAATGCCTTTGCCGCCGTTGCGCGCGATACACACACCCTCATAGTTTTGTACACGTGAGCGTGTGCCCTCGGTCACCTTATAGCCAACGCGCACAGTGTCGCCGGCTTTAAAATCGGGGATATCTTTGCCAAGTGTGGCAATTTGTTCAGCTTCAAGCTGTTCAATAACGTTCATATCAGTCGTCCTTTTTGCCCGCCTTATCAGCGGTTGTTTGCGCGTCCGAGAGCTGCTGATCTTCCACCGAGTTCGCAATATGCGCTCGCCAGAGGTCGGGACGACGTTCCTTGGTTAGGCTTTCAGACTGGGCAGCGCGCCATTTGGCGATGTTCGCGTGATGCCCCGAGAGGAGAATCTCGGGTATCTTGCGGCCTTCCCAGTCATTGGGCCTTGTATATTGAGGGTGCTCAAGCAGACCGGCAGAAAAAGACTCCTGCGAAATCGACTCAGCATTCCCAAGCACGCGCGGTATAAGCCGAACGGCCGCATCAATCAAGGCCTGCGCCGCAATTTCTCCACCCGTCAAGATGAAATCGCCTAAAGAAACTTCCTCAACCTGGTGGGCATCCAACACACGTTGATCCACACCCTCAAAGCGTCCACACAAGAGCGTGATGCCTTTGGCAGCACTAAAACGTTGCGCCATGGCCTGATCAAACGGCTTGCCGCGTGGCGACAGGTAAATCACGGGCCAATCGGCGCGCGCCGTCCCTTGATCCGCAAAATCAATGGCCCGTCCAACCACATCGGCCCGCAGAACCATCCCGGCACCGCCCCCGGCTGGCGTGTCATCCACATTGCGGTGCTTGCCGGTGGCAAAAGCGCGAATATCGATAGGTTCCAGTACCCACAACCCTTCTTTCAGGGCTTTTCCAGTCAGCGAATGTCCCAAAATTCCGGGGAACATATCGGGATAGAGCGTCAGCACCTTGGCTTTCCACGCGCCTTGCAAGTCTGGCGTATCCTTAATAAGTGGTGCGGGTTTTCGTGTGGCGCTAATCGCAATACGCCCGTGGGATTTTTTATTCTCAGTCATCACACGTTCCTACAATGGTCTTGAATTGTGTAGCATCGAGAATAACACCCATCACACCTTGACTGATTTCTTCATTGGTTAACCAGCGCCGCCCGGAAACCCCGTTAATCCAGCCAAGTATGATATTTTGTCGTATGATATCTGTGCGTGCCCCGAAAGGCAAAACCGTTGGCATTTTCACACGGCTGCCATGCACCCGTATTGCCCTGCCGTTTTCAACCAGCTTATCCTCCAGAGAAGGTGCAAGCCATTGGCCGCGGGCGTGCAGCCATGAAAGAACAAGGTCAAATTTCGGCAAGAGTTCTAGCGCAGCCGCAATTTTGTGTTTACGTTCCCAGTCAGCAACCACGCCGCAGACGCCTAGTTTTTGTGCCAGTTCCAACGGATTGCGAGCGATAATTGTTGTGGATTTTGACCGCGCGGCTAAAAAATGCGTTGCGCTGGCCAACATTCCCGTCCCCCCCAATACCAGAGTATTTTCGAACAGAATATCAGGCATCTTTTTTCACAAAAAGCAGCCCCTCGGGGGGGTCAACAATGATACGCGCAGTGCTTATATCCACCGTCGGAACGACCTCAAGCGTAAAAGGCAGCAACACAGGTTCTTTCATGCCTTTACCTAAAACCTCCAGAATATCGCCCGCGCCGTGGTTAAGCACAGATTTGACTTTGCCCAGCATCGCGCCCCCCGTGTCAAGCACGGTTAAACCAATAAGATCGGTGTGATAATATTCATCATCAGGCAAGCTAGGCAGACGGTTGCGGTCCGTATAAAGACGTGTATTACGCAGGGCGTCGGCATCTTCTTTATTGTCCAGACCGGCAACTTTAGCCGCAAATCCGCCTTTTATGGTACGGGTAATGCCCAATTCATAGACCGTGCCATCCTCGGCTTGTAACGGGCTATAATCGGCAATGGCGGCGGGATCCGCGCAAAAACTTTTAATCCGCACCTCGCCGCGCACCCCGAATGCGCCGGAAATTGCGCCTACACAGATCATTTCAGATGTCTTGCTCATAACTTAGCGCTCCAGTATTTCTGCCAACTTCGCGTCACGTTTTTCCCAGTCAACACGCTCCAGCTCGGGCGTCAAGCTTTCCTCAACCGGCCAGCCGATGCATAAATATGCCACCAGCGCCCAATCGCTGGGCACCTCAAGGTCTAGCGCCAGTTGCGCGGGATCAAGGATCGAGACCCAGCCCAGCCCCAAACCTTGTGCACGCGCCGCCAGCCAGAAATTCATGATCGCCGAAACCACCGAATAGCGGCGCGCTTCGGGCATCGTACCCGCACCCAGCCCGGCCCCCTTTTCGGTTGTGTCATCACAAAAAACCGCCAGTTGCACCGGCGCGTCCTGCATGCCTGACAGCTTTAAACCTGCATATATCTTTGCCCGATCCCCGCTGTAGCCCTTTAACGCATCCGCGTTTGCCCCTTTGAAATTCGCTAAAGCCGCCGCACGCGCTGTTGGTGAGCCTAGCGAAACAATCCGCCAAGGTTGCGACAGCCCGACCGAAGGGGCAAGGCGAAAAGCCTCAATGCAGTGGCGCAAAACGCCCTCATCCACAGGATCGTTGCGAAAATGGCGCACATCACGGCGCCAGCGCATCAAGTCTTGTAGCTGGTCGCAGAATTCTGGTGAGAATTGCTTCATGATTTACAGATATGCGGATATGTGGGAAATGTGAACAAAAAACGGCCACCGAGGCACCTCGGCGGCCGTTTATCTCAGAACAGCAATTACTC
>CAYSAZ010000006.1:22686-35004 GCA_964429065.1 uncultured Rhodobacterales bacterium
AAAAACGGCCACCGAGGCACCTCGGCGGCCGTTTATCTCAGAACAGCAATTACTCGGCTGCTTTTTCTTCTACGGCCTCTTCAACAGGTGTCTCTTCAACCGGAGCTTCTTCAGGCTTGGGCGCAGCCGCAGCTTCGGCAGCTTCAGCAACTTTGGTTGCTTTCTCTTCAGCACGTTCAACAGCCGCTTTATGTGGCTCGCCCTTTTTGGGGTTGCTGCGTTTCTTGCCTTCAAGAACACCAGCCACCTCAAGGAAACGCGACACACGATCACTTACTTGTGCGCCTTCAGACAACCAGTATTTCACCCGATCAAGGTCGATTTTCACCCGATCTTCGCTGTCTTTTGGCAGCAAAGGATTATACGTGCCTATTTTTTCAATGTAGCGCCCGTCGCGCGGCATGCGGCTGTCAGCGACAACAACACGGTAAAAGGGACGTTTTTTGGACCCACCACGGGCCAGACGGATTTTAGTAGCCATTTTTGTTTCTCCTTAAGATGGCGTTGTGGGGCTTATGCCCCGTCATTTCTGATACTTTCGTGATGCCTGATGACCTCGGAAATGATGAAGTTCAGGAATTTCGTTGCAAACACGGGGTCGAGGCTGGCCTTTTGGGCCAAATCCTCCAGCCGTGCTATCTGTGTCGCCTCACGCGTAGGGTCAGAGGCAGGCAAGTCATGCGCCGCCTTCAACTTCCCGACGGCTTGCGTATGCTTGAACCGTTCCCCAAGCGTATAGATCAGGATCGAATCGAGGCGGTCGATGCTTTCGCGATGCGATTTCAAAATCTCTGCGGCTTTGGTCTGCTCAGGGGTCATTGCAGGGCCTCCGGTGACGGGTGACGATAGGTGACGTGATGCTCATAAGGGCAAGGTTGCGCGGATGTATCAAGGCTGGTCCCCAAGCGCGCGGCCAAGGCAATTGAGCGCTGGTTATCTTGATGGATATAGCTAACCAAGGTATCCAACCCGCGTTCTCCAAAGGCCCAGTTACGTATCTCGCTGGCCGCTTCAAAGGCAATACCACGCCCCTCGCCATTTGGAAAAACCAGCCAGCCAAGTTCTGCATCGGCAAAGCCGGGATACCCGTTTATACCAACTTGCCCGACAAATTCGCCCGTATCTTTAAGATCAATCGCCAAGGCTCCATGCCCAAGCAACGCCCATTGTGCCACGTCTTTGCTGAACTGCGCCCAAGCCGCCGATTTGGTCAAAGGGCCGCCCATGTATTGGGCGCGATCCGATGCCAAAAACGCCGCATATGCCGGAAAATCCGCCATGGTATGTGCGCGCAGGGTCAGGCGTTCGGTCTCAATGGTTGGAATATTGAAGGCGGTCATTGTATGGCCTCCGGCGTGGGGTGGCGATAAATAACAGATGGCTTGCCAGACGGGGATATCCAATCTTGCTGATAATGCGCGCCCAAGCGTTTGGCGAGCGCGATAGAGCGCGTATTATCAGCGGCAATTGTGCTGATAAGGCTTTCCCAACCTTGGGTGTTATAGGCATAACCCAGCAGAAAGGCGGATGCCTCATAAGCATATCCTTTGCCCTCAAACCCGTCAAAAACCAGCCAGGCCAGCTCACGCCCCAACCAGCCTTCGGGGTTAAAAAACCCAAACCGCCCGACGAGCTTACCGGAGGTTTTTTCCTCAGCGTGCCACATGCCATAGCCGCACAACTGCCAATGGCCGAGCACAATCGCAAGGCTTTTCCATGCGTCACTGCGGCTTAGCGGCCCGCCCGCATATTTGGACCGGTCACTGGCTTTGAATGCCGCATAGGTTTCAAAATCGCCCATACAGGGGGCGCGAAGCGTCAGGCGCTCGGTTTCAAGGGCGGGAATGGAGATCACTGTATGGCCTCCGGTGCAGGGTGGCGATAAACGATGCTGTTGTTGTTATTTGGAGTCGGTGCAGATTCATCAACAACAGCGCCGAGACGTTTTGCCATTGTAATAGAGGCGTCATTTTCAGGGTGAATATAGCTCACCACCGTCTTGGCCCCCGTAGACCAATAATAAAACGCGCGCGCAGCTATTGCCGCTTCGGTGGCAATGCCTCGGCCTTCGTATTTTTCATCCCAAAGCGCCCACAAAAGCTCGGCCTCGGGGAACCATTCAGGATTTCCAACACCGGTCATGCCGCAGGCATTTGTTTCAGACTTCAAAACAATCGCAAATAGGCCAAAGCTGTGTTTCTCCCAATGCTTGGCAGCATTTTTCAACAGCTTCGCGCACCCTGCCTTATCAGACCGGCCACCAACCCATGCGGACCGCTCCGTTGCATAGAATGCCTCCAGCGCATCGGTATGTTGCGCCGAAAGCACGCTCAGTGTCAGGCGATCTGTGTGAAGCGTGGGCATCATGCGTAAGCCTCCATGCCACCATCACCGCCGATAATGGCGGGGTGTGGGTGCCGATAAACACGGCAGGTCAGTCCTGCTGGTTTGGCCGCATCGAGATCAAGCCGCGCACCCAAGCGCTCGATCATCTCGATTGATCTTTTGTTATCAGGTGCAACATAGCTGGCGGCGGTTTTCCAACCGAGACGGTTAAAGGCATACGCCAATACGGCGGTGGCCGCTTCAGATGCAAACCCTTTTCCTTCGTCCTCATCGCGCCAAATTGACCAGCCAAGTTCCGTTTCCGGCCAGCCTTCGGGCTTAAGGGCGCCCACATGACCAATGGCCGCGCCATTATCTTTGCGCACCATGATCAAAGTGCCAAGCTCGGCGGTATCCCAGAAATCAATCATCTCTTGAAACTCGGCTTTAGCTTCTTCTTTGTCTTGTGTCCCACCCGCATAAATCGCCCGCGCCGACATCAGGAAGGATACAAAACCATCCTGATCACCGGCGACCGGTGCGCGCAAAATCAGGCGCTTGGTTTCAAGGGTGGGAATGGAGGTCATTGTATGGCCTTCGGTGCGGGGTGGCGATAGATTTTTGCGTCCGTACCGCCGGGGGATACCCAGTCGCGTTCAAATTTTGCACCAAGGCGTTCGGCCAACTTAATTGAACGGGTGTTATCGGGCAAAATGATGCTGACAAGCGTATTCCAGCCAAGGTCATCATAGGCATGTTGGCGAACCCGTTTGGCTGCCTCAAAAGCTATGCCTTTGCCTTCAAAACCTGTATATGCAGTCCAGCCCATTTCAACTTCTGGCCAGCCTTCAGGATACCAGAAACCAACCATTCCCGCAGTTTTTCCGCTTGATTTTTCCTCAACTGCAAACATGCCATAGCCACGAATATGCCAATGACCAAAATCTGTTGCAAATGTGCGCCAAGCGGCTGCACGATTCATTGGGCCACCAACACCGCTAGAACGTTTCTCCGCCAAAAATTCCGCCATTGCATCAAAATCAGCAATAACAGGCATCCTCAGTATGAGGTTTTCAGTTTGGAGGGGGCCAATGGTCATTTCTTTTTCCCAAAGCCGCTCATATCGGTTGGCAGACCGCCACCAAGGCCGGGCAAGCCGCCAGCGCCACCCGGGGGCACACCGGGCATGCCTTGTTGCATAGCACCACCCTTGCCACCCATCAGCGCGCCGAGACCCTGCCGCATCAGGCCTTTTTTGCCCATCTTGCCCATCTTTTTCATCATATCGCCCATCTGGCGCTGCATTTTCAGCAGTTTGTTGAGGTCCGAGACCTCCATGCCGGCGCCTGCGGCCACACGTTTTTTGCGGCTGGCTTGCATCAGATGCGGGTTGGCGCGTTCACGTTTGGTCATTGACTGGATCAGCGCGATTTGACGCATCAGAACCTTGTCATCCACACCGGCGGCGTCCATTTGCTTTTGCATCTTGCCCATGCCCGGCATCATCCCCATGATCCCCGACATGCCACCCATTTGCTGCATTTGTTCAAGTTGTTTGCGCAGATCGTTCATATTGAACTGACCCTTCATCATGCGCTTCATCATTTTTTCAGCCTGTTCGGCCTCGATGGTTTCCTGCGCCTTTTCCACCAGCCCGACGATATCGCCCATGCCCAGAATACGGCCCGCGATTCGGCTGGGGTCGAATTCTTCCAGCGCATCCATTTTTTCACCGAGGCCAACGAATTTGATCGGCTTGCCGGTAACCGCACGCATGGATAGCGCCGCCCCACCGCGCCCATCGCCGTCCATACGGGTTAGCACCACGCCGGAAATGCCGATTTGTGCGTCGAACTGTTCTGCCACATTCACCGCGTCTTGCCCGGTCAGACCATCCACCACCAGTAGCGTCTCACGCGGGCTTGCCACATCGCGCACGGCTTGCACTTCGGACATCAGTTCTTCGTTGATGTGTAGCCGTCCGGCAGTATCCAGAATATAAACATCATAGCCGCCCAGCGTCGCCTGTTGCTTGGCGCGTTTAGCGATTTGCGCGGGCTTTTGACCCTCAACAATCGGCAGGGTATCAACCCCGATTTGCGTCCCCAAAACCGCCAGCTGTTGCATGGCTGCGGGGCGGTAAATATCGAGGCTGGCCATCAGCACCCGCTTGTTTTCCTTTTCTTTCAGACGTTTCGCCAACTTTGCCGTTGTCGTCGTCTTACCCGAGCCTTGCAATCCAACCATCAGGATCGGCGCTGGCGGGTTGTCAATTTTCAAACTACCGGCACTGGCATCATCGCCCGACAGCATCGCCACCAGTTCATCGTTAACGATTTTAACGACCTGCTGGCCCGGCGTGATGGATTTCGTAACCGCCTGCCCCGTCGCCTTGTCTTGCACGGATTTCACAAAGTCCCGCGCCACAGGCAAGGAAACATCTGCCTCCAACAACGCCACACGGACCTCGCGCAGCGCCGTTTCAACATCCCCCTCAGACAGCGCACCTTGCTTGGTCAGCTTGTCAAAAACACCGCCTAGACGGTCAGATAGATTCTCGAACATCACGCGCCCTCCATAGGCAAAAACGACAAACGCACCAGTGGGCGTAACACGCTGACTGGTGGCGATCCTGACATATGTGCAGGACCGGAAGGCTAAAGCTTCCGGAAGTTGCGCTGTGAATATTAGGTAATCAAACCGGAGTCAACTGCTGCTCTTTTGATTGCGGATAACAGTCTTTGCATGGGGGTTTTATTGACCCGGTAATCCCCCGATTTTTCATAGATCCGCTTATATAATTACGCGGTTTGTTGCTGTGCCGTCTTTATGGTTTCAAAGATGTTTTGATCGAGCCACTCGTGGCGGGCTGTGCGGTTCTAGCGCTCAATATAGGCGTTCTGCCGGGGCTTGCTGGGTTGGGTATTGGAGTGGATGCCCTAGGGGAAGCGCCATTGTGCATTGTACTGCCGTCTGGCGACGGTAGTACAATTGTCTGGCGTCAGCGCTCGTGGGACAGATTTAAGGTTTATGGGTGTCGTGCGCAATTACGGTCCCTGCGTGCCCGACAATCAGGGGATCGGGGGACAGTGCTACCTCGGGATCACGGTCGGGGTATGGTAGCGATGCGAGGAAGTGGCGCATAGTGTTCAGGCGGGCGCGTTTTTTGTCGTTGGATTTGACGATGGTCCACGACGCATCAGCAGTGTCTGTGTAAAAGAACATCGCCTCTTTTGCTTCGGTATAGTCATCCCATTTGCCAAGGCTAGCGCGGTCAATTGGCGATAGTTTCCATTGTTTCAACGGGTCGTGTTCGCGCGATTCAAAACGACGGCGCTGTTCTTCTTGCGTGACAGAAAACCAGTATTTGAACAGGCGGATGCCCGAACGGGTGATCATGCGTTCGAAATCCGGGGTTTGGCGCATAAACTCCAGATATTCCTGCGGCGAGCAGAAACCCATCACACGTTCAACGCCCGCGCGATTATACCATGAGCGGTCAAAAAATACGATCTCGCCTGCGGCAGGCAGATTTTCGATATAGCGTTGAAAATACCACTGGCTGCGTTCGCGATTGGTTGGCTTGTTCAACGCAACAACCCGCGCCGCCCGTGGGTTTAGATGCTCGGTAAACCGTTTAATCGTGCCCCCTTTGCCAGCGGCGTCACGCCCCTCAAACAAAAGAACAATTTTTTGATCCGTATCCTCAACCCACTGCTGGACCTTTAGCAATTCCACCTGTAATTTGGCTTTTTCAGCCTCGTATTCCTTTTTCTTCATCTTGTCAGGATAGGGATATGTCGCTTGCTCAAACTTCGCATGCGGCGAGGTTTCCGGGATATCCATATGTTCCTTGAAATCAAAATTTTGATCTTTTATCGTTGGTTTTTTAGGCAAAGTAATCCCTCTCTTTCTCAATTTCGCACATATTTTAACACGTACAGATTTTGCTGCCTTGATATATGTCAAATTAACCTGTTTGGCGGATAACATTATGCATATTGCCAATGACAGAATTTCATTCCATACTTGAATGTATTAAACAGTATCCCTTAGTTGCTATCTTATAATCTATGCGCCGAGCAGAGCGTATTGCAATATTATATGGGCAGATGCAGATGAAATATCTATTGCAGCTTGGTTTGATGATATTACTGGTTGGTATTTTTGGCTGCGGAAACCCGCCCGGGACGCCACCGTCAGATCCTGGTCCCGGCCCAAACCCCAGCCCAATGGCTTCTTATGTAAATAAGGGCGCCAGCTTTTTTGGCACCAACGAGGGTTTCAATCGGTTTTATACAGACAGTTCCTGGGTGGCGACGCGCACTTTATATATCAGCCGTACAGGCAGTAATTCCAACGCGGCCACCAATTCAGAGCAAAATCCAGCACCGGTTAGCGCCATTCCCGGCTTGGTAGAACCGGGCGACAAGGTGATTTTTTTACAAAGCACAATCCCCTACACCAATGTTAATATCCATCTGGAACCTGAGAAAAGCGGCAGCTACGACGCGCCTGTAGTCTTTGTGGCTGAACGCGATGCGGGTGGTGGTTACGGGGTGCATTTGGAATGCAACTTTGGCACAGGCAATGCCGATTCAAGCTGTTTTAACTTTGAGGGTTCCAATTACATGGCCGTTGAAGGGTTTGAGATGTCTGGCGGGCGTTATGGCGTGCGGGCTGTGGGGCTTGATTATACCTCAACACAACACCAACAAGGCATCGCTGTGTTGAACAATAAAATCCACGATCAAGACAAGGATCCGATCTTTACCGGTCAGTCGGACTGGTCCGTGATTGAGGGCAACGAGGCCTATAATTCCGGCAGTGGTGATGGCCATGGTATTTACATATCCAACGGCAGCGACTGGGGGATTGTGCGGCGCAATGAGCTTTATCAAAACGCATCTTCCGATTTACAAATCAACGCCGATCCGGCCTCGAGCTGTCAGGATGTTGGTGTGCTTTATGTTGATCCGGCTTGCGATGGCTCGGCGGATAATGGTCAGGGACAGGGCGTTTCGGAATATTTCGTCGTTGTTGATAATTTTTTGCATCATGGAATAGGGCAAGGGCCGAATTTTACCTCGGTAAGAAATTCCAGGATCGCCAACAATATTTTTGGCCCGTATGAGCGTCATAATACGTCGTTCTGGCAAGAAACCGACAATCCAAATCTGGGTTCGTCGGGCAATATCATTGAAGATAATCTATTTGTCGGCAAGAAAAGCCATTTACTGCAACTGGTTGTTTACGCGACCGGAAACACCGTTCGCAATAATATTTTTCTGGCCCTGAATGCGAATGGCACCGCGGCGTCGAGTTCGGTAAACAGCCTTGAAATAGATGGTTTATCCGATGCAACCTTCGTGGGAAATATGTATATCGGCGGCTATCTCGATGGTCATATCGTGCAATCCAATGAAGACAGTCGCGATGATTATGATCCCGCCTGGTTTACCAACAACAGTTTTGGCAGAGTTCACCACCCCGAAGACTGGACCCCAAGCAGCACATCGCCTTACGGAAACTTCAAGGGTTGGGAGCCTCCGGCGTTTTAATAATCATGCAGAAAAGGTTATCAGTATCACCCCTGATACGACGACCATTGCTGCCACAAGGCGCAACTTCCAAGGGCGTTCCTTTAGCCAGATCATTCCGATCAGCGTGGCAAAGACCACCGAAGTTTCGCGTAATGTTGAAACCATGCCAAGCGGTGCGATGGTTTTGACATAGATCACCAGCCCATAGGCACTGGCAGATACCAGCCCGCCAATCAGGCCAAAAACCAGGGTTCGCCGTGAGATTTGCAGCATTTTGCCGCCCATTCTGGCAAAGATAAAACCGGCTGTGAAAATCTCGGCGATGAACAGCCAGCCAATGTATCCTAACGCTGTGCCCGCAACACGCACCCCCATGCCATCGACCAGCGAATAGCTCGCGATCATCGTGCCTGTGGCAAGGGCGGTTAACACAACAAGGGGCGGGGTTGCGCTGCGAAACAGATCACCTGCCAGCATGAATATACCAAAGGATGCCAGCAATATACCACCCCAGGCGATCGGGGGCAGGACTTCGCCTGCAAAAACTTGTGCACCAAGGGCGACCAGCACCGGGGACATGCCGCGCGCAATCGGATAAACATGGCTAAGATCCCCAAGACGATAGGAATGATACAGCAGAAAATAATAGCCAAAATGGATGATGGTTGAGCCTGCGATAAACGGCCAGCTTTCTGGCGCAGGAGCAGGGTATTGGCTGGCAAGGATACCGCCCAGCACCACATGCCCCAGCGAAATCAGCCCAAGAGTGGCAAGCCGATCATCAGCCGCCTTGATAAAGGCATTCCACAGCGCATGCAGCAAAGCCGCAAACAGAACAATATATATGGTGGTATAACTCATAAATATGGCCTGACAGCCCCGTAATGGTTGCGGGGCCATCAAATTATGGGGTTAAGGTTTTTCACCGCGCGCTAGCCGCGCGTTGATATCATCAATTACTGCGGGCAGTTCAACCAGGCTGTCAATCACGTAATGCGCCCCGGCCTGTTCCAGAATTTTACGGGTTTTGGCCATGCGTGCGGCCATATTCGCCGCGCTTAATGTGGCTTCTTCTTCCAGAGTATTTATGTTCATATAGTTGGAATACCGTACCAACCCAACCCCCCAGCAACCGGCATTCATCGCTTCGCCGATGCCTGATACGGTGTCATCACATTTGACCACCGATTTCACATCGTCAATTCCCAGCAAATCAAGATTTTTGAATACCATATGGGGTGATGGGCGCGCACCGTTAACGACTTCGTCACCAGCCACGGTTGCATCAGGAATTACCCCTTGGGCGATCACGTCTTTAAGCAGCACATCCACCATCACACGGGTAAACCCCGTCGAGACCCCGATTTTGATGCCCGCAGCCTGAAGCCCGTTCACCACCTCTTTGATGCCGGGCAGCAATGCGGTGTATTTGGGCAGGCATGCCAGTTGCGCGGGGACAAAATCCCTGAACATCGCGTCAACATCCGCTTGCGTTGGTGGCGTGCCCTTGATGGTTTCCCAACGTGTGGCAATCACCGGATCTTCGGTTAATTTCTGGATGTGAATATCCTTGCGCAAACCCATGGGGCCGCGGGCTTCTTCCATGGAAATCTCAACGCCCTGGTTTTTGAAAACCTCGACAAAAACCACGGCCGGGGCGATGACATATGCATCCGCCAGCGTGCCGGACCAGTCCAGCACTGCGGCTTTGATTTTACCGCGATAGGTGCGGGCGAATGTGTATTCAGATGGTCCAGACATTGGGATTTCCTTTAGGTTAGTTTGTTTCGTTCGGTTATTGCGATTGCGGGTGGTGCGGCAGTATCGACGCCCATCTCACGCAGTGTTTCTTTGGCGGCCTGCACAACACGCGCCATCACATGTTCATCCATCTGACCAATGCAGCCGATGCGGAAACTGTCAACAACGGTCAGCTTGCCGGGATAGATGATAAAGCCTTTTGTCTTCATCAGGGCATAGAATTCTGTGAATTTAAAATTCGGATGTGCAGGGCAGAAAAACGTCACGATAATTGGCGACAACCACCGGTTTTGCAGCAAGGTTTCAAACCCCAGCCCACGCATACCCGCCACCACCACATCGCGATTACGCGCGTATCTGGCCCCACGTGCAGCCACGCCACCCTCAATTTTATGGGCGCGCAGGGCATTCAGAAAAGCCACCACAACATGGGTCGGCGGAGTAAAACGCCACTGTCCGGTTTTTTCCATATGCGCCCATTGCGCATGTACATCAAGGCTAAGCGAATGGCTGCGCCCTTTGGCGGCTTGCAATGCATCGGTTTTGGCAATGATAAACCCAAAGCCCGGGACGCCCTCGATACATTTGTTGGCCGAGGACACCATCGCCACATAATCCGCATCGACCGGGATCGCACCAAAGGCGCTCATACTGTCCACCAGCAATTTCCGCCCCGCCGCTTTCACAGCGTCCGAAATTTCCGCGATAGGGTTGCATATCCCCGAGGAGGTCTCGCAATGCACAACCACGACATGGGTGATATCTGCATCAACCGCCAGTGCTTCTGCAACTTCATCGCCGCGCGGTGGCATGTAATCGCCCTTGTCAATCACTGTATAATCACGGTTAAGATATTGTAATGTTTCGGCAATCCGAATGCCGTAGGCGCCGTTACTTAGCACCAGAACCTTGCCATCGCGTGGCACAAATGATGCCAGCATTGCCTCAACTGAAAAAGACCCACTGCCTTGCATGGGCACACAATCCAGATCATCGCCCCCGGCTAATTCCAGCAATCCGGCCCGAATTTCCGCCGTTACGGCCCGAAATTCCGCATCCCAACTGCCCCAGTCGCGCAGCATCGCACGTTTGGTTGCCGCCGATGTTGTCAGCGGTCCGGGGGTCAATAAATAGGGTTCACCCATCTCAGGCAATGGCAGCTTTGTCATCTGGTCCTCAAATGTAACATGCTTGCGCAGATTGCCCTTTGACAAGCTGCATGTAAAATCGTTATTTTAGATCAATCTAACGATTTTACTGATGGATTATTTTATGCGTTATGTTCAACTCCGCGCCTTCCACAACGTTGCCATTCACGGCGGCTTTTCACGTGCCGCCAAAGCTTTGCACCTGACACAACCGGCGATTTCTGACCAGATACGCAAGCTCGAAGAACAGTATGATGTTTTGCTATTCAACCGGCATAAAAAACAGGTTTCCGTAACTTCACAAGGGGCTGCTTTGCTGGAAATCACCAACCGGATGTTTGAAAACGAACGCCAAGCTCAGGAATTACTGTCAGAATCCCATGTGCTTAGCGCCGGAAATCTGCGGATCATCGCTGATTATGCTCATCACGTAAATCCGATTTTGGGGCAGTTTCGCGCACAGTACCCAGGGATAAAAATCACCATGCACGCCGGAAATACCGCCGAAGTGATTGCGGCGCTGCATGCCTATGAGGCCGATATCGGGGTGTTGGGCGAGACCCCGAAAAATAGCGATATAAATATCCTGCATCTGGGATCCTCACCAATTATTGCCTTTGCTGCCAAAGAATTCACGACACATAATCGGGCAGCGCTTTCTTTTGCCGAGCTGGCCAAAATGCCTCTTATTTTTCGGGAACATGGCTCCAAAACCCGTCAAAAACTGGAAGTTGCCGCCAGAAAATCCGGGGTAAGCTTGAAACCGGTGATGGAGGTCGAGGGCCGCGAGGCTTTGCGTGAAATCGTCGCCTCCAAAGCTGGAATTGGCTTCGTTTCTGCGGCTGAATACGGTCATGATGATCGGTTTGTGCGCATTGCAATAAACGCCGCCCCCATCAGTATGGACGAGGCTCTGATCTGCCTGCGTGAACGCAGCCGCGGCAAGTTGGTGCAGGCATTCATGGCGCTAGCGGCGGCACATTTAGCCGGCTAACTATTTTCAGGGCTTACCGTATTTATCAGTCTCGTCTCCAAAAGTTGACCGTTTTTATACAAGATTGGATAGGCAACCGAAGCAAAAAGCGAGTTCATCTCTTTCAAATGCCGCAGGGTTTCCAGATGGATGTTACTGCTTTCAAAACTGGCCTCGCCCCCGTCGCGCAGGCGTTTCAGGTGCTGTTTGCGACTTTTACGTTCCATATTTGTCATCTCGGTTTTATCTTCAACCAAGGTCCTTGCGGCCTCCATGTCTTCAAGAATAAGGACGTTAAACGCCAGTTTTATATTGCATAAAACCCGTTCATGCATATTCACCAGCTCGCTCCAGCCTTGTTTGGAAAATTTCAAACGTCGGGTATGTTTGTTTTCCGCCAACACCATCAACCCTTTGGAAATGATATCACCCGCCGTTTCCAGATTGATTGAAAATTCGGTTAACGCCCGCGCACGTCTGACCTCGAATTTAGTCATATCGGCGCGTTGCAGTTCTGCGACATAACGTTTTATATCCGAAAATATCGCATTAACATCCTTGTCCATAT
>CAYSAZ010000006.1:35104-48087 GCA_964429065.1 uncultured Rhodobacterales bacterium
CGTAACAAGGGTCACAAACAGCAAAATTGCCGCGACACTGGAATGCATGATAAACGCCAGCCCGGCACCCAACAGAAACGCCGAGACATATTCCGCCCCCAGATAGCCGGCCATTGCAGGCAGTAGCGTGCTTTCACGGATCGGTTCACTGGCGGCCCCGATCATTTGCAACGAAATCAGAATAAAAGCGATGCCCAAGAATATGCGCCCGCTTTGCCGAATGCCACGCCGCTCTATTTTCAGGAACATCCAGCCACCAACCGCCAGCAGCACCGGCACCAGCCAATCAAGGCGAAAGGTCAGTATCTGGATCACAAGCGCTGATCCCGCATCCGCCCCGAGAACAATCGCAAGGCCGCTACCAACCGTCAGCAATCCACCCGCCGCAAACCCCGTGGCCAGCAAGGTTGCCGCCGTGGCGCTTTGCAATACAATCGCCAGCACAGTGCCCGCAAGTGCCGATTGCAGACGGTTTTTCTTACGGGTCAGAATGCGCTTGAAAGAAGGGCCCATAGCCCGCTCAATCCCCGTTTGCACCATGCGCACAGCAAACAGCAGCAACATAGTTGCGCCAGCCAAATTCAGGAAAAAAGCAAGGATATTCAGGTTTCACCTCCGGGAGATTGTAAATATTCCAAGCGCCAAAAGATCATGACCGCTAGGTATTGTCGAGCAAATTCACTGTATTGCAGTAATATGCGAGGAAAACGCAGCGTTAATAACAGGTAAAACCCTTCATTTTACCTCGTATTTTAACTAGAAAAAACTTGCGCGACCCGGGTTCCGCCATTTAAGGTGACATTGCGGAACATCCAGGCAGGACGCCGGATTGGTGTAATCCACCGCACCTCCACATATTGAAATATTGCATTTATCCCAACGCCGAGGAGCGAGTATGTCAGGACGCTGACATGCGGGGTGCAGGGGGGTCTTCGTGGGGAAGGCCCTCCTCGTACCCATATTTATCCCGTTGCGGCTGTTCGGTCAGGATTGGCAGCGCAGGCGGCAGTATCAAGAGATACACCAATGTTGTTCATACATGTTATCGCAATAATCTTGCACATGACACAGGGCGCTCAAAACATCAGCCGCACCAGCCAAAGGGTGATCGAGGGAAACCCCAGTAAAATCCCGACCCGAAAGATATCGGAAACCACGAATGGTGCGACACCTTTATAGGTCTCGATAATCGGAATATCCTTGGCAAGGGAATGGATGATGAACAGGTTCATACCCACCGGCGGCGTGATCAAGCCCACCTCAACCACGATCAGCGCAAGGATGCCAAACCAGATCGCGACCTCTTCGGAGGGCATGCCAAAATCAAGCGCCATGATGATGGGGAAAAAGATCGGAATGGTCAAAAGGATCATCGAGAGACTGTCCATGATGCAGCCAAAAATCAGGTATAAAGCCAACATTGCGACCATCACCATCATCGGGGCGAACCCCTGCGCGCCAACCCATACAGCCAGCCCCTGCGGGGTTTGGGTGAGGGCCAAAAAGGCATTGAAAAGCTGTGCGCCGAATATGATGAAAAAGATCATACCTGTGGCTGACGCTGTTGCCAAAATGGATTCCAGAAATCCGCGTTTATCAAGATTTCTGCTGATAAGCCCATAAAGCCCGGTGCCAACGGCCCCAACGGCGGCGCCCTCTGTTGGGGTGAAAATACCGGCATATATGCCGCCAATAACGGTCAAAAATATGATGACGACAGGCCAGATCGCTATCAGATTACGCCAGCGTTCAGGGTAGGGCACGCGCGGTGCGGTTTTGGCGCTACCCGGCGCAATACGCACATAAATCATCACGGTTATCATGTATCCAAGAGCCGCTAAAATCCCCGGAATCATGGCGGCCATGAACATCTTAACGATATTTTGTTCGGTAATAATGGCGTATATCACCAGAATAACCGAGGGCGGGATCAAGATGCCAAGTGTACCCCCTGCCGCCAAAACGCCTGTGGAAAGCGCGTCGGAAAACCCATAACGACGCATTTCCGGCAAGGCGACCTGCCCCATGGTCGAGGCCGTCGCAAGGGATGATCCGCACACCGCGCCAAACCCCGCGCATGACCCAACAGCTGCAATTGCCATACCACCTTTGCGGTGCCCTACCCAGTCGGCAGCAGCACGAAACAACGCGCGTGACATCCCGGATTTCGTGGCAAACTGCCCCATTAGCAGAAACATTGGCACGATAGATAACGAGTAGCTGGCAAATGTGTCATAGGTCAGGGATTTCAACTGGCTCAGCACGGCGTTCGGGCTTCCAAGCACGATCCATGTGCCGATAAACCCGGTAAACCCCATCGAAACACCGATTGGGATGCGCAAAAATATTGCGACCAACATGATGACAAAGGCAAGGATGGAAAGGTCGAGACCGCTCATAAATGCGCCTCCTCATGGCCACGCAAGGTCCAGTTAAGGGAGCGCCAAACCGTATAATAACACACAATCGCAAAGAAAAACGCCCCCAGCATCGATAGGGCATAGCCATACCAGACGGGCATGCGCAAAATGAAGGTTGTTTCCAGAAAAAACGGTGCATCACCCAACATCAGCAGGTCGCGTATGCGCTCCGAACCATGAGGGATGCGCTCCCCCAGACCCAGCCACAATCGCCAAGCAATGACACTGGCAGCAATAGCCAGCGCCAAATCCCCCAGCATTCCGAGAAAAATCCGCAGGCGCGGTGGAAATGTGTCGGCCAGAATATCAACTGTGACCTGAGCGCGGTTAAACTGCCCCCAGGGCAAAAAACTGAACACCGCAACGGCGCAAGACAATTCCACCAGCTCAAAATCGCCGGGAATAGGGCCAAGACCGGCCCAGATCAGCGCGCGCCCTAAAATTGAGATCACCGTCACCAAAGCTGCTGCCGTTAAAATAACGCCCCCGAAATAGGCCAGCCACCGGCTTATCCGTTTCAAAATGCGCCCGATCTTGGCCTCCGCCTGCGGGGCAATGCCGCGCGATTTATTGCTCAAACCCTGTCTCCTCTGATCAAAGGGGTCAGCGCTTTATGGCTGCTTGCGGGGCGAAATGATAGAGGCGCGAGTGTTCAAAGTATCAACATCCATTCCAGCCGTTTTCTTATAGGCGTTTGCGGTATTTTCCAGCTCATCTTGCGATAGAATATCCGTGATTTCTTCAAACCCGTCTGGTGCGCGTTTCGCGACGATATCCATCACTTTATCCGGCCCATCCCCGCGATTTGCCAGCACAATGGCCGAGGTAACGGGGCGCCGTTCGGCCTCATAACTGTGCAAGGCATCGGGCGCGCTACCCAGTGCACGGATTTCACGTGCCAGCACGCGCGCATCCAGTATCGCCTGCGAGGCCCCGTTAGAGCCAATCGGATACATCGGGTGCGCTGCATCCCCCAGCAAGGTCATGCGCCCATGGCTCCAACGCGGCAACGGATCGCGGTCAATCATAGGGAACTCAAAAATATGGCGGGCATCTTGGATGATTTTAGGGACATTCAGCCAGTCAAAATCCCAGTTTTTGAATTTCGGCAGGAAATCTACAAGGTTGCCGGGGCGGTTCCAATCTTCGCGCGACCACAGATAATCGGCGGGGAATTGTAGGTCGCAAATCCAGTTGATAACCGAACCATCCGGCGTATCGGCAATCGGATAACAGACGAATTTGCGTTTCTTTTCCCCGATCATCGCCATTGAACGCCCGGATAAAAACCGCGGCCCATGGGTCACACCGCGCCACATGACAATCCCGCCCCAAACCGGCGCGCCCTCATCAGGATAAAGCTGCGCGCGGGCTGTTGAGTGGATGCCATCAGCCGCAATAAACACCGCGCCAGGTTTTCGCCGTTCAGCACCAGATTTACGGTCTTTGAGGATAATTTCCACACCGTTTTGCGTTTCATGCCAATCAATGACCTTATGGCCTGTCACAATCCCAGAGGCCCCCAGGCGTTCCTGCACCGCTTTGAACAACAGCATCTGCAATTTGCCACGATGGATGGAAAACTGCGGCCATTTATAACCAGCGTCAATCCCGCGCGGTTCAGCCCATATTTTGCCCCCCTGTGCGGACGCATAGACCACTTCTTTCGTGCGCAACGCAATCTGGTCAAGCTCTGCCAGCAGCCCAAGTTCAGCCAGCTCACGCACTGCGTGGGGTTGCAAATTGATGCCAACACCGAGCGGTTTTATCTGAGGGACAGCCTCAAAAATCTGGCACGCGATACCGACCTGATGCAGGCTAAGCGCCAGACTAAGCCCGCCAATACCTGCGCCACTGATAAGGACTGTCATAATGTTTTACGCTGCAAAAAGGCCAAGGATTACCCCGATGATTGTGCATCCAAATACAGCATATCCGCCATCAATCAGGGTCAAATTACGCGGGCGCATTGCGTAAGCGTAGTTGGTCATGATCCAAGGGGTTACCAGAAAAAACCCGATTCCAAGGCCTGACAGCCCGCCTTTGTAGGCTCCGACAATACTCGCTTGGGCAAAGATGTGGCGCATCATACCCGCAACCAGAATCGCGGCTAGATAATCCATAATACTCTCCTGTTTTTATTATTTATCGGGGCAGTATGGTGCAGACCGATTCTTAAAATCAAGGGGTTAGCCGTGAGACGGCCATTGTCGATGCAAATCATCGATAACAAACGCATGCGTATGGGTCCCATTATGCGCATTTTCCAGATGCGGGTGATCCGCGGGTAAGTCGGCGTGCGCATGCGCCAAAATACCACCGGTTTGTTCGGGCCAGAATATGAAACTCAGCGCAACAGCAGCGGCGGAGATCAGCCCCATACCAAGGAACGCCGCCGGAATGCCAAAGGCTGCGCCAAGCCAACCGGCCAGCGGATAGGTCAATAGCCAACAGGCGTGCGAGAGAGCAAATTGCGCAGCAAACAGCCCCGGACGTTGTGTTGCATCAGACGAGCGGCGCAAAAGCCGCCCTGCCGGGGTCAAAATCGCAGAATACCCAAGCCCTGCCAATGCCCACAGCCCAAGCAAAACACCAAATGCGGGGGGGGTGTAAAACAGGAATGCCCCGATGAACATCGTGGCCGTAAGTACCGCCGCGCCGCCGAGCATTGGTAAACGATCTCCGGTTTTATCCAGAAGTTGTGGCAAGCTTAGGGCCGCCAGCATCGACCCTGCGCCAAACGCTGCCAAAGCTATGCCAACCGATTGGGCATCAAAGCCGTAAATTGCGCGGGTAATTACGATTGTGTTGACGATAATCATGGCGCTACCTGCTGCTGCGACAAGGTTCAGGCTTAGCAGCCCTTGCAGGCGCGGGGTGGCCAGATAGATGCGCGTACCACTGGAAACGCGGTCAAAAAATGAGCGTGCGACCGGCAGAGTTTTGCGCGCAACAAGCGGCGTGATCAGCACAAAACCTGCCGACAGGCAAAACCCCAGTGCCGTGCCTGCAAACAGCCAGTGAAACGAAATTAGCGCCAGTAACGCGGCGGCCAACATCGGGCTGATCAGGCTCTCTAAGTCGTAGGTCAGGCGCGAAAGGGATAGCGCGCGGGTATATTCGCCCTCATCAGGCAGGATTTCGGGGATCAACGCCTGAAACGTCGGCGTGAACCCGGCCGAGGCCGATTGCAACAGGAATATCAACCCGTAGACCTGCCAGATCTCGGTGACAAATGGCAGCGACAGAGCAATAGCTGCGCGGATCAAATCCAACGTTATCAACACGGTTTTGGCTGGAAAGCGCCCTAACAAGGCCTGTGCCACCGGAGCCACACCGACATAGGCGATCATCTTGATGGCCAGCGCCGTGCCCAGCACCGTGCCCGCCTTATCCCCCGCCAGATCAAACGCCAGCAATCCCAAGGCCACCGTTGCCAGCCCCGTACCCAGCAAAGATACGACCTGTGCGACATAAAGCTTGCGAAATAAGCGGTGTTGCAAAAGAGCAAGCATAGGCTATTTATACCCCCCAATTTCACAGATGATTTTCCATTCGGCAGGGGTCACCGGCTGCACAGACAAACGCGAATTATTCACCAGAACCATGTCTTTTAGACGCGGATCATCCTTGCAATTTTGCAAACTGATCGGTGTTGGAAACGGCCCGACAGCTTTGATATCGACACAGGCCCAGCGCGCATCATCCGTTGTGCTATCGGGATGCGCCAGCGCTATTACCTCGACCACGCCAACGATGCGCTTTTCATCGATTGAGTGGTAAAAGAACCCCAGATCACCGATCTCCATCAGACGCATATTGTTGCGCGCCTGATAGTTTCGCACCCCGTCCCATTCCTCGCCGACATTGCCGCGCGCGACCTGATCATCCCAGCCCCAGGTGTTGGGTTCGGATTTAAAAAGCCAGTAATTCATACGCTTATTCCTGTTTTAAGGGTCGTGACAGCAAGGCAGACATGGCCTCTTGGATGCTAACATCTTTTGATAACACGGCGCTGACTACTTTGGAAATCGGGGCTGTGACACCCAGATTTTGGGCCAGTTTAATCGTAGCACTTGCGGTTGCAATCCCCTCAACCGTTACGTCTTTGGGTGTGTTGCCTTGCCCCAGCGCCCAGCCTTGCGCAAAATTCCGGGATTTTTGCGAGCCACAGCTCAGCGCCAAATCCCCCAGCCCCGAAAGCCCTTGAAAGGTTTCAGCCCGCGCGCCCAGCGCCACGCCAATGCGTTGCATTTCGGCAAAACCCCGAGTTAAAAGAGCGGCGCGGGCACTTTCGCCAAAACCGGCCCCAACCGCCATTCCGCAGGCTATCGCAATAACGTTTTTGAGCGCACCACCCAGTTGCGCCCCCACGACGTCATCCGTGCCATAAAGCCGCAGCCGGTCCGTTGACAGCAGGTCCTGCTGCGCCCTATTTGCGCCTGCCAAGGTCAAAGCGGTGGGCAGACCGGCGGCGATTTCATCAGCAAAACCGGGACCGGTCAGCACACTAATTGGGCCCTTCGTAAAAGGCATGGCAATCTGGTTTTGCAATTGCCCACTTTGCAGATCAATCCCTTTGGCACACAACACCAGCGGCGCATTTGGCAACGGGTTTTTTGCTAAAAACGCGGCGGTTTTCTGTGCCGGCAACACCAGCAACAAAGCCGCAACACCGTTTAATTCTGCAAGCTCGGAGACGCGCAAAACATTGTCCGGATAATCCCGGGTAACGCCTGCCCCTCGCGCCCAAAGTCGAACGGGGTGTTTACGCCCCAGCGCCATGGCCAGTGCCGAGCCGAATGCCCCCGCGCCAATGATCCCGATTGTCATGCCTTTGCCCCTTTTTTGCCCGAACCTAACATGGGTTTAGCATCGCGATCCAGTGGCCAGCGTGGGCGGGGGGTGATTTCATCATGGGGCGCAAAATTCGGCATCGCCATGCGCTCTAACCCTGCCCATGCGATCATCGCGGCGTTGTCCGTGCACAGCTTTAGAGGTGGCGCACAAAAGGTAAAGCTCTGATTTTTCGACATTATTTCAAGCGCTGTGCGGATAGGCATATTTGCTGCTACGCCGCCAGCCACAGCAAAAACCGGGTTTTTTGGTGCGTAGCTTTCAACAAAAACCGCACAGGCACGGCGGGATTTTTCAACCAGAACATCCGCTATTGCCAGTTGAAACCCCGCACAAAGGTCAGCGCGATCCTGCACAGTCAAACCGGTTTTTGCGGCGATGATTTTGTCCCGTTCACGGCGCAGGGCCGTTTTCAGGCCTGAAAAAGACATGTCACATCCCGCGCGATCCAACAGCGGGCGGGGAAATTTGAAACGGGTGATATCACCCTCTTTTGCCGCGCGCTCTACCTCAGGCCCGCCGGGATAACCAAGGCCAAGCAGCTTGGCGGTTTTGTCAAATGCCTCGCCGGGGGCATCATCAATGGTGCCGCCCAAACGGCGAAAATCCTCCGGCCCAAGCACGGCGATAAACTGGCAATGTCCGCCAGATACCAACAGCATCAGATAGGGGAAATCCAGACCATCCGTCAAGCGCGGCGTCAGGGCATGCCCCGCCAAATGATTGATACCAATCAAAGGTTTACGGCTGGGGGCGGCCAGACCTTTAGCGCACATCACACCAGATATAACACCCCCTATCAGCCCGGGACCGGCGGTCACGGCAATCGCATCAATATCCGCAAGGGTAACCTTGGCACCCGCAAGCGCCTGTTCAACGCAAATATCCAGACGTTCCGCATGGGCGCGCGCAGCAATTTCGGGGACAACGCCGCCATATGGGGCGTGCAGGTTTTCTTGTCCGGCAATGATGGACGACATAATTTCACCCCCCGCCGCACCGGGGATGCCCCGCACAATGGCGGCGGCAGTTTCATCGCAACTGCTCTCAATGCCTAAAATTGTAACCGATTGTCCCATGATGCCTTTCTTCATGATTGCACAGCCTTGCCACACGGGGTAACACCGTGGCCATGCGCAATCAATACACCCCGTCAAACACGTTGAAAATCGGCACACGCGGATCACCCTTGGCTTTGGCTCAGGCCGTGGAAACCCGCGCGCGGCTGATGGCGGCTCATAATATGCCCGAGGACGCCTTTGAAATCATTGTGATTAAAACCACCGGGGATGCAGTACAAAACCGCCCGTTATCTGAGATTGGCGGCAAGGGATTATTTACCAAAGAGATTGAGGAAGACCTGCTATCGGGCGCAATCGACATTGCCGTACACTCGATGAAGGACATGCCAACGGTGTTGCCAGAGGGCTTGGAAATCGTGACCGTACTGCCGCGCGAGGACGTGCGGGATGCGTTTATCAGCCTGAAATATACGTCAATTGATGCCCTGCCAAATGGCGCTATTGTTGGATCATCCAGCTTGCGACGTCGGGCGCAACTGCTGGCCATACGCCCTGATTTGCAGCTGGTGGAGTTTCGCGGCAACGTGCAAACCCGCCTGCGCAAACTTGACGAGGGCGTGGCTGTCGCAACCTTTCTGGCTTGCGCAGGGTTGCAGCGTTTAGGGCGCAGCGATATTGCCAATCCGATCTCTGTGGAACAAATGTTGCCCGCCGTGGCGCAAGGCGCGATTGGCATTGAAAACCGTATTGATGATGCGGCTATTAATGCCCTGCTTGCTCCGATTAACCATGTTGAAACCCATATTCGCCTTTGTGCCGAGCGGGCGTTTCTTAAGGTTCTGGATGGCTCTTGTCGCACACCAATCGGTGGTTTGGCGGTGCTGGACGGGAATAAATTGACGTTTCACGGTGAGGTTTTGCGCCCTGATGGGTCGAAAATTCACAAAGGCGTCTGGCATGGGGATGTCAGTGACGCCCACATCATAGGCCAGGAGGCCGCACATATTTTGAAACGCAAAGCCGGTGAGGGTTTCTTTGACTAGGATCAAAACCATCCTCTTAACCCGCCCAAAAGCGCAATCGCTTGAGCTGGCGGATAGCTTAAAAGCAACGTTGCCCGATGCTGTTAAATGCCTGATCTCACCATTACTGGAAATCCAGCCCGCCGGTGCTTTACCCGGGTTATCATCGTTTCAGGCCCTGCTTTTCACGTCCGTAAATGGCGTTGAAGCCTTCATTCAGGCAGGTGGAAAGACCGATTTAGCCTGCTTTTGTGTCGGGGGTCGTACAGAGTTTGCAGCCCGTGCGCAGGGATTAAACGCACAATTCGCTGCGGGCAATGCACAATCGCTGATTTCACTGGTATGCAATACGCTTGATCCAAACCATGGCCCGCTGTTGCATATTCGCGGTGAACATACCACGGGGGATGTTGTTGCAAAACTGACCGCGCGGGGATTTTCAACCAGAGATGCCGTGCTTTATCGTCAAAATCCGCTGCCCCTTAACTCGCAGGCGTGCACAGCATTTCTAAGCGGAAAAATCGACGCCTTGCCACTTTTTTCCCCGCGCACGGCCAGATTATTGGCGGTAAAATTGCACGAAAACCCCACATGGCCCCGTGCCCATATTACCGCCCTTTGCCTTAGTGAAAATATCGCCCGGGAACTGCCGGAACTTGGCGCGGTTAAAATCGCTAAAACCCCGAGCCGCGACGAAATGCATCGGCTTATCGTGCAGTTTTGCACTAAATCGGGTTGAAATCCGCCATGTCCGGCTTGAAGGGTGCACACGACACATCTAGACTTATGCTCAAAGCGTCACCACATGATATGTTATGCGCAGCACCAAGGGTGAATAATGAACGATAAAGACGATCAGGATGATAAAGAGGCTCTGGCTGAAGAGGGTGCGATTTTGCGCGGTGCTGACGCATCAGAACCTGAGTATCACGAACAAGACAGCGAGCAGGCAACGGGTCTGGCGGCCAAGGTTCTGACAGGTTTGGCGCTTATTGCTCTGGGGGGCGGTATTGCGCTTTGGGCTGGTCCAAAAATTGCGCCCAACCTGCCCGCTGGAATGGCCCCGATCGCGACATGGCTTAGCCCCGGAATCGCACGTGTAGACACAGAAATTTCCACGTTACGCACGGATATGAACGCGCGGTTTGCCGCCCTTCCAGATATTACGCACCCCCCGGATATTTCCCAAGCGCTTGCAGATAGCACCGCGACATTACGCACGGAGTTATCGGCGCGTATTGATGCAGTTTCTGATCAGGTGCAGACCATTGATATTGCCAATATCCAATCCCGGCTTGTGGCGCTTGAAATGAAAACCGATGGGCTGCGCAGCGAGGTCTCAACCCTTACCAAACAATTGGGCGCTGTGGCAATCTCGGGGGGCGAAGTGAATGCGCAAACGGCGGCGCAAATCATGACCTATGCAGCCACACTTGATGGATTTAAGGCCGAGTTGGGAAATCTGGCGGCCCAGAATACCACGCTCGCCCAAGAAATTGATACGATCGTTGTGCAGACAGAACGTCAAGTCAGGGCGGCTGAAGATATGACCTTGCAGGCGACTGAAACGGCCGAAATGACGCGCAATTCCGCGGTTATAAAGACCAATATGTCAGCCCTTGCAGCCGCGCTTTCCAGTGGGGCCGCATTTGCAAAAAACCTTGATGCGTTGCAGGCGGTGCAAATGGATGTGGAAATACCGGCGGCTCTGTTGGAATACCAAGATGGTATCGCTGGCATGCAGGGTTTACGCAACGATTTTCCCGATGCGGCCCATAGCGCCATTCGTGCAGCCAACAGCCCGGCGCCTGAGGATGGTATGTGGTCACGCGTGGGCAGTTTTTTGCGCACGCAAATTGCCAGCAGATCCCTTACACCCCAAGAAGGTAACAGCGTTGACGCCATCCTTTCGCGTGTTGAGGCGGCCCTGAAACAGGGCAACTTGAGCGCCGCTTTGCTTGAGGTTGACACCCTGCCAGCAAGTGCTACCCCGCCCGACAGCCCCATGCTAAACTGGATATTGATGGCCCAGGCCCGCCATGATGCCCTGACTGCTTACGACGCACTTACCCGCGCATTTGAGCCAAAATAGGAGCGATTTTATGATCTGGTCCCTTATCAAAGCCAGCGTTTTTATCGGGCTTGCCATCGCACTGTCTTTTGGCCTCGCTTATGTGATGGAAACCCCCGGCGAGGTTCGCATCGCCTTTGGCACACAAGAATTCAGCCTGGAACCTATTGGGTTTATTGCAGCTATCTTGCTGTTATTACTGGGGTTTTTCATTCTTTTAAAACTTGCAGGGTTACTGGTGGCAGTTTTGCGGTTTATCGTTGGCGATGAAACCGCCCTGTCACGTTTCTGGGGGAAAAACCGTGAAAAACGCGGCTATGACGCGCTGGCCGAGGGCATGGTCGCCCTGGCCGCCGGCGAAGGCGCAACAGCGATTGCCCAAGCCAATAAGGCTGAAAAACTGCTAAAACGCCCTGAACTCACCCGCCTTTTAAGCGCGCAAGCCTGTGAGATGTCCGGCGACCAGAAAGGTGCGCTCAGCCACTATAAAGCGTTGTTGCAAAATGAGCGCACGCGCTTTGTCGGAGTGCGGGGAATTTTGCAGCAAAAGCTGGCTGCGGGCGATACAGAAACGGCGCTGAAACTGGCCGAGAAAGCCTTTGTTTTGCGCCCACGCCATCATGGTAACCTTGATACATTGTTTGCGCTGCAATCAGGGGCCGCGGACTGGTCGGGCGCACGCGCAACGCTCTTGGCTAAATTACGCGCCAAGGCTTTGCCAAAAGATGTATTCAACCGGCGCGAGGCGCTATTGTCACTGGCGGATGCCCAAAAAGCCCTAATCGATGGGGATAAGGTTCTGGCTCGGGAATCTGCCCTAAAAGCTAATAAACTTGCGCCCACATTGGTGCCAGCGGCAGTTTTGGCCGCGCAGTTATTATCCCAAGAAGGTGCAAAACGCCCCGCTACCCGCATCCTGAAAACCGCCTGGAAGGCCATGCCTCACCCCGATCTGACCATGGCATTTGGCGCGTTGGAACCAGATGAAGCCCCGGATGCACGGCGCAAACGCTTTGAACAATTGGCGCGCTTGCAGCCGGAGCATCCAGAAACAAAAATGATGCTGGCTGAACTGGCGTTGATCGAAACAGATTTTCCCGCCGCACGCCGGGCCATTGGCAATTTGTCCGAGGTACAACCAACAACCCGCACGCTGGCGCTTATGGCGGCGATTGAACAAGGCTCGGGCGCCGATGAAACAACGGTGCGCGCCTTTCTTGCCAAAGCCATGAGCGCAAACCGGGGCGCACAATGGGTGTGCTCAAGCTGTGGCCATACCCACGGCAACTGGACGCCGGCGTGCGAGCATTGCAAAGCCTTTGACACGTTGGAATGGAGCCTGCCAGCAAAACCCAAGACCGATGATGCACCAATGGCGGCATTTTTGCCGTTAATCCTCGGTACAAATATCGAAACAGCGTCTGACCCCCTCGAAATACTTGACCCAGAATCCGAGCACCCCGACGACACATAGATCTTGCCAAACCAGACCGCATTACCTAAACCACCCCGATCGCCGCTGTAGCTCAGCAGGTAGAGCACGTCATTCGTAATGACGGGGTAGCAGGTTCGAGTCCTGTCAGCGGCACCA
>CAYSAZ010000007.1:0-14681 GCA_964429065.1 uncultured Rhodobacterales bacterium
CACAGATCAGACCATTTGTGAATCCAGAACGTCAACAGCCCCTAGGTTAGTAGTTCAATAAAATGTAGTTTATGCGCGGTATTGTGCCTGAAATTTAACCAATGCTTATAAAATATCCGACATTTAAATAAAATTTTAGCATTTATCGACGATCCTCTCCTCATTTATGGAAATGATAGGAGCGAGCGATGCTGTCAGTTGATGACATTATAAGTGACATTTTGCGCCGTGAGGGTGGCTTTGTAAACGATCCAGATGATCCCGGCGGGGCGACTAATCACGGGGTTACTATCCACACTTTGCGCCGATTAGGCATTGATGTTGATAAAGATGGCGATATTGATATCAATGATATCCGCAAGCTAAACCGCAGCCGCGCGGCTGGAATTTTCAGAGAACATTATTACGCGCGCCCGGGCATTGCCGGTCTGCCGGAGCTGTTGCAAGCCAGCGTTTTTGATATGTACGTGAATGCCGGTGGGGCGGCGATCAAGATTTTGCAACGGCTGCTGGGGGATTTCGGGTTCACGGTCACAATTGATGGCGCACTTGGTCCGCAAACCATCGGCGCCACACGGCAGGCTTTTGTGCGGGCGCGCAACCATTTTGTTGATGCCTACGGGATTGCCCGGCGTAATTATTATTATGCATTGGCTGATGGTCGCGTGTCCTCGCGCAAATATGCCCGGCGCCGTGACGGGGGGAAAGGCGGGTGGATTTTGCGGGCCGAAGAATTTATATCCCCTCGATTTCATTTAACAAATGATCAGCATAAACAAAGGGTTGCAGCATGGGGTTAATCGCACGCATTTTTGGAATAGGTGAGGCGGCAAAAGGCGTTGGCAGCGCAGTTGAAAGCGTGGCAGAGGTTTTTACTGTTAATAAAACCAAGGCAGAACTGGCGCATTGGGCGCAATCACAATCTGCATTGGCGCAATATAGCGCGGAATTCACCCATGCAAATCTAGGTTGGTTTGATCGTTTTATCAACGGCATCAACCGTCTGCCACGCCCGGTTATGGCGCTGGGAACGGTTGGGCTGTTTGTCTTTGCCATGGCTGATCCGCAAGGTTTTGCAGAACGTATGCAGGGGCTGGCCTATGTGCCGGATCCTTTGTGGTGGCTGTTGGGGGCGGTGGTTTCGTTTTATTTTGGCGCGCGTGAATTGCATTATGCGCGCCAGAATATCCGCCCGATTGCCTTGCCCTCACTTGGCGCAAATCAACCTGGCTCTGCCATAATACAAGCGGCTGAAAACCCGGCTTTGGCGGAATGGCAGCAAACACAGGGATAATCAAACAATCACGACATTGAAAATTGAATGTGTGGCCTTTGGCGTTATGATGCGTATCAGAAAACCAAAGGATTCGTTTCATGATTGTAGAACTGGGGCATTTTGCCCTTATCCTCGCCCTTATCGTTGCCATTGTGCAGGCGCTTATCCCGATGATCGGGGCTGCGCGTGGCTGGCATGACTGGATGCGTCTGGCGGCTCCGGCGGCGTTGGTGCAATTCGTGCTTGTCGGGGTGGCTTACGCTATGCTGACGGTGGCGTTTGTAACTTCGGATTTCTCTGTGCGACTGGTGGCGGCTAATTCGCATTCTGCCAAGCCGATGCTCTATAAAGTTACCGGGGTTTGGGCTAATCATGAAGGTTCGATGCTGTTGTGGATATTGATCCTGACCCTGTTTGGCGCGGTCGTTGCCGGCTGGGGGAAAAACCTGCCGCCCAGCCTGAAAGCCCGGGTTTTATCTGTGCAAGCAATGATCGGCGTGGCGTTTCTTGGGTTTATCCTGTTTACCTCCAACCCGTTTTTACGCCTCGCAAACCCGCCGATTGACGGCAACGGGTTGAATCCGTTGTTACAAGACCCGGGCTTGGCGTTTCATCCGCCGTTTTTATATCTGGGGTATGTGGGGCTATCGATGGCGTTTAGTTTTGCCATTGCTGCGCTGATTGAGGGGCGGGTCGATGCCGCATGGGCACGTTGGGTGCGCCCCTGGACCTTGGCGGCCTGGATTTTCCTGACCATCGGCATTGGGCTTGGCAGTTGGTGGGCCTATTATGAACTGGGATGGGGCGGTTGGTGGTTCTGGGATCCGGTGGAAAACGCGAGCTTTATGCCTTGGCTGATCGCGGCCGCCCTGCTGCATTCTGCCATCGTGGTTGAAAAACGTAACACCTTGAAAAGCTGGACAGTTTTACTGGCGATCTTGGCGTTTTCCTTCAGCCTGATCGGCACATTTATTGTGCGTTCCGGGGTGATAACTTCGGTGCATGCTTTTGCCAATGACCCTGAGCGCGGGGTGTTTATCCTTGGCATTCTCGCCGTGGCGATTGGTGGTGCGCTAACGCTTTATGCGCTGCGCGCCGGGCAATTGCGTTCAAATGCGATATTCGGGCTGGTTAGCCGGGAAAGTGGTCTGGTGCTCAACAATTTGCTGTTGGCTGTAGCTGCGGCTGTGGTTTTCATCGGCACCATATGGCCTTTGCTGGCCGAGATGACCAGCGGTGCCAAAGTCTCTGTCGGGGCACCGTTTTTCAACATGGCTTTCACACCGTTCATGGTGCTTTTGGCGATGATCCTGCCGGTTGGTGCCATATTGCCCTGGAAACGCGGGCAGATAAAACGTGCAATGGCCACGCTTTGGGGGGCACTTGCCCTGTCAATTGCGCTGGGGGTGCTGGTCTGGAGCCTGCAAACCGGTGGCCGGATGCTGGCCCCTATCGGCATCATGCTGGCCGCCTGGGTGGTGCTCGGGGCGCTGATTGATGTAGGGCTGCGCATTAAATTTGCTGTGGCCCCGTTTGGGGAAAGTCTGCGGCGCGCCCGCAATCTGCCACGTGCCGATTGGGGCAAAATGTTTGGGCATATGGGCTTTGGGCTGACAATATTCGGCATATCCGCGATCATGGCCTGGGAGGTGGAGGATATCCGCACCCTTAACATTGGTGATACATTTGCATTGCAAGCCTATGAGCTGCGGTTTGAGGGGGTTGAAGCCCTTCAGGGGCCAAATTACACGATCCAGCGCGGGGCCTTCACCTTGTTTAAGGACGGGCAGGAAATTGCCATCATGTACCCCGAAAAACGCAACTATCCGGTGCAAAGCATGCCAACGACCGAGGCCGCGATCAATCAGAGCCTGCTGAGGGATGTTTATGTGGTGCTGGGGGATCGCCAGAATGACGGCTCTTGGGCGGTGCGATCTTATGTGAAACCGTTCGTAAACTGGATCTGGATCGGGGTATTTGTGCTGGCTTTCGGTGGCATACTCAGTATCACAGATCGGCGGTATCGGGTGGCCTCACTGGCGCGTAAAATATCGCTAAACGTCCAGCCTGCGGAGTAAATCATGCTTAAATATCTATCGTTGATCCTGATGCTGGCAACACCGCTTTATGCGGTGCAACCCAATGAAATCCTTGATGATCCTGTGCTGGAATCGCGTGCGCGTGATATTTCCAAAGGTTTGCGTTGTCTGGTGTGTCGCAATGAGAATATTGACGATTCCAACGCCGCTCTCGCCCAGGATTTACGCCTGTTGGTGCGCGAACGTCTGGTGGCCGGGGATGAGGATGAGCAGGTGGTTGCCTATGTTGTGGCGCGGTACGGCGAATATGTTTTGCTTAAACCGGTTTTCAACGCGCGAAACGCATTGCTATGGCTGGCAGCGCCGATTTTACTGCTAACCGGGGGCGGGATATCTTTTGTTTTTATCCGCCGGCAAAGTCGCAAATCACCGCTGGCGGGGGCGCTAAATGCTGATGAAGAAAAGCGCCTCGCCGCACTTTTGGACGATTAACCTAAGGTTTGGGGTTTTGTGCGGCCCTCCAACACCTTATATGGGATAAAACAGGAGAGCGTCATGAGCTATGAAACCATTCTATATGCGGTCAGCGACAATATTGCGACGATCACGCTGAACCGTCCCGATGTGATGAACGGCCTCAACGCACAGATGCGCGCCGATATTACCCATGCGGTAACGCGTGCAGGCACAGAGGCGCGGGTGCTGGTGCTAACGGGGGCTGGGCGCGGGTTTTGTTCCGGGCAGGATTTAGGGGATCGCAAAAACGCTGGCGACGTTGATCTGGAGCGCACGTTAAAAGAAGAATACGAGCCAATGTTGATGGCGATTTACAACTGCCCGATCCCGACGATTTCGGCTGTGAACGGGGCTGCGGCCGGGGCGGGGGCTAATCTGGCATTGGCGGCCGATGTGGTGATTGCCTCCAAATCGGCGTTTTTTATACAAGCTTTTGCGCGCATTGGCCTTATTCCTGATGCCGGCGGGACCTATTGGTTGCCACGCCAAATAGGCATGGCCAAGGCGATGGGCGCGGCGCTTTTTGCGGACCGGATCAGCGCCACGCAAGCCGACGAGTGGGGGATGATCTGGGAAAGTGTTGCGGATGATGATTTTGCTACTTTGGTGCAAGAACGTGCGCAACATTTGGCGACAGGTCCGACCATAACGTATAAATATATCAAGAAATCCTTGCGACAAGGTCTTGATAATACCTTAGAAGAACAGCTTGATCTTGAGGCGAAACTGCAAGGAAAAGCCGGGAAAACCCGTGATTTTCTTGAAGGTGTCATGGCTTTCATGGAAAAACGCACACCTGACTATGAGGGGCGATAAGGTGTCTTGACCCAGCCGGATTACCTGCCATTCTGGGGATATGAACACACTTTACGATGTCACCACTGCACCGATTCCGTATTCGCCTGAACGTGGCCAAGAGGCGCGGGCGCTGTTCGCGGAATTCCCTGATAATTTGCGAAATCTCATCGCCGGAACCGCCGGGTGCAGCCCCTATCTTGATCAGCTGCTCAAACGCGAGGCTGACTGGTTGAAATCCAGCGCGCAGCTTGATCTGGACAGGGTATTTGCCAGTATTTTAGCGGATATTGCCGGGGAAAGTTTTGAGAATCTCTCAGACGCTTTGCGGGTGGCCAAACGGCGCGCGGCATTGCTGATTGCGCTGGCGGATCTGGGCGGGCTTTGGTGCCTTGAACAGGTGACGGGTGCACTGACAGCACTGGCGGACCGGGCGGTGCAGGTAAGCCTTGTCTATCTGGTGAGCGCGGAAATTGCGCGCGGAAAACTGCCCGGATGTTGCGCCAAAGATGCGGCGGATGGCGCTGGCATGGTGGCGCTGGCTATGGGGAAAATGGGCGCGGGCGAGCTGAATTATTCCTCCGATATTGATCTGATCATGCTGTTTGACGAAAGCCGCCATGCGCCGGAACATCACGCAGATTTGCGCGCCGGGTTCATCCGTATTACCCAGCGTATGGTTAAAATGCTATCGGCTACAACGGGCGAGGGCTATGTGTTTCGTACCGATTTGCGCCTGCGCCCCGACCCTTCGGTCACCCCGGTGTGTATCAGCATGGAAGCGGCAGAGCGGTATTATGAAAGCCTTGGGCGCACATGGGAAAGGGCGGCGTTTATCAAAGCGCGCCCTTGTGCGGGGGCAATTGATGCGGGCTGGGCATTCTTGGAACGGTTGCGCCCGTTTATCTGGCGTAAACACCTTGATTTTGCCGCGATTGAGGACGCCCATGATATGCGCTTGCGTATTCGTGCCCATAAAAACCTGCATGGGCCGGTTTCGGTGCCCGGGCACGACATGAAACTGGGGCGCGGCGGTATTCGCGAGATCGAATTTTTCACCCAAACCCGCCAAATTATTTGTGGTGGGCGCGATCAAGATATCCGCCATCGTCAAACGCTGACAGCGCTTAAGGCTTTGCGCGATAAAAGCTGGGTGGAACCGGATGTGGAAACGGCCCTTGGTGCCGCTTACATAGCATATCGCACGTTGGAACATCGCTTGCAAATGCTCGATGATGCCCAAACCCATAAAATCCCTGAGAATCTGGAAAAAAGGCAACGACTGGCAGCGTTTTGCGGTGCTGATGATCTTGAGGTATTTGAAAATACTATCAAGGAACGCTTGCAAAACACGCATAATTTAATAGAAAAGTTTTTCACACAAAAAAACGACGAGGAAAAAGAGCGCCCGGAGCCTGCGTTCGCGCGCCCTGAATTTGTTGCAGATATCCTGGCAAAATGGGAAGGATTTCCAGCCCTGCGTTCGGTGCGCGCACGCCAGATATTCGCCCGTCTGCGCCCTGAAATCCTGCACCGTCTGTCAGGGGCCGGCAACCCCGAAGAAGCGTTGTTGCAATTTGATGCATTTTTAGCTGGGTTGCCCGCTGGCGTGCAGCTTTTTGCGCTGTTCGAGGCTAATCCGCATCTGTTGGATCTGTTGGTCGATATTTGTGCTACCGCGCCGCAATTGGCGCGCTATCTGGGGCAAAACGCGCAAGTTTTGGATGCGGTGATCAGCGCCGATTTCTTTGCACCTCTGCCGGAACTGGCCACATTGCGCCATGCGCTATCGTTAGAGATTGGCAGGTGCGAGTATTACGAAGATGTGCTCGATTCCACCCGGCGCTGGGTTAAGGAAAACCAGTTTAAAATTGGAGTGCATTTGCTGCGTCAAACCGCCTCGGCTGAAGAAACCGCAGAGGCGTATTCAAATGTTGCCGAGGCCTGTTTGTGCGAGGTTTTCCCCCATGTTTGCAAAGATTTCGCCCGCCGCTACGGCCCGCCACCGGGGCGCGGCGCGATGGTGGTTGCGATGGGAAAACTGGGTTCGGGCGAGATGACGGCCACCTCTGATCTGGATTTGATCGTCATTTATGATGCAGAAAACCAGACCCATTCCACGGGCAAACGCCCGTTGCCGGTGACAACCTATTACGGGCGTCTTACGCAGGCTCTGGTCTCGGCGCTAAGCGTGCCCACGGCTGAGGGTGCGCTTTTTGAGGTCGATATGCGCCTGCGACCCTCGGGGCGAAAAGGGCCGGTGGCAACCTCTTTGCGGGGCTTTGCGGATTACCAGCTCAACGAGGCGTGGACATGGGAACATCTGGCGCTGACCCGGGCGCGGGCATTAAGCGGTGATGCGGGGCTGGTTGGGGATGTTAAAGAGGTGATCTGCAAGGTTTTGCACCAAAGAACAGACTCTCGAAAAACCCTTGAAGATGTACAGCAGATGCGGCAAAAACTAGCCAAGGTAAAAAGCACCTCAGCTGGTTTATGGGCGTTAAAAGACGGCCCCGGACGACTGATGGATCTGGAGTTGCTATTGCAAACGGGGGCGGTGTTATTCGGCATTTCAGATGTGCAAAGACCCATCGATATGCTCCCAAAACTCATGGCGCAGGGCTGGATATCAACTGACGACAGTGCCGCGATTACCAAGGCTTTGATCCTATACCGTCAGGTGCAGCAAGTCACGAGGTTGGCCATCAAAGGCACGCCTGATCCGGCCGGTATCTCTAAAGGGCTTCGCGCATTAATGTCTGGCGTGGTAGGCCTAAAGGATGTATTTGCGCTTGAGGTGAAACTGGCACAAACGGCGCTGGATATGACCGCAATAATTGAAAAAACATTAGCAATTCCGATTGCTGAGGGAACAGATGATGCAAGATGATATATCACAGATTGATGCGCGCGGCCTAATTGCGGATTCCTATCAGATAGAGGGAATTACGCTGGCAGATTGCCGAATGATTTTTCTGGATTGGGCACTTGGGATGCCTGCCGACAAGGATATATCTGATACGATCAAACAGCTGTTGGAGCGCTTTACCGCAGCTGCTCCAACACACCCCATGACAAGTATCCTTAATGATGCTATAGAACGCAAAGCCATCCCACGGATATCGCGACGACGGCGGGTATAGTATTGATTTATTGCAATTTCTTTGCGTATATAAACATTAATACTATGGGATAAAACATGCGACTTCTTAATAAAATATGCCACATTCTAGTCTTGGTTTCCTTTGGCAATCTGGCAGGTTTTGCCCATGCACAAAACCTTGATACAAGCGTGCAGGGCGTTGGTATCACCTTCATGAAACCGCCCAGTGGGTCAGGACTGGAGCGCCTTAAGATGAAGTCCCAAGTTTTGAATATGATCAAGGATTCTGAGTGGCGGCGATTGCTGGAGCGCGCAAATTTTGCCGTTTTTCCAAGCGAAGACAAAGAGAATAGTTATACCGTTGAATTAGAGGCGCGCGCGGTTAATTTGCCCGATTCTATTGCTACAAAACTTACGCAGGCTGGGCTGCCGCAACTGGTGGATTATGTGAAGTTGCACGCGGATATCACGTTGTCGGAGACGTGGGATGTAACGGCAGTCGAAAATGGTTTGGTGCATGTAACAGGCCTTTTTATACGAAATCTGACGCTCAATTGGGCCGAGGTGAATCTTGCAATGCTGGGGGCCGTTAATTTAGGGGAAACAGGGCTGGTAAGCGGAAAAATTGACGCGACAGTTTCCCCGTGGGAGAGTGCCATGCAGCTTGCCAATCTAGCCGATGGCGTGCAGATACAGGCGCTTGATACGTTATTAAATGTGATGAGTGAGGGTGAAAATGTAACGTTTTCCTTTACGATTGTTGAGGGCAAAGTCAAGATCGGCCCTGTGGCCATCGCAACGATCCCTGCGTTCTATGCAACGCAAGAATAATTGTATTAATTAACCATTGATATGCCGTATTGTTCTTTTACTACAGCATGTTATGTCTTTTAGACTAAACTACTAAACTAGGTTAGTAGTTTAGTCTAAATCGCAATTTTATACATACTTAAGGCATTCAAAATTATCGGAGTTTTATCAGGGTATCATGGCTGTGGCTGCCGTTTTAATCAGGTTAGCGCACCCAGCACCCGTATCCAGCTGCGAATGCCTTTTTCAAAACTGCGCAGGGCATATTTCTCATTTGGCGAGTGGATTTGATCGTCATCAAGGGCAAAACCGATCAGGATTGAATCCATGCCAAGGATGCTCTGAAAATGCCCGACAATCGGGATAGAGCCGCCGCAACCGGCAAAAATTGCCGGGTTTGGCCATTCGTCGTTCAGGGCCTGGCGAGCTTGGGTGAATTCTGGCGCATCCACTGGCAAATTGGTGGCACGCGCGCCATCGGATTCTCGAAAATCTACACGGCAATCGAGGGGCAGGTTATCGGTGATGTATTTGCGAAAAGCCACATCGATAGCTACGGGATCCTGATCGCCTACAAGACGAAAGCTGACCTTGGCGCTGGCTTGTGAAGGCAGCACGGTTTTAAATCCCTCGCCTGTATAGCCGCCCCAGATACCGTTGATATCACAGCTCGGGCGCGCCCATATTTGTTCCAGCGGGGTATAGCCCTGCTCCCCGGCCGGGGTTGTCAAATCAACCTCGCCCAGAAACGTTTCAACATCGAAATTCAGCGCATCCCACTGAGCTTTGATATCGGCGGAGATGTCGGGTACGCCTTCGTAAAACCCGGGCAGGGTCACGCGGCCCTGATCATCATGCAGCGTCCCTAAAATACGGGTCAAAACCCGGATAGGGTTGATGGCCGGGCCACCGTATGCCCCTGAATGCAGGTCTTTGTTTGCCGCCGTGATGGTGAAATCCTCGGTCACCATTCCCCGCAGCATCGTGGAAATTGTTGGTGTGTCTGCATCCCAAAGGCCTGTGTCACAGACCAGGGCAAAATCCGCCCGTAGCTCGTCGGCGTTGTCTTTTAGAAACGGGATAAGGGATGGTGAGCCGCTTTCCTCTTCGCCCTCAAATAATATGGTAATATTGCCGGGCAATTCACCGGTTACAGATTTCCAGACGCGGCAGGCCTCGATAAAAGTCATAAGCTGGCCTTTATCATCCGATGCCCCGCGCGCGCGGATCACCCGACCCTTTGGCGTATCTTCGATCACAGAGTCAAACGGCGCGCGGTCCCATAAATTCAGCGGGTCAACCGGTTGCACATCATAATGGCCGTAAAATAACATATGCCGCCCGGTGCCACCCGTATGCGCCACGACCATGGGGTGGCCGCTGGTGTCACGCCGTGTGGCCGCAAAACCCATGCTTTGCAAATCCGCAACCAGCCAGTCGGCGGCTTTGACGCATTCGGATGCATAGGCGCTATCGGTTGAGATGCTTTCAATGCGCAGTAAATCAAACAACCGTTCCAGAGCGGCGGGGATATTTTCATCGGCAGCTTGCAGAATTTTATCAAGGGCAGGCATGATCAAGGCTCCTATAATGGGTTTCTAAGGTCAGCCTGACATAATCTGCGTGATCTTCAACCGGTTTTTTGTATCCAGCCGCCGCCCAAAATGCGGGTGCTGTCAGGGGCGTAGAACACACAAGCCTGCCCGGGGGATACACCTTCTTCAGGTGCGGCGAGCGTAACCGTTGCCGTATTTGGCCCGGCGGGGAATATCGTGGCAGCCTTTGGCGGGCGGGTTGAGCGCACCCGCACCCGCACATCCCAGCCCTTAGATGGGGCGCTGTCAAACGGTATGTCGCCCAACCAGTTAATTTTTCCGATAGGAATGTGGCGCGTCGCCAGCGCGGATTTGGGACCAACGATCACACGTTTTTTATCCGGGTCCAGTTTCACCACATAAAGCGGATCGCCGCCGCCGATACCAAGGCCTCGTCTTTGGCCAATGGTATAGTGGATAACACCGTTATGCTGGCCCAGAACCTGACCGCTGAGGTCAACAATATTGCCAGGCTCCGCCGCCCCGGGCCGCAGTTTTTCAATCACGGCCGCATAGGAACCATTGGGCACAAAACAAATGTCCTGACTGTCCGGTTTATCGGCGACCGACAGACCAAACTGGGTGGCCAGCGCCCGGGTTTCAGCCTTGGATTTCAGATGGCCAAGCGGAAACCGCAGGTATTCCAGTTGCGCCTGTTTGGTGGAAAACAGAAAATAACTTTGATCTCGATCGGGATCAGCCGCTTGATGCAGCTCGGCTTTTTGCCCAGAGAACCGCTGGATATAATGCCCCGTCGCCATGCAATCCGCGCCCAGATCCTTGGCCGTTTCCAGAAGATCCTTGAACTTTACCTGCTCATTGCAGCGAATGCAGGGCACGGGCGTGGCCCCGGCCAGATAGGCATCGGCGAACGCATCAATCACGCTTTCCTTAAAGCGGTTTTCATAATCGAGAACATAATGGGGAAAGCCCATTTCAGCCGCCACACGCCGCGCATCATGGATATCGCGCCCCGCACAGCACGCGCCTTTCTTGGCCAGTGCTGTGCCGTGATCATAAAGCTGCAAGGTTACGCCGACCACATCGTAACCCTCGCGCGCCAGCATTGCGGCCACAACTGAGCTATCCACGCCACCCGACATCGCGACAACCACCCGGGTTTCGCTTTCAGGCTTTCGAAAGCCCAGACTGTTATGTGATACGGGCATGTCGCCTCCGGTTAGATAGCTAACAATATAGTAAAAATTTAAACACACACAAGGCGGGCATTCATATCTGCTTAACGGGATTACGCGATGGTGCTCTCGGGTGAAAGAGGGGATTATTATGTTCATCAGACGAGATCAAGGGCCGGTGTCGGTCAAATTGCCGGACGGCTCTATTTTAACGCGCGGGGATTTACCGCCAAAAAACACACGGCGTTGGGTTGTCCGACGAAAAACCATGGTGGTGATGGCTGTAAATGCTGGTCTCATCAGTCTGGAGGATGCCTGTCGGATGTACGGTCTAAGCAAGGAGGAGTTCACATCATGGGAAAATGCTTTGTTACATCACGGCAGCAGTGGCTTGCGGGTAACACATTTGAAAAAGTATAGACAACCTTAAGATGAATCTTTACACAACCTTAAGTTGGTAACTACTCGTTAACCTTTTTACCAAATAGTAAGATTCGGTGGGGTGTAACGAACATAAGGAATTTTCTTAATGCGTGTATTACTGATTGAAGACGACCCAACCACCTCGAAAAGCATCGAGATGATGTTGTCGAGTGCGAATTTGAATGTCTATGCGACAGACCTTGGTGAAGAGGGAATCGATCTCGCCAAGCTCTATGACTATGACATAATCCTGCTGGATCTGAACCTGCCTGATATGACGGGTCACGAGGTGCTGCGCCAACTTCGTGTTGCTAAAGTTGAAACACCAATTCTGATTTTATCAGGCATGGATGACACTGAAAGTAAAATCAAAGGATTCGGCTTTGGCGCTGATGACTACCTTACCAAGCCGTTTCACCGCGAAGAACTGGTGGCACGTATCCACGCCATCGTGCGGCGTTCCAAGGGACATGCACAATCTGTGATCACTACGGGGCGCATTGCAGTTAACCTTGACGCCAAAACTGTTGCGGTTGATGAAAAACCTATGCATTTGACGGGCAAAGAATATCAGATGCTGGAATTGTTATCCTTGCGCAAAGGCACAACCCTGACCAAAGAGATGTTCCTTAACCATCTTTACGGCGGCATGGATGAACCAGAGCTGAAAATCATTGACGTATTTATCTGCAAATTGCGCAAAAAGCTTTCAAACGGGTTGGATGGTGAAAACTATATCGAAACCGTCTGGGGCCGTGGATATGTTTTGCGCGATCCAATCCCTGTAGAGGTTGATCATAAAATTGCCGTCTAAGACTGGACGAAACTGCAGCTAATCCCTATCCCTTTTGTAGCACAAAGGGGAAAGCATGGCACATATAGCAGTGGAAAACCTGAACAGTTCAGAGGCCAAGGCTGAACTGGAAAGATTGGTAGGCATTTTGGCCGCGGCCGATGTTGCCTACCATCAAGACGATGCCCCCGATATTTCGGATGCTGAGTATGACAACTTAAAACGGCGAAATGCTGCGATCGAAGCTCGTTTTCCTGATCTGAAACTATCCAACAGCCCTTCCGATAAAATTGGTGCGCCGGCCAGTTCGGGCTTTGCCAAGGTTACACATGCCGTTGCCATGATGTCGCTTGGCAATGCGTTTACCCCCCAGGATGTGCAGGATTTTGATACCCGCATCCGAAAGTTTCTGAACATTACACCTGATTCCCCGCTTGCCTATACGGTCGAGCCGAAAATCGACGGCCTGTCTTTATCGCTGCGCTATGAAAATGGTAAACTGGTGCAGGCCGCGACCCGTGGCGACGGGGTTATTGGTGAAAATGTCACGGCAAATGCTTGTACTATCGCGGATATTCCCCAAAAATTAACGAATGCCCCTGATATTCTAGAGGTTCGCGGCGAGGTTTATATGTCGCATAATGATTTCACAGCACTTAACCTGACGCAGGAAAATGCAGGCAAAAACCCGTTCGCCAACCCGCGTAACGCTGCCGCTGGATCATTGCGCCAGCTTGATAGCGCAATCACAAAATCCCGCCCGCTCAAGTTTTTTGCCTATGCCTGGGGGCAAATGTCAACGCCGCTGGCACAAACGCAATTCGATGCGATTGCCCGTCTCGGCACGCTTGGATTTTCAATAAACCCTCTAACACGTACCTGTAACAGCCCGGCTGAAATGTTGCAGCATTACGCCAAAATTGAAGCACTGCGCGCCAAGCTTGGCTATGATATCGACGGGGTGGTTTACAAGGTTAACGATCTGGCATTGCAGGCGCGCCTTGGGTTTCGCACCAACACCCCGCGCTGGGCCATCGCGCATAAATTTCCCGCAGAGCTGGCAAGTACCGTTGTTGAAGACATCGAAATCCAGGTTGGCCGCACCGGCGCATTATCCCCTGTTGCGCGTCTGAAACCGGTGACAGTTGGCGGTGTCGTGGTCGCAAATGCGACGTTGCATAATGAGGATTATATCAAGGGTATCGACAGTAACGGTGTGGAAATTCGCGAGGGACGCGACATTCGTATTGGCGATTGGGTTACGATCTACCGGGCGGGGGATGTGATCCCAAAGGTCAAAGATGTTGATATTTCGCGCCGCCCAAAATCGGCAAAACCCTATATTTTTCCCAAAAAATGCCCCGAATGTAATTGCGATGCGATCCGCGCGCCGGGCGAGGCTGTTGCAAGATGCACGGGTGGTATAATCTGTCCGGCGCAGGCTGTGGAGAAACTGAAACATTTCGTTTCCCGCGCCGCATTTGACATCGATGGTATGGGCGCAAAGCAGATTGAAATGTTTTATAAAGACGGCTGGATCAAGGAACCGGCGGATATTTTCACCCTGAAATCCTATGAAGATCAGCTTAAAATCCGCGAAGGCTGGGGGGATAAATCAGCCCAAAACCTGTTCGCAGCAATCGCCGAGCGCCGCAAAATCCCCCTCAACCGTCTGATTTTTGCCCTTGGTATTCGCCATGTCGGCGAAAGTTCGGCCACGACCTTGGCGCGGTTTTACGGCGATTGGGCAAGCTTTCACAAAACTCTAGAAAATGCACAAGATCACACGGGCCATGATTGGGACGTTTTGATTGGAATTGACGGGGTTGGCCAGGTTATGGCCACAGCTTTGGTGGATTATTTCCATGAAAAACAAACACGTGCAGCCCTTAATCGACTGATTGAGCATCTTGAAATTCTGGATGTTGCGGCTCCGGATAGTGCCGGTAGCAAAGTGGCCAACATGACAATTGTTTTCACCGGAAGTTTAGAAAAAATGAGCCGGGCAGAGGCCAAAGCCAAGGCGGAAAGTCTGGGGGCTAAGGTTTCTGGATCCGTTTCTGCAAAAACCGATATTGTGGTTGCGGGGCCGGGGGCTGGCTCTAAACGTAAAAAAGCAGAAAGTTTGGGGCTGAAAATTCTGTCTGAAGACGAATGGTTGGCGCTTATTGGTTGATCCTCGATGCATTTGCGCG
>CAYSAZ010000007.1:14781-47999 GCA_964429065.1 uncultured Rhodobacterales bacterium
CTGTCTGAAGACGAATGGTTGGCGCTTATTGGTTGATCCTCGATGCATTTGCGCGTGAAATAGCCCCATGAGCAATTCACGCCCAGAGATTCTTTTTCCGCTTTTTGCCGATCTTACGGCTCTGGCCGGTGTTGGCCCGAAAACCGCGCAGCATTTTGCCAGTTTGAATGTCTCGCGCCCACGTGATCTGATATTTATCTTGCCCATTGGTTGCGTTGATCGCCGCCCGCGCTCCAGTTTGAAAGGCATGGAATTTCCCAATGTCGCGACCGTCGAGATAGAAATCGGTATGCATCAGCCGTCGCGTATGCCTGGGCGCCCTTATCGGGTGATGGTACGTGATAGTGAAATGGACTTTCAGCTAGTATTTTTCCACGCACGCGAGGATTGGATTACGCGCAACCTGCCCTCGGGGCAGCGACGGCTGGTTTCGGGACGGGTTGAGGTTTTTGACGGGCTGGCGCAGATGGTTCACCCAGATCATATCTTGCCCCTTGGTAAAGAAATCACGTTGCCCGCGTTTGAGCCAGTATACCCGTTAACTGCCGGCGTGACCCAAAAACTGATGCAACGTGCAATGCAATCGGCGCTGGAACGTGCGGCAAATTTGCCGGAATGGATTGATCCAAACCTTAAATTTGAACGCCAATGGCCCGATTGGCATGGTGCAATACATGACGCGCATGCGCCAAAGGGCATCGCGGATACGGCCCCTTCGACGGCCACGCGCGAACGTCTGGCCTATGATGAATTATTCGCCCATCAGGTTACATTGGCAATTGCGCGCGCGTCTGTGCGGCGGGCCAAAGGCGTGAAAACCCAAGGGAACGGGCGTTTGCAAAAGCAGATTTTGGGTGCGCTGCCTTATGCGCTGACCGGGGCGCAAAGCCGTGCAATTGGCGAAATTCAGGCTGATATGGCCAGCGATTTACGCATGAACCGCTTGTTGCAGGGCGATGTTGGCTCGGGCAAAACGCTCGTGGCCTTCATGGCCTTGCTGGCCGCGGTTGAGGCAGATGGGCAGGGCGCAATGATGGCCCCGACTGAGATTTTAGCCCATCAACATCTGGCCGGATTACGCCCTCTGGCTAAAGCTGCGGGAGTGCGTCTGGAATTGTTAACCGGGCGTGACAAGGGAGGCGTGCGGGCAGAAAAATTGAAGTCGCTTGCCAGCGGTGACATCAAAATCATGGTCGGCACCCACGCATTGTTCCAAAAAAGTGTTGTTTTCAATGACTTACGCCTGGCCATTATTGACGAACAGCATAGGTTTGGTGTGCAACAACGTATGGATATCGCAGCCAAAGGGCAGGCAGTTGATATTTTGATCATGACGGCTACACCAATACCGCGATCTTTGGCGCTGACCCATTATGGTGATATGGACATCTCGGTGCTTGATGAAAAACCGCCCGGGCGACAGCCAATTGAAACTGTAATGATCTCAATGGGGCGCATGGATGAGGTGGTGGAACGGTTGCGCGTGGCGCTGAAAGAGGGGCGGCAAGCCTATTGGGTTTGCCCATTGGTTGAGGAATCCGAAGTTGTCGCCATGACCGCTGCCGAAGATCGGTTTCGCCAGCTTCAGACAGCGCTGGGTGCAGAAAATGTCGGATTGGTACATGGGCAATTGGCGCCCGCCCTGAAAGATGCGGCGATGGCTGAATTCATTGCTGGGCATACAAAAATCCTGGTGGCAACGACGGTGATTGAGGTCGGTATCGATGTGCCTGCCGCCAGTATTATGGTGATTGAGCAGGCCGAGAATTTCGGTTTGGCGCAGTTACACCAATTGCGCGGGCGGGTTGGGCGTGGGCAAGATGCATCGAGCTGCATACTGCTATATTCCGCACCGCTCGGCGAGGTGGCAACGGCACGTTTGCGAATTATGCGCGAAACAAATGACGGGTTTGCCATCGCCGAGGAGGATTTGAAACTGCGTGGCCCAGGCGATCTGTTAGGCGTGGTACAATCGGGTTTGCCGCGGTTTCGAATTGCAGATATGGAAACGCAAGCCGATTTGATGCGGATTGCACAGGATGATGCGCGCATGTTTTTACAAGTTGACCCAGCGCTTAAAACCGCGCGCGGGCAGGCGGTACGTACCCTGTTATATTTGATGGAACAGGATAAGGCGATTCGGTTGCTTTCGGTTGGATGAATCATTTCTTGTGTTTTGAAATAGAAAAGTTCCTAATATGTTCTTGACAAAGCCAGAATAAAAGGAGAACATACAAGAACAAAAGGAAAGTAATGTAAGGAAATACACGCCATGGTTGTTATGCTCGAAGGTATTGCCAAAATCGCCCCTCGCACATTTTTTGAGGATGCCCTTGGGCTAGCAGCCATCTGTGTTATTATTTTTTCCAGCCTGCACTTACCTGCACTTACCTGATTGCCTGCGCGTTTTGCGTGCCTTTGCCTTTGGAATTCACAAAATTTCAAACACGCGATTCTCCAAACTTACGCCGCACTTAAATAAGTAGCGGCGTTTTTTTATGCGTCGATGGTCGCCCGAAAAGCGGCTAGGCAAGCCTCAATACACAGCATAATCGAGGCATGGCGATTTTTATAATCTATCGCTGGCAGCAATACCTCAAAACCCTCAAAAGGTGCATCGGGGACTGGGCCGCCAGATTTCAACATGGCAAGAAGCTGATCTCGCGCCTTCTGAACTTCCACAAAATCGCGACCAATTATGGCTGAGCCAACCACGCAAGCGGCAGCCTGGCCCAAGGCGCAGGCCTTAACATCCTGCCCGAATGCGCTGACTTTTCCATCCTTAATACATAGTTCAACTGTGATATTTGAACCACATAACGGTGAGCGTTTTTGGCAGCATGCATCAGGATTTTCCAGACGTTCCGTATGCGGAATTTCGGCTGCTAACGCCAGTATTCGTTGCGAATAAAGTTTGATCAGGTCATCATCACGCATCACTACAGCCTTTGCATTTGTGCTATCATAAAATAGATAGGGTGAAGTTAGGGAAATGGAAGCTAAAAAGGTGGAAAAATGGTGGAATTTGCGATCACATCTTTAAAATTTACCAAATCTGGCCTGATTCCGGCGATTGCGCAGGATGAAACAGGGGATGTTTTGATGATGGCATGGATGAATGCTGAAAGCATTGCCGAGACGTTAAAAACCGGGCGTGTTACCTATTGGTCGCGTTCGCGCGCATGTTTATGGCGCAAGGGGGATACCTCGGGGCATGTGCAAAATTTGGTGGATTTGCGCGTGGATTGTGACCGCGATTGCCTGCTATTGATCGTTAAACAGACCGGCCCTGCATGCCATACCAACCGCCAAAGTTGTTTTTATACGGCCGTTCGTGATGGCCAAGAAAATGAAATTGCATCACCTGTTAGCTAGGCCAATCATTTCGCGAATATCATCAGGGCTGGCCCCGTCTTTGCGATATTTCCGAATCGCGCGCGCGTCATCGCTTTTGGCTAGGCGTTTGCCATTACTGTCGCGTATCAGGCGATGGTGGTAGTATATCGGCGTTGAAAATCCCAGAAGTGCTTGCAAAATACGGTGAATTTGCGTGGCGTCAAACAAGTCCTGACCACGGGTGACATGGGTGATATTTTGGGCCATATCATCGACAACAACCGCCAAATGATAGGAGGTTTCCATGCCACGGCGCGCCAGAATAACGTCTCCACAGTGGTTTAGAAGATTATTGGTATTTAGGGTATAAACCTTGTTAATATCGTGGAAATTCAATGCATTAACGGCATCAGGCCCACCTAAATACCTGATCGCTTTTGCCATGTTTAAACGGATAGCTGTATGTTGCAAAGGCACGGTATTTTTGCTACGGCACGTGCCTGGATAAATCAATCCGTCAGGGCCACAAGTAGGGTTTGCTTGGGCATCTTTGATATCACGGCGTGTGCAATTACAAGCGTAGGTAACTCCGATATTGTTGAGGGTATTTAGTGCGGCTTTATATGTCGCCATGTTGTCAGATTGACGCAAAACAGGCGTTGGCCAGTTGAGCCCAAGCCAGTGGAGGTCTTCAAAAATGGCCTGCTCAAATTGGGTGCGTGCGCGTGTGTGATCAATGTCTTCAATGCGCAGCAAGAACTGTCCTTTGGCATTTTGCGTACGTTCCCAGGTAGTTAGTGCTGAAAACGCATGCCCGAGGTGCAAAAGCCCGGTGGGCGAGGGGGCAAAACGTTCTATGTGCACCATGCTAGCCAGTCGGTTTTGGCGCGATCTGTATAGGCTTTATAACGCGCTGGCCGGTTTCTGCGCCCGCCTTTTATGCCCTCAAGGGGTGGAAATAACCCAAAGTTTACGTTCATTGGCTGAAAGGTTTTAGCCGCTGCGCCGCCCGTAATATGGTTAATAAGTGCGCCTGTTGCTGTGGTAAGCGGGGGCGCTAAAATAGTTTTGCCCAATCGTTCAGCCGCAGCCATCCGCCCTGCCAAAAGCCCCATGGCCGTGCTTTCTACGTACCCTTCAACCCCGGTGATTTGCCCGGCAAAACGCAGGCGCGGCATAGCTTTCAGGCGCATCTGATCATCGAGCAAACGAGGTGAATTAATAAATGTATTACGGTGGATGCCACCAAGGCGCGCGAATTCTGCGCCTTCAAGCCCGGGGATCATTTTGAATACCTCGCTTTGGGCACCATATTTCATTTTCGTCTGAAAACCAACAATATTATACAATGTTCCCAATGCGTTATCGCGCCGTAGCTGCACCACCGCATGGGCCTTGATATGGGGTTGATGGGGGTTTGTCAGGCCCACGGGTTTCATCGGACCAAACCGCAAAGTTTCGCGACCACGCATCGCCATGACCTCAATCGGCAGGCAGCCATCAAAATAGGGCGTGTCCTTTTCCCAGTCCTTGAATTCAGTTTTATCAGCAGCCAAAAGCGCGTCAATAAAGGTCTCATACTGGGCTTTGTCCATCGGGCAATTGATGTATGCGGTACGCTCTTCCTCAGTGTTGCCCTTGTCATAACGCGACTGTCGCCACGCCTTATCCATGTTAATACTTTCCGCGTAAATGATCGGTGCAATAGCATCAAAAAATGCCAGCGCGGTTTCATCGGTCAAGGTTACAATGGCCTTGGCAAGTGTTTGCGAGGTCAACGGGCCGGTTGCGATAATTACGCTGTCCCAGTCATCAGGCGGGATGCCGGCAATTTCACTGCGCTCAATAGTCACCAGCGGATGCTCCGCCAACCTTTTGGTGACATCTGCTGAAAACGCATCGCGATCTACGGCTAATGCGCTGCCTGCGGGCAGGGCGTGGCGGTCGCCCATTTCCATGATCAAGCCACCCATCTGGCGCATTTCCCAATGCAGCAGACCAACCGCATTGCCCTCATCATCGTCAGAGCGGAACGAGTTGGAGCACACCAGTTCCGCCAGATTTTCTGTTTGATGGGCGAAAGTACCCGTATCGGGGCGCATTTCATGGATGATGGCAGGCACGCCCAGTTGTGCGATTTGCCATGCGGCCTCGGATCCGGCTAAACCGCCGCCGATGATGTGAATTGGTTTTATCATGAGGCCGATGTAGGGCAGGGGTGCACAAAAGAAAAGGGGCCGCGTGTGCAGCCCCTAGATTTATTCGGGGGTAGCCTCGGAATCGTCCTGATCCCCATCGCCTTGATCCGCGATCCATGCCACCGAAATCACGGTTTCACCTTTGGCCGTGTTGAACACAGTAACACCGGATGAACCACGACTTTGACGGGAAATTCCGGCGACAGGGCACCGGATGCTTTGCCCCGTGGTGGTGGCCAGCATGATCTGGTCGTCATCCTCAACCGGGAAGCAGGCCACGATATTGTCACCGCGACGCCCAAGGTTTGCCGCCGCAATGCCCTGACCACCACGCCCCGAGACCCGGTATTCATGCGCCGATGATCGTTTTCCGTAACCACCTGATGTTATTGTCAAAATCCATTCCTCAAGTGCGGAAAGCTCGGCGTAGCGTTCCGGGGAAATCGTGGTTTCAATCGTCTCAATCTCCGCGCCTTCCTCGCCGGTAATCGCGCGGCGCATTTTGAAATAGGCGTTGCGTTCATCGGGTGTTGCATCGACGTGGCGCAAGATCGACATGGAAACAACCTCATCACCCGCTGCCAGTTTAATGCCCCGCACGCCGGTTGAATCGCGGCCCTTAAATACCCGCACATCATTGACCGAGAACCGGATTGCTTTGCCCATTTTGGTCGTCAGCAAGAAATCATTATCCACATGGCAAATACGCGCATCAATCAGGCGCACACCTTCGGGCAATTTCATGGCGATTTTGCCGTTGGCCATCACATTAGTGAAATCCGACAAGGCATTGCGCCGCACGTTTCCGGTCGAGGTCGCGAATACAATTTGCAGGTTTTCCCACTCGTCCTCGGGCGCGTCAACAGGCATGATCGCCGCGATGCCGGCCCCTTGCGGGATCGGCAGAATATTGATGATCGCCTTGCCCCGCGCATTACGCCCTCCGGGTGGCAGACGCCATGTTTTCAGCTTGTAAACGATGCCATCGGTGGTGAAAAACAGCAGCGGCGTGTGGGTGTTGGCGATGAATAGTTGGGTGACGAAATCCTCGTCCTTGGTGTTCATACCCTGCGTGCCCTTGCCACCCCGTTTCTGGCTGCGAAACTCATCAATCATTGTGCGTTTGATATAACCCGAGCTGGTAACGGTCACGACCATATCCTCAGATTCGATCAGGTCTTCGTCATCCATATCGCCGGTAAAATCAATGATTTCCGAGCGCCGCGGCACGGCGAACAGCTCTTTCACCTCGGCCAGTTCGCTTGAGATGATCGCCATGATACGTTCGCGCGAACGCAGAATATCGAGGTAATCTTTGATCTTGCTCGCCAGCACTTGCAGCTCGTCGGTTACCTCTTTAACGCCCATGGCGGTCAGGCGTTGCAGGCGCAATTCTAAAATGGCACGGGCCTGAGTTTCCGACAGATAATAGCTGCCATCGTCGTTGATTTTATGGCTTGGATCGTCAATCAGGCGGATATAATCGGCGATATCCTGGGCAGGCCAGCGGCGATCCATCAGCTTGGCACGGGCCTCGGCTGGGTCTTGAGAGGCGCGGATAGTTGCCACGATTTCATCGACGTTTGAGACCGCCACAGCCAGACCACACAGGATATGGCTGCGCTCGCGCGCTCTTCGCAGCTCAAAGGCTGTGCGCCGCGCCACGACCTCTTCGCGAAAGGCGATAAAGGCGGTCAGGAATTTTCGCAGGGTTAACTGTTCGGGGCGCCCACCGTTCAGTGCCAGCATATTACAGCCAAAAGAGGTTTGCAGCGGCGTGAAACGGAACAGTTGGTTCAGCACCACCTCAGGCGTTGCATCGCGTTTCATTTCAATGACCACCCGCACGCCAAAACGATCAGATTCGTCTTGCACATGGGCGATGCCCTCAATCTTTTTATCGCGCGCCAGATGGGCGATTTTCTCAATCATTACGGCCTTGTTGACCTGATAAGGGATCTCAGTCACGACAATTGCAAAGCGGTCTTTGCGGATTTCCTCAACAGTGGTTTTAGAGCGGATAACAACGGATCCCCGCCCCTCGGTATAGGCTTTGCGCGCGCCAGATGCGCCCAAAATTATGCCGCCCGTCGGAAAATCAGGGGCCGGGATATACTCCATCAACTGGATCGAATCGAGGTCCGGATTTTCAATCAATGCCTGGGTTGCATCAATCACTTCGCCCAGATTATGGGGCGGGATATTGGTGGCCATGCCAACCGCAATACCGCCTGCACCATTGACCAGCATATTGGGAAACCGTGCGGGCAGTACCGTTGGTTCGCTGTCTTTGCCGTCATAGTTTTCCTGAAAATCAACGGTATCTTTATCGATATCGGCCAACAAGAAACTGGCGGTTTTGTGCATGCGCACTTCGGTGTAACGAAACGCCGCCGCTTTGTCGCCGTCCATAGAACCAAAGTTGCCTTGCCCGTCAAGCAGGGGCAGCGACATCGAAAAATCCTGCGTCATGCGCACCAGCGCGTCATAAATCGAGGCATCCCCATGGGGGTGATATTTACCCATCGTATCAGACACCGGGCGCGCCGATTTGCGGTAGGATTTATCGAAGGTATTACCGACTTCGTTCATGGCATAAAGAATGCGCCGATGCACAGGTTTCAGGCCGTCGCGCAGATCCGGGATCGCGCGGCTGACAATTACGCTCATGGCGTAATCGAGATAGGAGGTCTCCATCTCCTGCTCAATTGAAATGCTCGGCCCGTCGTAAACGGCGCGTTCAGGCGGTGTTTTACCGTCGTCTTGAGGTGTTTCTGTATCGTCGGTCAATGTTGGCTCGCTTCACTGAAAATCACAATATATTGTGGTTTTATCATAGCCGATAACCATATACCGCGCAATCAGGAAGGTTGATTTTTGCAGTAAAAACCCATCTTTTCACACAAAAAAAGGGAGCCAAATTGATGGCACCCCTTTAATTTCACGAAAAAACTGTCTGAAAAGGCCTAACTCTTTGGTTTATCGCCGCTTTTAGACAGGGGGTCGTCTTGCCGCTGAACGGAACCCTCAAAATGCGCACCGCTCTCGATTGCGATAGTTTTGTGGATGATATCCCCCTCAACCCGTGCTGTCGCGGCCAGACGCACCTTAAGGCCACGCAGGCGGCCAACAACACGGCCATTCACGACGACATCATCGGCAATAACCTCGCCCTTTACAGTTGAGCCTTCGCCAACCGTTAACTGATGCGCACGGATGTCGCCCTCAATGGTGCCCTCGATCTTTATGTCGCCGGTTGTGCTGACATTTCCCTTAATTACAAGGTCAGATGATAGAACCGAAGGCGAGGGTTTCGCCTTGTTTGAGGTGCTGCTGATGCCGGATGCTGCCGGTTTTGCGGTGCTGGATGTATCGGATTTAGCCGCGTCTTTTGCTGCATCATCGGTTTTGGGTTTAGAAAACATGTCGTCCTGCCTTTATAAATTCCATTGGATTAACGGGTTTGCCGTTATTGTGAACTTCATAGTGAAGATGGGGGCCGCTGCTTCGACCAGTGTTCCCCATATCACCAATTCTTTCGCCGCGCGAGACCCTCTGGCCTTTCGTGACGCGAATTCTATTTTGATGTGCATACACCGTAACAAAGCCAAAATCATGCTGAATCTTAACAACATTACCATATCCGCTAAGGCGCCCCGCGTAAATCACAACGCCGTCCGCCGTTGCATATAAAGGATCCCCGATTGAGCCGGCCATATCCGTGCCCTTATGCATCCGCCCGCCACGCATGCCAAAACCACTGGTGTGGCGATAGGCAGTACGAACCGGCATTGAAAGGGGCAGTTTTGCGGCGATTATATTATAAACCTGCACAGTATCAAGGCCCTGCATCAATTCTTTCAAGCGTAAATCTGATGGGGTAAGCCCTTTAAAATCCGTATTTTCCAGCGCTCCGGTCAGCCCGCCAGCCCCGGAATAGTTGCGCCGCACATTGGCCAACAGGCTGTCAACGTCAACTCCGGTGCGTGAAAACATGCGCTTTAACGGACCAAAAGACACTTGCACGGCATCCTCAAGCTGGGCGATCATCCGATCCCGGCGCTGTGCGTCCAGTTTGATACGCTGACCTGTTTCGCTGATCTGGGTTTGCAAATCAACAGTGTATTGCAGGGCCTTGTCGCGTGCCTCCACGGTTTCAGACAGGGCGGAATTCATAAACATCAAGGTATTTGTCAGCTCATGTTCGCTGGATTGGCGCGGGCCGGAACCCTGGGCTGCGGCCGCGAATTCGGCTTGCAAACCATCAAGCGCAATTTGCGCAGCATTACGTTCAGAGGTTGCACTATTAAGTTTACGTTGCAGGGCAAACAGGGTGATTTGTTGCTCATTTTGCACGGTCATAGCCGCAATCAGATCATCCTGCTGGGTTGAAACCTGTTGCAAGGCTAACGTAAAGCGCGCCTGCATAGCCTGTGTTTCAAGGGCAAAAACATCCCGCTCAGCGGCCAGTTCAGCCAGACGCAATTCGTAAGCGTCCTGCAAGGCATCGCTGCGAGCCTGGGCGCTGCTGGATTCAAAGCTACTGGAAATTGTTGCAGTCGTCGCCACAATCATCCAGCCAATGGCAAGGGTGCTGCCCGCCAGTAATCCAAGCCGGGTAAGCGGCGAAAACGTCAGCGCGCGCTGATCTACGCTGGTGCGCATAATCAACGTTTGTTCTGGCAAAAACTTGGCAAGCGCGGCATTAACCGCCTTGATATAGCGCATCATGAAAGAGCAAACCTTAGGTTATTCCTACCGCTTTGGCAGGTAAGTGTATCCACATCTTGCATAAGAAAATCAACGGCTTTTGGCAACATAAATTAAGGGTTTATGCATAAATAAGCGCGGTTTTGCCTATTTCCCTTTTCACCTAGCGTATTGCATATTAAAGCGGGCAAAACCTATGAGGCCATTATGCGTACACTTTCCGATTATGATTTTGAGCTGCCCGAGGCGCTGATTGCCCTGCGCCCTGTTCAACCGCGCTCGGCTTCACGGATGTTGGTGGCAAACGGCGGGATCAAGGATGCGCATGTGTCGGATTTACCGGATTGTCTGCGGGCGGGCGATTTGCTGGTTTTCAACAATACCAAGGTCATTGCCGCGCGGCTTTTCGGGCAACGCTTGCGCGACACGGAGCATGGCTCGGGGATTGCAAATATTGCGGTGACGTTGATTGAGCGCACAGGTGATAACGCCTGGAATGCCCTTGCCAAACCCGCCAAACGGCTGCGTATCGGGGATGTGATTTCGTGTAAAGCGGGCATTGAGGCGCGGGTTGTTGCGCGCAATGGCGCTGAGGTTTCGCTGGTTTTCAATTACACAGGCCGTGAACTTGACCGCGCGATTGCGCAAGCCGGAGAGATGCCGCTGCCGCCTTATATAGCCAGCAAACGGGCGGCAGATGGGCGGGATAAAGACGACTATCAAACCGTTTTTGCCCGCCATAGCGGCGCGGTGGCGGCGCCGACGGCCTCGCTGCATTTTGATGCCGAGGTGCTGGAAAATTTAACGCAAAAGGGCGTCAAATTTACCGAAATAACCTTGCATGTCGGTGCGGGAACCTTTTTGCCGGTTAAGGTTGAAAACCTTGATAATCACAAGATGCACAGCGAATGGGGCGAGGTTTCTAAGGCTGCGAGCGACAAGATTAACGCAACCTTGCAAAACGGTGGACGGGTCATTGCGGTGGGCACTACGGCCTTGCGGTTGCTGGAAACGGCGGCGGTTGGTGCAGGCGAAATGGCGCCGTGGCTCGGAGATACGGATATTTTCATCCGTCCTGGTTATGATTTCAAAATCGCGAGTGGGCTGATGACAAATTTCCATTTGCCCAAATCCACCCTGATGATGTTGGTTTCGGCCTTCGCCGGTTACGCGCAGATAAAAGAAATTTATGCGCACGCGATTTTACAGAAATACCGGTTTTTTTCCTACGGCGATTCCTCACTTTTATGGCGGCGCTGAAAAAGTGCATAGTTTTGCAATACTTTTGAAAAATATCCACTAAGCTCACGGAAATACTGCCGATTCTAGCAGGTCGATACCTACAGGTTTATAATGGCATATATCTTAAAAAACGCATGGGCATTGTTACTGGGAATGATGTTGTTGCTGCTTGGAAACGGTTTGCAAGGAACACTTTTAGGTGTGCGCGGGGCGTTGGAAGGGTTTTCGCCAACCACAATGTCCTACATCATGAGCGGGTATTATATCGGCTTTCTTGGCGGTTCATATGTTGCGCCAAAATTGATCCGTAAAGTGGGGCATGTACGGGTGTTTGCCGCGTTTGCCTCATCTATTTCGGCAGCCTTTATCTTGTTTGCAGCGCTCCTAGACCCGGTATTCTGGACTCTGTTGCGCATCATTATCGGGTTTTGTTTTGCGGGAGTTTACGTTGTAGCGGAAAGTTGGCTGAATGATACCGCGACGAATGAGACCCGGGGGCAGGCGTTATCAGTTTATATTATCGTACAAATGGTTGGTATTATTGCCGCACAAGTGCTGTTGAATTTTGCCGATGTGGGGGGCTATACCTTGTTTGTTTTGATGTCGGTTCTGGTTTCGATATCCTTTTTGCCAATCCTGTTATCGGTTAGCCCGGCACCTGCATTCAGCACTGCAAAACCAATGAGTTTACGCCGATTATTCCAAGTATCCCCCTTGGGATGCGTCGGTATTTTTCTACTGGGCAGCATGTACGCAAGCTTTGGCATGGCCGTTGTTTTTGGCACTGAAAAAGGGTTAAACGTGCAGGAAATATCATTATTTATCGGCCTGATTTATGTCGGCGGAATGGTTTTTCAGTATCCCGTCGGCAAAATATCGGATAGGTTTGACCGGCGCTTATTGATCATTTTGATGACGCTGGCCGGGGGGACCTTTCTCTTTTCCAGCCTGCCTTTTATTGAAAACCGCCTTGTGCTGTATCTTACGGCATTTATTCTTGGTGGCGTAGCTAACCCTCTGTATTCATTGATGATTGCCTATACAAATGATTATCTGGATGTAGATGATATGGCGGCGGCATCCGGGGGATTGGTGTTTCTTAACGGGGTAGGAGCCAGTGGCTCACCGATTTTACTGGGGTGGTTGATGACGCAGTTTGGCCCAAACAGCTTTTTCCTGTTTCTGGCAGGATTGCTAGGGATGATCGCGCTCTATGCGATTTATCGCACCACCCAGCGTGAGGCGATTCCGGTTGAGGAAACTTCGGCCTATACAGCCGTATCCTTACAAGCGTCACCCGTGACTATTGAGCTGGCAATGGAGGAAGGTGCGATAGAGGACGAAGGATAATAATTTTTTGCTTGGATTTTTTATAAATTATGACAAACATGTTACAAAGCATTCATTAGGAACTGTATCATGAGTGAGCCAGGTGCACAGGTTTTGAAATTCTGGACAGATGTCGGGCCAGAGGGTTGGTATAGTGTCTCACCGACACTTGATGCAGAAATTACCACATCTTTCAAAGGCTTGTGGCATGACATTCGAGGGGGTGCGCATAAGGATTGGCAACTGACAGCTGCGGGCGCGCTGGCGATGATTATTGTGCTCGACCAGTTCCCGCGCAATATGTTTCGCGCGCATAGTGATTCTTTTGCCTCTGATCGCATGGCGCTTTGCATTGCGCAAAAGGCCATTCGTCAGGATTTTGATCTGAAAACCGATGGTAATATGCAGCAATTTTTCTATTTGCCGCTTATGCATTCAGAATCGATAATGGATCAGGACGCCAGTGTGCGGGCTTTTTTAACCCGCATGCCCGGGACCTCAAACCTTTTGCATGCCCGTGCGCATCGGCAGGTGATCCGGGATTTTGGCCGCTTTCCGTATCGCAATGCTGTGCTTGGGCGTAAAAACACCCAGGAAGAAATCGCCTATCTTGCCGCTGGTGGCTATCAGTTTACTATGGAAAATATGACCGACTAAGGTTTTAGGCTGTCGCTCTGGTCTCCATCTTAAAAGTGGTTTAAGGCTAGACTATATTTTCAAGCGGAGAAAACCCATGCCCTCACCCACCTATGATGTATTGATAATTGGCGCGGGGCCTGGCGGCTATGTTGCAGCTATTCGGGCAGCGCAACTGGGTTTGAACGTGGCCATAGTTGAACGCGAGCATCTGGGGGGCATCTGCCTTAACTGGGGCTGCATTCCAACCAAGGCACTGCTGCGCTCGGCTGAGGTTTTTCACCTTATGGAACGGGCGGTGGATTACGGGCTGAAAGCCGAAAAAACCACCTATGATCTGGCCGCAGTGGTGAAGCGTTCGCGTAAAGTGGCCAAACAACTGTCTGGCGGGGTTGGGCATTTGCTAAAGAAAAATAAGGTGACTGTGATCATGGGCACCGCGACAATACCGGCAAAGGGTAAGGTTTCGGTAAAAACCGATAAGGGTGTGAAGGATTTAACAGCCAAAAACATCATTCTGGCCACGGGCGCGCGCGCGCGCGAATTGCCCGGTCTTGAGGCCGACGGTGATCTGGTCTGGAGCTATAAACACGCGCTTAACCCGCCCCATATGCCCAAAAACCTGTTGGTGATCGGCTCTGGTGCGATCGGGATCGAGTTCGCCAGTTTTTATAACACGCTCGGGGCCAAAACCACCGTTGTTGAGGTGATGGAGCGGGTTTTACCCGTTGAGGATGCGGAAATTTCGGCACTGGCCAAGAAACAATTTGTTAAGCAGGGCATGACAATCATGGAGAAATCTATGGTCAAAAAGCTAGAGCGCGCCAAGGGCAAGGTAACAGCCCATATCGAGAGCGGTGGCAAGGTAACAACGCAGGAATTTGACACGGTGATTTCTGCTGTCGGGATCGTAGGCAACGTGGAAAACCTTGGGCTGGAGGCATTGGGCATCAAAATTGATCGCACCCATGTGGTAACGGATGAATATTGTGAAACCAGCGTGCCGGGGCTGTATGCGATTGGCGACATTGCCGGCGCGCCGTGGCTGGCCCATAAAGCCAGCCATGAAGGCGTGATGGTTGCAGAAAAAATCGCCGGCCAAAAGGTGCATGCGGTTAAACCTGAAAGCATCGCAGGCTGTACATATTGCAACCCGCAAGTGGCCTCCGTTGGTTATACCGAAGCACGCGCCAAAGAGCTGGGCTATGATATCAAGGTCGGGCGGTTTCCGTTCATGGGCAATGGCAAAGCGATTGCTCTTGGGGAACCCGAAGGCATGGTCAAAACCATATTTGACGCCAAAACCGGCGAGCTGCTGGGCGCCCATATGATCGGGGCAGAAGTGACCGAATTAATCCAAGGCTATGTGATCGGGCGCAAGTTGGAAACCACCGAAGAAGACCTGATGCACACGGTTTTCCCGCATCCGACCCTGTCAGAAATGATGCATGAAAGCGTGCTCGACGCTTACGGGCGTGCGATTCATTTTTAACGCATCAGGCGCGAGTATTTGGCGCCTTCAAGCGTTGCCCCGACGATCAGACCTTTTTGCCCAAACACCAGCGCGTGCACGGGCAAATTGATGGTGCTGGTGCTTACCCCCAGCACGCCAGCCTGATCCGGTGTGGTAAAAGCGGCGTCCGCACCCAGTTGCCAACCATCAGAGTTGCGAAAACCGGCCAAGGTCTCCTGGGTCATAAAAAATAGGGCGTGGTGAAATTTCTGCACCCCGACTTGCACCCCGAAAGAGGCGGTGGCAAAGCTGAAATAATCGATTTTGGCTTGCCCTATCATCAAAACACCTTCGCCGTATGACCCACCAATCATAAAGCCGACCTCGGTGATATTGGGGATGATCAACAGGCCGGATGCCCGCCCGGCCAGTTGCTCGGCACCCGGAACGGTGCGAAAAAGTTCAGCGCGCGCGGCGTCCGCGTTGGTGTCAATTTCTGCACGAGGTGCGTTGACACTTGTGCCCGCGCCAGAGCAGGCAGCCGTGGCACCCGTGGCTGCGATAAAGCTGCGCCGTGTCCATTTGGTCATGGGTTTCTCCTGTATATATTACTGCACCCCGGTCTTGTTGCCGGTAATACATGCTAACATCAGTGCAGGTAGGATGCTATATCGAATGCGTCATAAGCCATTTTCTGCTTGTGTGGGCTTATGCATCTTCGTAACCAAGACGGGTCATAAAAGGATACGCTCATGAACCAGCCACAAAACCCGCCTGAATACGTCGTGATGTGTATGAAATGGGGGGCGCTTTATGGGCCGGACTATGTGAATGTCCTTTATCGCGCAGTTTCCGATCACCTTAAAGTGCCGTTTCGGTTTGTTTGCCTGACAGATAATAGCGAGGGTTTAGATGCAGGTGTCGAGCATTTTCCAATTCCCGATATGGGGCTGGGGGCGGGTAAATTTGCCTTTGGGGGCTGGCCAAAACTCTCGGTGTTTCAGCAGGATCTCTATGGTTTGCGTGGCCGCTGTCTGTTTATTGATCTCGATTCCATCATCGTTGGCGATTTGCAACCGATGTTTGAGGCCACGGGCGAGATTGTTGTGATCCGCGAGTGGAAACGTTTCGCTGATTATTTTCGCAAATGGCAGGTTAACGGGGCAACGGGCGTGTTTACCTTTACGCTTGGATCGCAAAGCTATCTGTTGGAAAAATTCCTGTCAGACCCCGAGGCCGCAACCACAGATTTTCGCAGCGAACAACGTTTTGTGACCGCCTATGCACGCGATATGCATTTCTGGCCCCACCCTTGGGTCATCAGTTTCAAGCGCCATTTGCTGGCAGCACCACTGCTTAACAGGTTTATAAAACCCAAATCTCCCGAAGCGGCCGTGAAAATTGTGGCATTTCATGGGGATCCACGCCCGATTGATGTGGTGCCTGACAAAGGGCAAACTTGGGGGAAATGGTCGCGATATGGGCGCGGTGCTGTGCCGTTTGTGCGTGATTACTGGCTGAAATACGGCGGCGCAGAGCCGGATTAAAGTTCCTCATCCAGCAAAATGCGCGCCGTGCGGTTGGCAAAATAGGTTAAAATACCATCACAACCAGCCCGTTTAAAGGCGCTTAGACTTTCCAGCATCGCGGCATCCTGATCGATCCAGCCTTGTTGCCCCGCCGCCACGATCATCGCATATTCGCCGCTGACCTGATAGGCAAATGTAGGTGCACCAAACGCGGTTTTCACCCGCTGGCAAACATCTAAATACGGCATTCCGGGTTTGATCATGACCATATCGGCGCCTTCGGATAAATCCTTTGCAACGGCGCGCAAAGCCTCGTCGCTGTTACCAAAATCCATCTGATAGGTTTTTTTATCCCCCTTCAGCGCCCCCGCCGCCCCGACCGCATCGCGAAACGGGCCGTAAAAGGCGCTGGCGTATTTTGCGGCATAGCTCATAATTGCGACATTTGGGAAATCATTGGCCTCCAGGGCTTGGCGAATTACCGCGATGCGCCCGTCCATCATATCACTTGGCCCCAGAATATCCGCTCCGGCCTCTGCATGACCAAGGGCTTGTTTTTCAAGGACAATCAGGCTTTCGTCGTTCACAATAACTCCGTCGCGCATAATCCCGTCGTGCCCGTCAGAATTGTAAGGATCAAGCGCCACATCCAGCATCACGCCGATATCAGGTACGGCAGCCTTGATGGCGCGGGTGGCGCGATTGACCAGATTTTCGGGGTTCCAGGCCTCGGCTGCATCGGGGGTTTTCATGGCCGCATCGATGTAGGGAAACAGGGCGATCAGCGGGATGCCAAGGGTGGCGGCTTCATGGGCGGCAATGACCGCATTATCGATGCTCAGGCGCTCCACTCCGGGCAGGGAGGCGATCGGCTCGCGGATATTTTCGCCCTCACGTATAAAAATCGGCCAAATGAGATCAGAAACACTTAGCCGGGTTTCTTGCACAAGATTTCGCATCCAAAGGCTGGTGCGCAGGCGGCGCGAGCGGCCAAGCGGGAAGGGGGCGTGTGTTGGGGTCATGGGGGCCTCGATTATGATTTGAAAAAAATAAATGCCATGATATTGGGGGTGGAAACAAGGTTTTTCGCAAGTAGTGATTGCAAGTGTTATCCGCCTACCGCTAAATAAGGCGCGAAGTGGAGGCGAACGTGACCCCGATAGATTTCTTTGATATGACCAGTTTTTGGAGCATCTGGTATTGGGTTCTGACCATTATCGCGTGGTCATTGACCGCACATTGGACCATGGGCGTGCCGTTCGACATGATCGTTAATGCGCATAAAAAAAATGGCATATTTGCTGAGCATTGTGACGCGCTGATTGAAATTAATATAGCCCGCTACATCTACTATTTTGATCTGGCTGGCGCCTATATTTTAGCGCTGGTTGCATTTGTGCTGACGGCGGTTGCCACGCTTGGGTTTTATCTGGGGATTGAGGTATTTATGGCGCTGTTCATGCTGATTTTGCCACTTAGCATTGTCATGGGGTTCACCGTGCGCTTTGCCTACAGGGCGCGGCGTGAAGGTTGGCAAGGGGCGGTCTTGCGCAAGAAAATCCGCTGGCGGCGTTTCTGGAACCAGCTGATCGGAGTGCTGGCAATCACCGCCACTAGCGTCATGGCGGTGATATATTATTTAAGTACAATCGGGTATTTATAATTTTCCTTTAGCAGGGAAACCCAGAAAGAACCCTTTAGTTCTTCGCCTTATCAACCATTTTCCCCGAAGAAATCCACGGCATCATGGCGCGCAGTTTTTCGCCAACCTGTTCGATCTGATGCTCGTCGTTGATGCGGCGCGTTGCTTTGAACGAGGGCTGGCCAACCGCGTTTTCCAGCATGAAGTCCCGAACAAATTTACCGTTCTGGATATCCGCCAACACTGCTTTCATCCGGGCTTTGGTTTCATCATATGGCAAAATGCGCGGACCAGAGACATATTCGCCGTATTCTGCAGTATTTGAGATTGAGTAATTCATGTTGGCAATGCCGCCCTCATAGATCAAATCGACGATCAGTTTGACCTCATGGAGGCATTCGAAATAGGCCATTTCAGGTTCATAGCCCGCCTCAACCAATGTCTCGAAACCCATGCGGATCAATTCCACCAGACCACCACATAAAACTGCTTGTTCACCAAACAGGTCGGTTTCACATTCTTGGCGGAAATTGGTTTCGATGATACCTGAACGCCCGCCACCAATCGCCGAACAATAGCTCAGACCGATTTCCATGGCTTTGCCCGATGCATCGGTATCAACCGCCACAAGGCATGGCACCCCGCCGCCTTTAACAAACTCGCCGCGTACCGTGTGGCCGGGGCCTTTGGGGGCCATCATAATGATATCGACACCGGATTTCGGGGTGATCAGATCAAAGTGGATATTCAACCCGTGCGCAAACGCCATTGCCGCGCCGGAGCGGATATTGTCATGCACGTATTTTGTATATGTTTCGGCCTGCAACTCATCGGGCATGGTGAACATGATCAAATCACACCATGCGGCAGCTTCGGCGATCCCCATAACCTTCAGGCCTTCGCCCTCGGCTTTGGCTTGGCTGGCTGATCCTTCGCGCAGGGCGACAACAACGTTTTTCGCACCAGAATCGCGCAAATTCAACGCGTGCGCGTGACCTTGTGAGCCGTAGCCCAGAATGGCCACTTTCATGTCTTTAATTAGGTTAATATCGCAATCGCGATCATAGTATACACGCATGATTTTCTCTTTCTTGGTTATGTCTGGGTGCAGAATACCCGATTTTTGCAAAATTTCATTTCATTTATCGCCTGAATTCCCTACAAACATTAAAAATCATGCGTAATTTCGATAAATATAGGAAAATTCATGCAGATAGATGATATGGACCGCAAACTTTTACGAATTTTACAAGAGGATGCCAGTATTTCCATTGCTGAGCTGGCCGGTCGCGCAAATATGACCGCGGCGCCTTGCTGGCGGCGTATGGAAAAGCTGGAATCCGCAGGGATTATCATGGGGCGTAAAGTTGAAATAAACCATAAAATGTTGGGGTATGCGGTGATGGTGTTTTTGCGCATTACCTTGGATAAAACGGCGATGAACGCCTTTGACAGCTTTATTGGTGCAGCGCGTAAAATTCCCGAAGTCGAGGCGATTCAAACTCTTTTGGGCAAGGTTGATGTACGTATGGACGTGCGGGCGCGCGATTTGGCGCATTATCAGGAAATTTATCGTAACCGCATTTTGGCATTGCCCCATATCGCAGATGTTGAATCCTTGATGCTGGTTTCCGAAGTTAAAAATACCGGGAACTTGCCCATATGATTGATCTTGACGATACCGATCACGCCATTTTGCAAACCTTACAAGCCGATGGTTCCCTGAATGCCGCGGCAGTAGCGCAGGTGGTTGGTTTATCCCAGCCTGCAACCTGGCGGCGCATAAAGCGGCTTGAGGAGAACGATGTGATCACCGGGCGCTCCATCGTGCTGGACCGTGCAAAGCTGGGGTTTGATGTTGTTGTATATCTGGGGGTGAAACTGGCGACCAAGGGCCGGGTAAGCTTGGACGATTTTGAACAGGCAGTTACCGCGATTCCGGAGGTGCAAGTCGTGCAGCATGTGCTCGGGGTTTATGATTATCGCCTAAAGGTCGTTGCGCGCGATCTATCTGATTTTGAACGCATTTTACGCCGTCGCATCATGACCTTGCCGGGGGTTGGGGATGTAGAATCCAACGTGCTTTTGTGCGAAGAATACCAAAACTACTAACCTAGTTTAGTAGTTTTGGTATATGTTATAAAAATATATTAAAAACAGATAGTTATGATTGAATTTTACACCAGTTTTTCCAGAAATTCAGCCAAGGTTTCAGTATTATACTGCACATGTTCAGCCCGCGCCGCTGGCCCGACCAACACCGTGTTCATACCCAAGGCATGAGGCACGGCGAGGTTACGGATATCATCCTCAAACATTGCGGCATTCTTTGTCACCACGTCGTCGAGAGAAAACACAGTGGCAAAGGCATGCTTATGAGGTTTTGGCACGTAATTTGTATCTTCAATCCCGTAAATTTCGTCAAATATCCCGTCCATTCCGCTCGCATGTGTCACCCGATGACCATGGGCCCTGGATCCGTTAGTAAACACGATTTTACGCCCCGGCAACGCTTTGAGGGCGGTAATCAACGCGACATTTTGCGGTAAGTTTGACAGATCAATCTGGTGGACTTCGTGCAAATAAGGGGTGGGATCAATACCGTGTTCATGCATCAACCCGCCCAATGTGGTGCCGTAGGTTTGCCAGTAATCATGACGAATTTTATGAGCGGTTTGTTCATCAACATCCAGCGTGCGCATCACATAAGCCGCCATTAACGGGTTCATTTGCGCAAAAATCCCAGATTCGGGCGGGTAAAGCGTGTTATCGAGATCAAAGATCCAGTGGTTGATATGGGCAAAAGCGTCCTGTGGCATGGGGCAGGGATAGCGCGGGTTTTGGGCTTGTGCAACGGCTTTGGCAAAAATACTCGACATTTCACATGCGCGCGGTAATATTTACCAAATAACAGGAGATATCATGCGCAATCCGCTTGCAAATACAGACGCTTACTCGCTGGTTCTAGAGGCTATAGACGCAGGAACCTATCTGCCTGGGGCCCGTTTGGTGGAATCAGAACTGGCGGAACGCTTTGGTGTTTCGCGCACACCGATTCGCGAAGCTTTGCAACGTCTGGAAACCCAGTCGGTTCTGGTGCGTGATGGGCGTTCAATGGTGGTTTCCTCGCTTAATCATGATCAGCTTGGCGAATTATATGTGGTGCGGGTCGAACTGGAGGGGCTGGCCGCAAGGTTGGCCGCACAACATGCCGCCCCCGAAGAGGTTCGGGTGTTGCGTGAGATGGTTGAGCAGGATTTTGCGCTGCTGGGCGCGCCGGAAAAACTGTCGCGGGCCAATCGGCGCTTTCACCGTCAACTACATCTGGCAAGTCATAATCGTTATTTAATTCAACAGCTTGAGATGGTGCACCGCACGATGGCTCTGATGGCTACTACCACTTTTGCCGTTGACGGGCGTGATAATGTGGCCTTGCAAGAGCACGCAGCGATTGTCAGCGCGATTGAAGCACGCGATGCTGACGCTGCCAGTAAGGCCTTGCGAAACCACATCTCGCAGGCCTATGAAACGCGCTTGAAACTGGATGCAGGCAGTATTTGATTTAGCGATCCTCATCCGAATGGCCATGACTGGTTTTATCCCAATAGAACGGTGCAAATATCACCTCGGCTATGGCCTTATAGGCGGCAAAGGCGCCAAGGATCCAATAGAATGGCAATGCCAGAATATAGGGGATCAGATTACGCCGGGCCTTACCCCATGTGGCGATCAGGGCAACGGCCCAAAGGATTACCTCGGCGCTGATCATAGTGGCGATAAATAGCAACCATAAAGGCTGGGGGATATTGGCGATGGGCAGAATTGGAAATGCAAAAAATGTGGCCCAAAGTGCTAAAAACAGGGGCATGGCCAGATATGAGGTCAGGCCGGACAATAGCAATACCTGAAATCCCGCGAAACCGGCCGGGCCAAGTTCACGCCATAAACGCCGCGGTTGGCGCATGTGGGTGGCCCATGTCATGGCAAAACCTTTTAGCCAGCGCGAACGCTGGCGTACCCATTGAACGGGGCGGTTGTTGGCTTCTTCCATGGTGGTGGTTTCGACGATTTCGCAACGATACCCAAAGCGGGCGAGCCGCATACCAAGGTCCGCATCTTCGGTCACATTATAGGCGTCCCAGCCGCCGATTTCCTTCAAAATGTCATGCCGAAAAAACAATGTAGTGCCGCCAAGCGGTATCGGCAGGCCAAGGTTTTGCACGCCTTTCATGACCACACGAAACCACATGGCGTACTCAATCGTAAAACAGCGCGCGATCCAGTTGCTGCGGCTGTTATAAAAATCAAGCTGCCCCTGCACGCAAGCGACATTGGCAGGCGCGGCCAGGAAATGGCAGATGACTTTGCGAATCTGGTCCGGGGCCGGGCGATCTTCGGCGTCATAAACCCCGATAATTTCACCGCGACAAAACGGCAGCGCAAAATTCATTGCTTTAGGTTTGGTTTGCAACGTGTCTTTTGGAATTATCAACGGTACAATATATGATGGTAGATCAAGGTGACTAAGAGCCTCGGCGGTGGTCGGGTCGCTCTCTTCCAGAAGCAGAATGATCTCAAGAAGATCAGGCGGATAGTCGAGTGCTTTGAGGTTATTAATCAGTCGGGGCAGGATTTTATCCTCTTTAAATAGGGGCACTAACAGAGTGACTATCGGTTGCTTGTCAGGTGGGGCAAAACGGGCTGTATTTGCAGGTAAAAAGGCCGGAGAGGGTCTGTGATTCCACAAAGACATCACGGCACTTATGCGCAAAATAGTCATTGCGGAGTTTATCAGGGTAATCCACAATAAAACCACGATAAGCCATTGCTCTGCAAACATAAATACGGAAACAGCAAGGGTTGCAACTGAAAGGAGGAATAGGGGTTTTTGGGGGTTGATACGAAGGCTTTTACAGCTGAATTCATCGGGGCATCTGTTATGGGCGATAGTAAGAAGGGTATCGCTAAATGCCTGCCGGATTGCCCGGTGAACCTGGTCACGCGGGGCAAAGATGATATGGCTGTATTTTGCGCCAAAGGGCAGGGTTTCGGGGGGGGTGAAATTATCAGGATCGGCCGATGCATAAATAACGGCATCCCCGATTTTACGCCAGGGAATCGTTAGCGTTGCGATCAGCGCCAGCGGGTCCAGCCCCTCAAGTAACATATCGTCGGGGGGTGTTTTATCCAGATCAAACGGGTGGTGTAACCCACTGGAATCTTTGTCGATAATTGCTGATTTCGGCCAAAAATTACGTGCGTCTTGTACCCATAATGGATGCGGATTTATTTGCGTATTTGGTACATGTATGGACAAGGCGCTACTCGATAAGGGAGCGCTATTTGTGCGGCATCAAAGTTAAATGGGCGTTAAGTGAAAGTTAAGCCGAGGTTAAGCCATCATGGCCACAAAGCTTTCAAATAAATAAAAACTATCCTGGGGTCCGGGGCTGGCTTCGGGGTGGTATTGCACTGAAAATACCGGGCGGCCTTTCAGGCGAATCCCGCAATTTGAGCCATCAAACAACGACAGATGTGTTTCCACAACATTTTCGGGCAACGACTGGCTATCAACAGCAAACCCGTGGTTCATTGAGGTGATTTCCACCTTACCGGTTGCAAGGTTCTTAACCGGATGGTTGGCTCCGTGGTGCCCGTGGTTCATTTTTATGGTTTTAGCCCCAAGCGCCAGTGCCAGCATTTGATGCCCCAGACAGATGCCAAATATCGGGATATTGGCGGCAATAATGCCCTGAATGGCCGGTACGGCATATTTTCCTGTGGCCACCGGATCGCCGGGACCGTTTGACAAAAATACACCATCAGGATTATGGGCAAGGACATCTTTTGCCGTGGCACTGGCCGGCAGTACGGTTACATCACACCCAGCCGAGGCCAGACAGCGCAGGATATTGCGTTTGGCCCCGTAATCAATGGCGACAACCTTATGGGCTTTACCGCGGCGCTTTGGATAGCCATCGGGCCAGGCCCAGCGCATCTCATCCCACTTATAGGGCTGCGCGCAGGTGACATCTTTGGCCAGATCCACCCCCTCAAGTCCAGCGAATGCTTTGGCGCGCATCAGCAGATCATCAAGATCAAATTCCCCGTCAGCCGCATGCTGAATGGCAACATGCGGCGCGCCTTGCATACGAATAGCGCGGGTCAGGCGGCGGGTATCAACCCCGCCGACACCAATGCGTGAATGTTCACACATCCATTGCGTCAGGCTTTGCGTGGCGCGGTAGTTTGCGGGCAATGTCGGGTTCCATTTAACGACGATTCCGGCGGCAACAGGTTGTGTGCTTTCAGCATCCTCGGGGTTAACACCAACATTGCCGATATGGGGGAACGTAAAGGTTACAACCTGTCCGGCATAGGACGGATCGGTCATAATTTCCTGATAACCGGTCATGGCGGTGTTAAAACACAGCTCTGCCACGGCAATTCCTTCAGCACCAAAACCATGCCCGTAAAACACCTGTCCGTCAGCAAGAACCAGAGCCGCAGTTGGCCGGGCATGTTCAGCGGGTGCGCGGGCTTGGGCCTGCTCAGAGGGTGCGGCGTGAGGCATTTGGTATTTCCTTAGGGATCGGGCGGAAAATAGAATGCATAGCCGCGCAGGTCAAGGGAGATTAAAAAGTTAAATATGCATATATAACAATAAGTTAGCATAACGATAGGGTATTGTTAATTAAGCGCGTAGCCTATATATTCATACAATTCTGCTAACAACCCCGCCTTTGGAGGGCGAAACATATATGCGAAAGCGACTGTCTGACGCGATGAAAGAGGCGATGCGCGAAAAGGCCAAACTGCGCCTGTCCACGTTGCGTCTGATTAATGCGGCGATCAAGGACCGTGATATTGATGCACGCAGCGAGGATAATCCCGATGGTGTATCTGACAGTGAAATTCTGGCAATCATGAGCAAGATGATCAAGCAACGTCTGGAGAGCGCCAAAATATATGAAGAAGCCGGGCGTATTGAGCTGGGCGAGGGGGAACGCGCCGAGATCAAGGTGATTGAGGAATTTCTGCCTAAACAATTGTCCGAAAATGAGGTTAGCGCCGCGATTAAAGCCGCGATCAATGAAACTGGCGCCAGTTCTATCCGCGATATGGGTAAGGTGATGGGGGCGCTCAAGGCCAAATACACCGGTCAAATGGATTTCGGCAAGGTTGGCGGCGTGATCAAAGGAATGCTTGGCTAAACTGCCTGATATTGGCGAAAGGCTGTGAATGTTTACTTTGTTGAAAAAGTTCAACATGACCGTGTGGCTGGTGATTATCTCAACCCTGATCAGCCGGTTTGCTATGTTTATGGTTTGGCCATTTTTGGCAATAATCCTACATACAAAATTTGCCATGAACGAATTCGAAATAGGGGCTTTCCTGGCTTTTCCGACGTTTATCGGGGTCAGTACAGGTTTTTATATAGGGTTTTTATCGGACAAGTTTGGGCGGCGCAAAATCATCCTATTGGGGCTGGTGATCACGATCTTTGCAATGCTTACCCTTGGTGCGGCGCAATCTCCGGGCTTTTTAATGGCAGGTATGATCGGGCAATCGATTGCACGTAGTATGGTTGAGGGGCCGGGCAAGGCCTTGATGACGGATATGCTGCAAGACCGCGCGGTAAAAGATATGGCACTGCATACACGGTATTTCGCTCTTAATATCGGCGCGGCATTTGGCCCGCTTGTCGGGGTTTCATTTGGTTTGACAGCCCAGCAAACCACGTTTTGGATGGTTGGGGGGGCTTATGGGCTGTATCTTTTGGCGGCAAGCGTTGTTTTTCGGATCGAAACGCCTCTGGCACGGGCTAAAATGGACCGTGATCACACCATAAAACAGGTAATCACCCTGCTTGGCCGCGATCATGCCTTCATGCTGTTTGTTTTTGCCTCTTTGTTGGCGTTTGTCGCCTATGGGCAAATTGATGTGGGATTGTTGCAGTATCTGCGGGTCGTCAACTTTCCTGATATTACAAAATTTTATGCCGTTCTGATTTTTGTAAACGGAATGACGGTTCTTGTGTTTCAGTTTCCAATGCTCAAATTGCTTGAAAATTATGCACCATTGCACCGGGCGACGCTGGGGGTATTGCTATTTATCGTGGCCTTTATCGGATTCATGCTCTCGCCTATCGGGATGCAGTCCGGGTTTTTGATTTCGATGTTTTTATTAAGTCTGGGTGAGGTTATATTGTTTCCCACCCTTAGTATCATCGTTGACCGCATGGCGCACGAACACCTAAAGGGCAGTTATTTCGGGGCGGCTGCCCTCGGGGCCTTCGGGTTTTCCCTTGCGCCGTTGCTTGGGGGATATTTGCTGTTTCAATTTGGCGGCACGGCGCTTTGGCTAACCATGGCAATTCTATCTGGCTTCGTGGGTGGGTTATTTTTTCTGGCGCAAAAATGGCGCGCCAGAAATCTTAATACTTAGGGGATGATTTGTAATATCAAAAACTGCGCCCAATCTTAAAGCCAACACCAATCGCACTGTTATTTGCAGTAGTGAATGGTCCGGCTGTTAAGGTTGCATTGCCCGGCACGACATAGCTGACACCGGCTGTAAATTTATAAGGGCCGGTTTTATAGCTGCCACCAAGGGTGACACTGATATAGCCGTCTGTCGGGCTAAGCGGGCTGACGGGATCCCCTTTGGGGGCCTCATAGCCGATGCTCAGTGCGGCGGATAGTTGCTCCGAAAACCGCCGCCCGATACCGATGGAATAGGTGGTTGAATCCGTCATATCAACAATACTGCCCGGAAAATTTGGCGGTGTGATGGTTGTTCTGCTCCACTCTGCCCAACGCACCGAAGCCATAAGCAACGTGTCAGCCATGATGCCGGTCTGAAAATCCAGACTGATGGCTTGGGGTGTGACGATGGTGGTTGTCCCAGCCCCGAGCCCACCAGTTGTGGCCATGTTATGGGTGACCTCTGAGTGATACGTAAGGGCCGCACGCAGGGCAATCGAGGGCACCTCGTATGCGGCACCGATAACATAGCCAAACCCCCAGGTATTGGCCAGATACGTGCGCGGCGCAGGCAGAGGAACCACCACAGCCCCGACGTTTTGGGCGCGCAGCCCGCCGTATACGCTGATATTATCGGTAAATTTATATTTGGCCAGCCCGGTAATCGCAACAGAACTCACATCGGCAAACGCGCCGTCTAATGCGCCGCCGACATAATCGACGTTAGCGCCGTATGGCTGATCAATGATCAAGGCCCAGGATACAGAGTTGCTGTAGTCTGCCTTATACCCAAGCGCGGCCGCAAAATAGCTTTGGGCGACGTTGGGCGAATTTTGCGCAGGTACAGGTCCGGTTACATCTATTTTGGGCATGACATAGCCAAAAGACAGCTCGCCATATGTGCCCTCTTCAAACAGAATTCCGATTTTCTGCCCCGAACGGTCAAGCCCGCCAGCATGCGCTATGGTTGTGCTCGCCAATAGTGCAATGGCGGTGGATTTTATAAACATGTTCATACTTCCCTCCGGATTTATTATTATTGGGTTAAGGCTATGGCCTCGTGGACCGTTTGGTCAACAAATTTGGCGTATAAATCGGCATATTCCGATATTTTTCGCAAAATACGGAGTAATTTAACAGATTTTTAGAATTTCACACAACGGTTTCGGGCGTCCGGATATTTACGTAACGTCAAGTGAATGCGCGGATTCGGGGCTAGATATTGATGCTGAATGGGGTGTCGAAATGATGCTCGACAAGGTTATCGCTGCCGCCAATCCGATCAATCACAGCAAACACCTGTGGTTGTTTTAGCGGGGTTAGCACGCCGTGCCAGATGTTGCGGTGATAATTCACACCCTGCGCACCATTTGTCAAAAATACCAAAGGTGTGATCGGGTGGTTATCGTCATCTGTGGCTACAATCACCAGAAACGGTTCGGCTGACAGCGGGATAAAGGCTTGCGAGCCGAGGGGGTGGCGCTCCATCATCTTGAGGGTCATGGGCAACGCATAGGGTTGGCCATAAAAGAGGCTGATACCGGCACGTCCATCCGCAAAATCCATGTCCGCCAGATCGTGATGACGCGCGCACATACCGTTATTGATCATGAAATCGGGTGTGCCTTGCAGGGCAACCACATCGCCAAACGGTGCGAAAGCCTTAGCCGTCAGCGGAATGGGTTTCAGCGGGGTCATCTATTTCAGAAAACTGCCAAGGCACGCATGGCGGTTCACATCTTTGTACAAAAGATAGCGGAACGGCCCCGGGCCACCGGCGTAACAGGCTTGCGGGCAAAAGGCGCGCAGCCAGATGAAATCCCCGGCCTCGACCTCAACCCAGTCAGAATTCAGCCGATACACGGCCTTGCCCTGCAACACAAAAAGCCCGTGTTCCATCACATGGGTTTCAGCAAACGGAATGGTGCCGCCGGGCTGAAAGGTCACGATATTGACGTGCATATCATGGCGCATATCATCGGGATCAACAAAACGGGTGGTGGCCCAGGCCCCATCTGTGCCGGGCATCTCTTGTGTGGTGATATCCTGTTCATTGGTCACGAAAGCTTCGGGCAGAGCGATATTATCAGCCTGAACGTAAGATTTACGAATCCAGTGAAAGGTTACATTCTCAACGCTCGAATTTGTGACACTCCAGCCACTGGCAGGGGGGATATAGGCATAGCCGCCGGGCTGCATTTCATAGCTTGTACCATTGAGGGTCAGAGCCAATATACCGTCGGTTACAAAAATAACGCCCTCGGCATTGGGGTCGGGTTCAGGGGTGTCACTGCCCCCACCGGGTGCCAGTTCCATGATGTATTGCGCAAAAGTTTCAGCGAAACCGCTTAGCGGGCGCGCCAAAATCCATGTGCGGCTATGGCTCCATCCGGGCAGACGGCTGGTGACGATATCTTGCATCACACCTTTTGGGATGACCGCGTAGCTTTCGGTAAATACCGCACGATCACTCATAAGCGCATTTTGCGAAGGCAGGCCGCCTTTGGGGGTGAAATATGTGCAGCTCGACATGATAGTTTCCTTATAATCTGCGTATACTTATCCGGGGTATTGTATTGCGCATCGCTAATAAGCGATAGTAGCATTTCGCAATAATATATTTCAATATTTTGAGGGTGAGCGTGCAGCGATGTATCTGGATCATGTCTTAGAAAGAAGCCCGGCGTTATGTCAGGCCGCACTGGAAATGCACCAAAAGGGTCTGATACCGGCCAATACTTGGGTGATTGATCTTGATGCGATCGCCCAGAATGCCGCTGCGCTGGCCAAGGCGGCGCGTGCAGAAGGCTTGACCACATATCTGATGTCCAAACAACATAACCGGAACCCATATATCAATGCGATTGCATTGGCACAGGGTCTGCACAAGATCGTTGCGGTTGATGCTACCTGTTGTTTGCACGCGGCGCGCTATGGGCTGCCACTGGGGCACGCGGGGCATCTTAACCAGATACCCAAACACCAGATGGCGCAAGTCGTTGCCATGCGCCCTGAAGTGATCACCATTTATAACGCAGAACATGCGCGCTGGATTGATCGGGCGGCGGCAGAACTTGGGATCACACAGGACCTGCTGATCAGGGTTTATGCGCCAGGGGACGTGTTTTTTGATGGTCAGGAAGGCGGGTTTAGCGAGGCTGAAATTCCGGCGTTGGTTGCAGCCCTAAAAGCCATGCCAAATGTCAGGTTGATCGGGGTAACGGCGTTTCCATGTTTGCGCTACAATGAAACCGCGACCGAGCAGGTTGAGATCACACCAAACATGCACACGATCATCCGCGCGGCTGAACAATTGCGTGCTCTTGGGATTGAGGTTCTGCAGATTAATGCGCCGGGCAATACATCCAGTGCGGATATGGCGCTTTTAAAACGCTATGGAGCAACGCATGTAGAGCCGGGTAATGCCCTGCTCGGGACAGTGCCAAACAACGCGTTTCGTAATGATTTGGCCGAACGCACGGCGTTTGTTTATATAAGCGAAATTTCACATTTTTACGCGGGCCGCGCCTATGCATACGGGGGCGGGGTTTATCACACGGCTTACGGCGATAAGATCGAGGGGCTGGTGGGGGCTAATTGGCAGGATGCGCGCAATAACCGGGTGGAATATCGCCATGATGTGCATCAGGATATCGATTATCATATGCAGTTTGAACCAGCGCCTGGCCAGCGATGCCAGATCGGTGACAGCGTTCTTTGTGCCTATCGCACACAGATGCATATGACCCGTTCATACGTTGTGCCGATTTCCGGACTTGCTGCTGGCCTACCATGGCTGCATTATATTTTTGACAATGCAAACAATGCCTTGGACAAAGATTTCAACCCGGTTTCACCTGCGCTGGTGTGCAAAGATATTGCCGCATTAATCAGGGATTAAAGACCTTGGGATAGCTCGTGCAAGACATCCACTGCCAGCATGACATCATCGCGGGTGCAATCAAATTGTCCGACCTGCATGCGGATTACGAACAAACCCTCATGCATGGTTTGGGTCAGATATATGCGCCCGTCATTGTTCACGGCCTCTAAAAGGGCGCGGGTGGTGGCATTGGGTTCTTGAGCGTCTTTGGCGTATTGAAAGGTGAACAGCGACAAATTACGTGGGCTGGTCAGGCGAAAACCGGGTAGGGCGCTGATGCGCTCAGCGGCCTCATTGGCCCATTTTATATGGTTGCGAATGCGGGTGCGCAGACCATGCATCCCATAGGCGCGCAACAAAAACCACAGCTTTAGGGCGCGAAAACGGCGGCCCAGCGGGATGGTCCATTCGTTGAAATTCACTACTTCGGATTGACCAAGCGTTTGTAAATAATCGGGGCGCAGGCCAAGTGTGCGCAATTGCGGCGCCGGATCCGCCAAAAACTGCACCGAGCAGTCAAAATGCGCGCCCAGCCATTTATGCGGGTTGAAAACGATACTATCCGCGCCCTCAACCCCATCCCAAATCCCGCGCAACTCAGGACAGATCATCGCCGAGCCGGCCCAAGCTGCATCCACATGGGTGTAAAGGTTTTCGGCCTGCGCAATGGCAATGATTTCACGGACATTATCCGAAGCCCCGATTCCCGTACCGCCAACACAAATCACAATCCCTGCAGGCAACATACCGGCAGCCCGGTCCGCTATAATCGCGGCGCGCAGGGCATCGGGGCGCATGGAAAATTGTGCATCTGTTGGGATTTTAACCAGATTATCCTGCCCGATCCCGGCCACCCAAACCCCTTTATCAATGGAACTATGGGTCTGGGCGCTGGCGTAAATCCGGGTTTGGGGCGCGCCTGCCACCCCCGATGAAATCCCGCGCCAATCAAGGGCGCGTTCGCGCATGGTTAGGATCGCGCAAAGCGTGGCAGAGGTGGCGCTATCTTGGATGACACCGCTAAATCCGGCGGGCAGACCAAGCGCATGGCGCAGCCAGTCAATCATGCGTTGCTCCATTTCCGTCGCAGCCGGAGATGTCTGCCATAACAACGCATTAGCCGCCATTGCAGCGGTTAATTGCTCGGCAATCATGCTGGCAGGGGCGGCGTTGGCGGGAAAATAGGCGAAAAACCGGGGGTGCTGCCAGTGGGTCATGCCCTTTGGCACGATGCGTTCAAAATCCGCGAAAATTGTCTCCATGGTTTCGGGTCGCTCGGGCGGGGTTAGGGGTAATTTTGCTAAAATATCGCCAGGTTTTACCTGTGCGCGCACGGGTTGATCACGCAGGGTAGAAAAATAATGCGCGGCCCAATCCGTCGCCCGGGCGCTCCATTTCGTGTATTCTGATAATTTCATGCTTATCCCCAAAATTTCCCCGAAATTGCCAGTTTGCCTGTAATAGAGCAAGGTGAATTTCTAGTGGACACGCGATTGGGCAAGCGGGACAAACTTGTGCGCCATATTTTTGGTATTAACGTTTGTGAAATCCAAAATGCATTGCGATTACAGTATATTACTGGAAATACCCTAAACTACTAAACTAGGTTAGTAGTTTAGGGTATATGTGCGTTATCCCCCGCACATGCCCCGAAATCAGCAAGGAAATCAACGGGCTTGACCTGGGCATCGCTTGCTGGCACAAGTATCTCATGAAAAACACAATTTGCATTATTGAGATTTGCATTATCCACTGACATCGTCTGTGGCGCGTTCTTGTGTTTTCAATCCCTGATCAAAATGCTAGGCCCGCCACGGGAAAAAACCGTTTGGAAAGCCTATGACCGAGATAAAGCTCTATAACACCAAGACCCGCCGCAAAGAGGTTTTTGTGCCGATTGATGCCGATAATCTGCGCATGTATGTGTGTGGTCCAACGGTGTATGATCGCGCCCATATCGGCAATGCGCGCCCGGTGGTGGTGTTTGATGTGCTCTATCGGCTGCTCAAGCATGTCTATAATGGCAAGGTCACCTATGTGCGTAATTTTACGGATGTGGATGATAAAATCAACGCCAAGGCTGCTGAAACGGGGCGCGATATTCGCAGTATTACCGACGAAACTATCGACTGGTATCGTCAGGATATGGACGCGCTCGGGGCGCTGCGCCCTGATCATGAACCACGGGCAACCGAGTATATCGGGCCAATGGTCGCCATGATCCAGACCCTGATTGACAAGAGCCACGCCTATGCCGCTGAGGGCCACGTGCTGTTTGATGTGAATTCTTACGAGGCATATGGGGCGCTGTCGGGGCGAAAGCTGTCGGATATGCGGGCGGGCGCGCGGGTTGAAGTGGCGGATTACAAACGTGATCCAATGGATTTTGTGCTCTGGAAACCCTCAAGCGGGGATCAGCCGGGCTGGGATAGCCCGTGGGGGTTTGGCCGTCCGGGCTGGCATATTGAGTGTTCGGCGATGGCGCTGGATTTGCTGGGCGAAAGTTTTGATATCCACGGTGGTGGGCTGGATTTACAGTTTCCCCACCACGAAAACGAGATCGCCCAAAGCAGCTGCGCTACCCCCTCGGGGGATTTTGCGAACTACTGGGTGCACAATGAAATGTTGCAGGTCGAGGGCAAGAAAATGTCCAAATCCTTGGGCAATTTCTTTACGGTGCGGGATTTATTGGAGCAGGGGATATCGGGGGAAGTGATAAGGTTTGTGCTGCTGAGCACGCATTATCGCGCGCCCATGGATTGGACAGAAAAGAA
>CAYSAZ010000008.1:0-45214 GCA_964429065.1 uncultured Rhodobacterales bacterium
AACAAATATATAGGCTAGAAAGGCATGGGATGTTGGCGGTATACGGTTTGGATATCCTCTAAAACGGCCTCTGACAGGTGTAGATCGGCGGATTTCAGGGCGCTTTCCAGCTGTTTTGGTGTGCGCACACCAAATATCACCGAGGTCATAAACGGGCGTTGCATTGCCCATGCCAGCGCCATTTGACAGACATCAAGCCCATGTTTGCGGGCCACTTCCAGATAGGCATCGACCGCCGGGTAGGCGTGGGGGTTCAGGCGCCCGCCGATATCCGCAGAAAAGTTACGCCGCGAGCCTTTGGGGGTAATATCGCCTTGATATTTCCCTGATAAAATTCCGGCGGCAAGCGGCGAATAGGCCAGCAGGCCCACGTCTTCTTTTATGCCCAGTTCAGCCATATCAAGATCAAAATGGCGGCACATCAGGCTGTATTCATTCTGGATCGAAACCATGCGCGGCAAATCATTGGCGCTGGCGATATCCAAATATTGGCCCATGCCCCAACAGGTCTCGTTTGAGGTGCCTATATGGCAGATTTTCCCCTCCTCCACCAATTTTTGCAAGGTTTGCAGGCACTCCGTCATATGATCGCGTATTTGTGCGCTATCTTTTTGGATGTCGCTGTAATTCCAATTTCCGCGAAAATGATACGTCGGTCGGTTTGGCCAGTGTAGTTGATAGAGGTCAATATAGTCGGTTTGCAGGCGTTCAAGACTGTTTTCAACAGCCTCACGTATGATTTTTGGGGAAATGCCAGCTCCGTCGCGCTCACGCACGTTAGTGTTGCCAATACCAGCAACTTTAGTAGCTAGAATAACATCCTGGCGGCGTCCGGTTTTGCTAAACCACGTGCCGATAATCTCCTCTGAGCGCCCTTGGGTTTCAGCACTGAGAGGCGCGACCGGGTACAGCTCGGCAGTGTCGATAAAATTGACACCGTGCGCTAGCGCCATGTCAATTTGCCCATGTGCTTCAGCCTCGAATTCCAGCGCACCCCAAAGCATAGAGCCAAGGCAAAGCGGGCTGACCATTACATCACTGCGTCCTAATCGTCTGTATTCCATAAGTTTTTCCTAATTTCAATGTCATCTGCATTCAAGCTTGGCGGGGCCATATCCATCGTAAGATCAAGGTCTGAAAACCGGATAGGGTTGCGCAAACCACTGTGGGCACCTTGCTGGATTTTCATGCCGCGGTGCCGGGTTTGCGGATCGTTAAAAGCCTCGGCAATAGTGTTGATCGGGCCAGCGGGGACGTTGGCGGACTCCAGTTTATCAAGGATGGTATCGCGGGGTATTTTAGCCAGAAGGCCGGACAGTAACGTGATCAGTTCTACACGGTGTTTCAGGCGGTCTTTATTGGTCAAAAACCTGTGATCTTTGTGATAGCGCACGCCAAAAGCCTCGCAGAGTTGCCTAAACTGCCCGTCATTGCCGCACGCAATAACAAAAGGTGCATCGCTGGCGTCAAATACTTGATAAGGCACGATGCTGGGGTGCGCGTTACCCATGCGTTTGGGCTGATCCCCGCTAATCAGATAGGTGCTGGCCTGATTGGCAAGCACGCCGATTTGGCAATCAAGCAGGGCCATATCGATATGCTGCCCTTTGCCGGTTTTATTGCGCGCCAGCAGTGCTGCCTGAATGGCAATAACACTGTAAACGCCAGTAAAAATATCGGCATAAGCCACACCCGGTTTAATGGGCGGACCATCGGGCGTGCCGGTGATATCCATGATGCCCGACATTGCCTGAATGATGAAATCATAGCCCGCGCGGTGTGCATAGGGGCCAGTTTGCCCAAAGCCGGTGATAGAACAATAAATTAACGCGGGGTTTTGGGTGCGCAAATTGTTGTAATCCAACCCGAATTTCGCCAGTCCTCCAACCTTGAAGTTCTCGATAATTATATCGGCTTCACGGGCAAGCTGCTGAACTAAGGCCAAATCGTCAGGGTCGCGAAAATCCAGCGCGATGGCACGTTTTCCGCGGTTGCAACTATGAAAATAAGCCGCTGCGCTATCGTCATCTACTGGTTCGCCCCAGCCCCGCGTTTCGTCGCCCATGGGCGATTCCACCTTGATTACATTGGCCCCTAAATCCGCAAGTGTCTGCCCCGCCCAAGGGCCGGCCAGCACGCGGGCCAGTTCCAGAACTTTTATGCCAGCCAAAGGCGTCGCCATGGTGTTTCCTTATGTTAATCTCGTGCCATTTAGGCCAAGCGGGATAGCTAAGGTCAAGCGAAATACGCATTTCCCTTGTGTTGGGATGCCTTGCTGCCTACATCTGAGATATGAAAAAAATTATGAAGATATTTAAATCCAAACCGAGCGTGCCGGTTATCCGCCTGAACGGTGTAATCGGTGGTGGCAGTCGTTTTGGTGGTCCGGGCCTGAACGATGCGGCGATGGCTGGTGTAATTGAGCGCGCATTTGCCAAAGGCAAGCCCAAAGCGGTGGCGCTGGTGATCAACTCCCCAGGTGGCTCGCCCACGCAATCGGCGTTGATTGCGGCGCGTATTCGGCGGCTGGCCGATGAAAAAGACATCAAAGTCTATGCGTTTTGTGAGGACGTCGCGGCCTCGGGGGGGTATTGGCTGGCAACAGCAGCGGATGAGATTTTTGTCGATAATAATTCCATTATCGGTTCAATCGGCGTGATTTCCGCGTCTTTCGGTTTCCATGAGGCCATGAGCCGCCAAGGGGTAGAACGGCGGGTTTATACAGCCGGTGAAGATAAATCGATGCTCGATCCGTTTCGCCCCGAAAAACCCGAAGATATCAAGCGTATCAAGGCCTTGCAGAAGGTTATTCATGATAATTTTATCAATCAGGTAACATCGCGCCGGGGTGCGCGCTTGTCCAAAGAAAACCTCTTTACCGGCGAAATCTGGGTGGGCGCACAGGCGATTGACAAAGGTTTGGTCGATGGCGTGGCCCATCTTATTCCCAAGATGAAAGAGCTGTTTGGCGAGGATGTGCGCCTGCCTGTACACAGTCAAAAGAAATCCCTGTTCAGCCGTTTTGGTGCCCCTGCGGCGGCTAGCCTGATCGGCGATGTAGAGGATCGGCTTTACTGGTCCCGGTTCGGGCTGTAAGGGTTTGATATGATAAAGGTTATCTCTCTTTTTCTGATCGCGATTCTGGCACTGGGCATGTTTGGTAAACTGCGTGTGCCAAAGATCCGGGCACGTAACGGAAAAAAATGCACCTCTTGCGGCAGCTTTCTGATCGGCAAAACGCCGTGTGTCTGCACAAAACCGAAACCATAGAAACCGGGAGCATTCATGGATATAGGGCTGGTTGTTTTGGGTTTGGTTGTGCTGCTGTTCGCCGGGGATTTTCTGGTAAAAGGTGCGGTTGCGCTTAGCCTGCGTCTTGGGGTGCCGGCCCTGATCGTCAGTTTCACGATCGTAGGGTTTGGCACATCTGCCCCTGAACTTTTGATCGCCATACAATCCGCCATGGCCGGCGCGCCGGGAATTGCGCTCGGTAATGTTGTGGGCTCGAACACGGCCAATGTGCTGCTGGTACTGGGTGTGCCGGCGTTGTTGTTCACGATGGACACGGCCACTTGTGACACGCGGCGCAGTTACCTTCAGATGATGGCGGCCTCGGCAATTTTTATCGCCCTTTGTTATCTTGGGCCGCTTTATATCTGGCAAGGCGTTATATTACTTATACTTTTAATGGTGATGCTGACGGATGCAATTATTCTGGCGCGCCGTTCACGCAAAGGTAAATGCCTTGATAAGCTCACCGCTGAGGAGCTGTCCGAGATTGAAGATACCGACCCCAATATGCCGGTTTGGACAATGCTGGGATATATGTCGCTCGGGTTGATCGGCCTGCCGTTTGGTGCCAGTGTATTGATCGAAGGGGCGCTGAATATCGCGAAAGATTACGGGATTGCCCAAGAAGTGATCGGGCTGACCCTCGTTGCTATTGGCACCTCGTTGCCGGAATTGGCGACGACAGTTGCTGCGGCTTATCGGCGTCAGGCCGATGTGGCGCTGGGTAATGTCATTGGCTCAAACATGTTTAACCTGTTGGCAATTATGGGGGTTGCCAGCTTTTTTGGCCCGCTTGAGATTTCGGCAATATTCCTGAATGTTGATTTGTGGATTATGTTTGGTGCATCTGCATTGCTCGCCTTATTCGTGTTTTTCCGGTTGAAACTATCGCGCATATGGGGAATTGTATTCCTTGCAGCCTATGTCGGATATATCGGCGCGTTGCTACATTAACCGGAGGGTATCATGCGCAAAACAGCCTTGATAACAGGGGGGGCTGCACGTCTTGGGCGCGCGATGGTGCTGCATCTTGCGGCGCGTGGTTACGACGTTGTGATCCATTATGCCAGCAGTGCAGATGCCGCCAAAGATACAGCTGCGCAGGCCCGCGCATTGGGGGTGAAAGCGGCGGTCGTGCAGGCGGATTTGCTTGATTTGAGCGCGGTTGAGGATTTGATCCCGCGCGCGGTTAAGGCCATTGGTGCGCCGTTGAATCTGTTGATTAACAATGCCTCAATCTTTGAATATGATAATCTGGGCAGTGCCACGGCTGAAAGCTGGGATCGGCATATCAATTCAAACCTGCGGGCACCGTTTTTTTTAACACAAGCTTTTGCGGCACAAGCGCCCAAAGCCAGACGGGATGAAAACGACGAGCCGGTGGCCGAGGCCTGTGTGGTCAACATGATCGACATGCGGGTACGAAAACTGACGCCGGAATTTGCAACATATACAATCGCCAAGGCGGCACTTTGGGCTTTCACCCAGACGGCAGCGCAGTTTTTGGGGCCGGATATTCGGGTGAATGCCATTGGCCCGGGGCCGACGATGCAAGGCACACGTCAAAGTGTCAGTCATTTTGCCACCCAGCGCAAAGCCACGATTTTGGAACGAGGCTCAGACCCCGCTGAAATCTGTAAAACGCTGGATTTCATACTTGATGTGAACGGGTTGACCGGGCAATTATTTTGCTTGGATGGTGGCCAACATCTGGCCTGGAAAACACCGGACGTGCTCGGGGTTGAGTGAACTTTCCCATCATAACATTAGGTAAACATAGCATAATTTTTTTACGATGTAATCGTAGTTTTCCACTTGACACAATTCTGACACAATTTCGGTATGATTCTGTTAAGGTGTTTAAGATTCCATCGCAGCACAATAAATAAATTCATATAAATCAGTAGGTTGCCGCGGTGCCTATTTTTTGGGCAATACGCTTAACCCCCATGTTTTGCAAGGAAAAACCGAAAGTTAACAATTTTACCAACAGACTTATCCACAGGAATAGTGGACAGGTTTTTCCTTGAAATATGCTATCGAACAATGCAGCACCTTAAGAATCAGTCTAGGCGCGGGAATGGGCGAAAAATTGTCAGAGCAACATCCAGATCACAGCTTTTCCGAAGAGGGCACCGCCCTTAACGATAAAAGCCCGACCCTTGGTTTCAAAGTTATTCAGAACTATCTGAAAACCTTGGATAACAGCCCCGGGGTTTATCGTATGCTCGATAAAGAGGGGGCGGTGCTTTATGTGGGTAAGGCGCGCAATCTGAAGAAACGGGTCGCAAATTACGCGCGTCAGAGCGGGCACACCGCACGCATCGGGCGCATGATTTCTGCGACCGCGCAGATGATGTTTTTGACCACAGAAACCGAAACCGAGGCCTTGTTGCTGGAACAAAATCTGATCAAACAGCTTAAGCCGCGCTATAATGTGCTGCTGCGTGATGATAAAAGTTTCCCCAATATTTATGTTAGTACCACGCATAAATTCCCGCTGGCTAAAAAACATCGCGGGGCCAAAAAAGGCAAAGGCAAGTATTTTGGCCCGTTCGCCTCGGCAGGATCGGTTAATCGCACATTGCATCACTTGCAAAAGGTGTTTTTACTGCGAAATTGCGCGGATTCAATATTTGATGCACGCTCACGTCCGTGTCTGCAATACCAGATCAAGAGATGCTCAGCGCCTTGTGTGGCGCGGATAAGTCAGGTGGAATACGCTGATACCGTGCGTGAGGCGATGGATTTTCTGTCTGGAAAATCGACCAAAATTCAGGAAAACCTTGCCAAACAAATGGCGGTGGCCAGTGCGGCATTGGAGTTTGAAAAAGCCGGGGCGCTGCGCGATCGCATACATGCGCTGACGGCAGTGCAATCAAGTCAGGGGATAAATCCGCAAACGGTGTCCGAGGCCGATGTTATTGCGCTTTATCAAGAGGGCGGGCAGGCTTGTGTGCAGGTATTTTTCATCCGCGCCAACCAAAACTGGGGCAACCGCGCCTATTATCCGCGCACCGGATCTGGGGCCGAGCCTGCAGAAATCCTAGAAGCATTCATCGGGCAGTTTTACGGCAATAAAACCCCGCCGCGTCTGTTATTACTTAGTCATGACATTGAAAATATTGACCTTTTGGAAGATGCGTTAACTACCAAACTGGGGCGAAAAGTGGTGCTGGTGCTGCCCAAACGTGGCGAGCGGCGCAATCTTGTTGATGCCGCTACACGCAATGCCCGTGAGGCTTTGGCGCGCAAAATGTCGGAAACCGCAACCCAAGCGCGCCTATTGGAAGGGCTGGCTAAAGCGTTTAATCTTGATGCAACGCCCCAGCGGATCGAGGTTTACGACAACAGCCATATTTCCGGCACCAATGCCGTCGGTGGCATGGTTGTCGCGGGGCCGGAGGGGTGGATGAAATCCAGTTATCGCAAGTTTAATATCAAAAATACCGCCCTTAGTCCGGGCGATGATTTTGGCATGATGCGAGAAGTTTTGGAGCGTCGCTTTAGCCGCCTGATAAAAGAAGATCCGGCACGCAAAACGGACTTGTGGCCCGATGTGCTGTTGATTGATGGCGGGGCAGGGCAGCTCTCGGCGACGATGACGGCGCTTGGGGATTTGGGGGTAAAGGGCGTGCATGTGATTGCGGTGGCCAAAGGCGAAGATCGCGATGCGGGCAAGGAAGAGTTTCATATGCCGGGGCGGCGCCCGTTTTCTCTGCCCCACCGTGATCCGGTGTTGTATTTTATGCAACGTTTGCGCGACGAAGCCCACCGGTTTGCCATTGGTGCGCACCGCCAGAAACGCGCTAAAGCTATCGGAGCCACGCCGCTGGATGATGTGCCGGGCGTCGGGGCGACGCGCAAACGGGCCTTATTGGCGCATTTTGGCTCAGCAAAGGCCGCGGCACGCGCAGGATTGGCCGATTTAAAGGCAGTTGACGGCATTTCAGATGCGATGGCAGAAACTATATATGGGTTCTTTCACAGCGGCGAATAAGGCGCTACAAGGAATTGAATGAACGGGAGTAACTATGCGCTGGACCTTGCCAAATATCTTGACCGTCGGGCGGTTGTTTGCCGCCCCTTGCGTGCCGCTGGCCTATATTTTGTTTCCCAGTCCATTTGCTGATTGGGTAGCGCTTGTGTTGTTTGTTACGGCCTCGTTGACCGATTATTTTGATGGATATTTTGCGCGAAAATGGAACCAGATAAGCGGCTTTGGGCGGATGCTTGACCCGATTGCCGACAAGGTGATGGTGGTGCTGTCGCTGCTTGTCGTGATGCTGTTTACGGGCTTTGATCCGTTGTTTTTAATCCCGGTGACAATCATTCTGTTCCGTGAGATTTTCGTGTCTGGTTTGCGGGAATTTTTGGGGGCCAAAGCTGGTAAATTGCAGGTGACTAAACTGGCGAAATGGAAAACTGCTGTGCAGATGATCGCCATTGCCGCAGTTTTATTGACCCATATGCTGGGAATTTACGTAACGGCAAATTCTTTCGCGATGGAAGAGCAGTACGCTTTACAAGTGATGCTCGGCGAGATCGAGGGTGAGGGAAACCTCTATATGCTCTATCAATCTTATTCGTTTGTTAATATCGCCGGACTGGTGTTGATTTGGCTTGCAGCCGGGCTGACCTTGCTGACCGGAATTGATTATTTGCGTAAATCCATGCCCTATCTGGATGAGGCAACCTGATGCAAATCCTCTATTTTGCCTGGTTGCGCGAACGCATCGGCGTGCCGCGCGAAGAGCTGGAAAGCACGGCGATAACTGTGGCTGATCTGGTTGCAGAATTGCGCCGTAAAGACCCGCGTTACGATCTGGCCTTTTGCGATATGCGGGCCGTGCGGGTGGCACTTGACCAGCAACTTAGTGATCTTGATGCGCCCCTTGCCGGGGTGCGCGAGGTTGCGTTTTTCCCTCCCATGACGGGGGGTTGAATGTCGGTCAGTGTTCAGGAACAGGATTTTGATATTGCCACAGAGATTGCAACGCTGACGGCTGGACGCAAGGATATTGGCGCGCTTGTGACGTTCACAGGCTTGGTGCGCGATACGGCTGGTCAAGAGACGATCACGGATTTGGAACTGGAACATTATCCGGGCATGACCGAATACGCGTTGGATATGATCGAAACCAAGGCCAATACGCGCTGGAAATTGCAGGCAAGCCGCATCATCCACCGCTATGGAAAACTGCCGGTGGGCGCGCAGATTGTGCTGGTGGCAGTGGCAGCCCCGCATCGCAAAGATGCCTTTGAAGCGGCTGAATTTATTATGGATTATCTGAAATCCGAGGCGCCGTTCTGGAAAAAAGAAGGCACGCCGGGGGGCGGTAAATGGGTGGATGCGCAGGATGCGGATTTGGATGCGCTTAAGCGTTGGTCCTAATTATCCTGTTCATCGCGAATTTCTTCAACTTCATGGCGCCAGGCCTCGGTTTCCGAGCGCCAGGACTCCGCCTCACGACGTGCAGCCCCAAGCCCGTCCATTGCCGCATCAAGCTCGGCCTGAAGGCGCATCTCGACGTTGCGCGCATCGCTTTGAGCTTGGCACAACTGTGTTTCCAGCTCGCTCTGGGCCGCTTCGGCGGCACGCATGCGGGCCGTCACCTCTGATGAGGCCATCGGGCCGGTGGTGTTCATACGGTCAAAAAACCAGCGTAAAATCCAGCCGATAACAACCGCGACCATAAGGGCCGAGCCGATAATTAATGTCAGATCAGTTTGACCCATCTGTTTCCTCCACAGGTGTTTGCGGGATAATTATATGCAGGTTTTCCGGGCGGCGCACAGGGCCGATTTCCACGTATGTAAACCCGTCTTCTGTCAGGATTTCGGGCGGGTTTTCCAGAAATTTAAAGGCAATACGGCGGTTTGCAAGGCGCCCCTCTTCGGTTTCATTATCCGCAATTGGCTGGCTCTCGCCATACCCAACGGCCGCGATTCCACCCAAAAGCATATTGCGCGCGAGCAACGCATCAAGCACGGCGTCAGCACGGTTTTGGCTTAGGTTTTTGTTCATCTCTTCGCGCCCCTGACTGTCCGTATGCCCGCCAATTTCGAAATAGGCGTGCTGACAGCGGTTAAGGATCATGGCTATCTGGCGGATGGTCTTTTCCGAGGTCAGTTTTATCACCGCCGAAGACGGCGCAAACATAATCGGATTTTCCAGTAATAACGCAGCGATTTCATCAACGCATTCCTGCGTGTCGGGCAAGATAAGCTCAACCGGAGGCGGGGCGATTTCCTCGACATTTATGGTTATATGGACGTCCGCGCCAAACCCGGATTCCAGCATGCTTAAAATCGTGGACTTAAGGTTTAAAACCTGTCCTTTGCCGGTCACGACAACCGTGTCTTCGGTGACGGCAATTTTTCCCTCGTTTAGCAGTGAAAGCACCTCAATGGCGACCAGTTGGCGCGCGGTCCAGCCGTGGGGTGCGAAACTGGCGATATGGGTGTTGTCGCTAACAGATTGAAAACCGAATTTGGCCCTGGAAAACGTCTGCACTGTGCGTTTGGAAATATCGTCAATGGCGACACCCTCCAGCACAACATCTCCTTGCGCAGCACGGGTAGCATCGAAAAACGGTCGGCTGTCATCGGCAATTACCTGTTTTTGGGGCAAGATCCCGCGCAGCAGATAGGCTTGCGGCAGACCTTTTTGCAACGTCGAGGTGATGGTGGTGAAAATCTCTGGATCAAAGCCTTCGGGGGCGGTTATGGTGATGCTGGAATCCTGCATTTCCAATGTGCCAGCGCCCATTTTTTGAACTGCCTTGATACCCATCACGGCAACTTCTGACCAATTATCAGTTGGTGCGCCCAGCCCGATTGCGCACCCTGTATCAACCTTAGCTGCGCCCAAAATCATGTTGATCCCAATTTCGCTGAGCGCGTGGCATCGAAGGGTTTTATCCGCATCGGTCATGTTAAACGTCAGGTTATAGGGTGAAAATATGGGCCGGGGCGCGGTGATATCCATCGTTAATTCTACGCCTTCGGGGCGCAAATCTGTTAACGTCCGGGTTAGAAGTATTTTATCAGCATCACTTTTCACTACGGCTGTAACCGAGACTTGCGCTGGTAAAATGCTGATTTTGGCACGCTCAAGGCGGGCCATGATTGCCGCCCCGTATTCCAGCGCCTCTGGCCAGCCGGCAGGCGCATCCCATGTGGTGGTTTCTTTCATATCGATCAGAGTGACCCCGAAAATCCCTTCAATGGCGGCGCGAATGATATCAATGTCTTCACGTGGTGTGATCCCGATCAGGGAAACATCAAGACCGTTGCGCAGGATTTCAAGCGCAAAATCTGGGGCGCGCGCAGCTATGCTTTCCTCGACCTCCATCGTGTTGCGAATACGCGGCACAGAGACTACGCCAGCAATCGCATCAAAGGCCTGAATGCGTTTCTTTTCATCAGGGGCAATGCCAGACAGATAGACCAAGGTGCCATCGGTGCGCACATCAGCCCAGTTTTGTCCCGATGCCACAAGCGCGGTTTTTGTAACACGCAGGGTGGCATCCTCAAGCTTTATAACTGCCAAATGGGCGACAAACCCGGCGGCTATAACGCTTAGCAAAAAGCCAATGGCAACAAATATAAGAGCGGCAGGACGCATGGAACCTCGAGTTATAACTTTCGGCGTTTTAGGCCATGGATTGTGGCGGGGCAAGCGTTGATCACGCGCGATTATAGCAATGCGGCCACCCCAAGAACAGCTGCGACAATCAGCCCCGTATCCCGGCTGGCACGAAACAGCCGAAGGCAGATATCAGGGTTGTCGATATCAAGTTGGCGCATCTGCCAGCTCATATGTGCGCCAAACGCCCAAGGGGCCAGCAGGGCCGTGAATAACGCGATGGGCGTGCCTTTCAGCAAAGCCATGATGATAGCTAGTCCCATTAAACAGGTTGCCAGCACCATAAAGGCAAATAAATAGCGCGGCGTGGCGTCGCCAAACAGGCGGGCCGTGGATTTGACCCCGATCAGCGCGTCGTCGTCTTTGTCCTGATGGGCATAAATGGTGTCGTAAAATAACGTCCAGGCAATGCCCGAGAGGTACAGCAGAACAGGTGGCCAGCCAAGCGTGCCGCTGTGCGCCGCCCATGCCAGCAACGCCCCCCAGTTGAACGCCACCCCCAAAAACATCTGCGGCCACCATGTGAAACGCTTGGCAAACGGATAGATCGCCACCGGGATGAGGGCGGCAATACCCAGTGCGATAGTAAAGGTGTTGAAGCTTAGCAAAATGGCAAAGGCCAGCACCAATTGCACGACCAGCCAGATGGCGGCCTGTTTGGTGGTGACTTGGCCCGATGGTAGCGGGCGGGACATGGTGCGCGCGACTTTTGCGTCGATATCCCGATCCGAGATATCATTCCATGTGCAGCCCGCACCGCGCATCAAAAACGCCCCAATGGCACAGGCGATGGCAATCCATATGTCGTTTAGGCGCCCCCCCATAGGGTCTGCAGCAACGGCCAGCCCAAGGCTCCACCAGCACGGCAGCAATAACAGCCATGTGCCGGCAGGGCGGTCAGCGCGCGCAAGGCGCAAGTATGGGCGCGCGGCGCGCGGCGCAAACCGATCCACCCAATTTTGGCGGGTTGCATCAGCAACCCTTCCATCCGGGGCGGGTTCGAGGCTATGATTATCTGAATTCATAAGAGGCACACCATGGCAGTTCGCGCAAAAATCAGGCTATTTGTAGAGGCACCTTTGGGGGCGGCGCAAGGGATTGTGCTGAACAAAGAGCAATCGAACTACCTGTTTGCCGTGATGCGGCTGAAAACCGGGGCGCATATCAGCGTTTTTAACGGTGTGGATGGTGAATGGCTGGCCGAGGTTACCAGTGCTAATAAGCGTGGCGGGAATTTGGCGTGTATTAAACAAACCGCACCGTTGCGCCTGCCCCCGGACCTGTGGCTGCTGTTTGCACCAATCAAAAAGGCGCGCACGGCGTTTATCGTTGAAAAAGCCACTGAACTGGGGGTGGCACGAATCCTGCCAGTGCTCACGGATTTCACCAATACGGACCGCCTGAATATTGCCCGCCTGCGCGCCCATGCGCTGGAAGCGAGCGAACAATGTGGCGGCACCTATATCCCCAAGGTGTGCGCGCCGGAAAAACTGGAAACAGTGCTGAATGACTGGCCCGAGGATCGCCGCCTGATATTTTGTGACGAAAGCCTATCTGCACGCCCTATGCATGAGGTTCTAGGTGGAAAAACGGGCCGTAAATATGCGATACTTATCGGGCCAGAGGGTGGATTTTCCTCAAAAGAGGCGGAAAAACTGCGCGCTATGCCCAAGGTCACGCCGGTTACTCTGGGGCCGCGGATTTTACGTGCAGATACCGCAGCCGTAACGGCCATTAGCCTGTGGCAAAGTATGCTGGGGGATTGGTGATGAAAATCACAATCCGCGAAGCTATGCGCGACGACAGCCTGCGTCTTGAGGCGTTTTTGAAACGGCGATTTCAGACGTCGATGTTCCTGCGCAGCAATTTGCGGGAATACGGGATCGGGAACAAAAAAGATGATTTCGCCATGCGGTATTTCTTGCGCGAAAAGGGCGGCGCAATTATCGGGGTGGGCGCGGTTGGCAATAACGGCACCTTGATGATGCAAGCCAATGAAGGTTTGACGGATATCGCGGCGTATATGCGGGATGCGCTGCCAAAGGACATGAAATTTTCTGTGATGCTGGGCGCGGCCGAGCAGGCAGGTATTTTTCGCACGGCGTTTGGTCTATCTGATGCGCCAACCACGATGGATGATATCGAGCCGTTGTTTGCGCTGTCTTTAAAAGACCTGATTATGCCAAATATCGGCCCGGCGGTTTTGCGCAAAACAGAAATGTCGGATCTGCCGTTTTTAACGGACTGGGCGCATGCCTATGACCTTGAAACCGGGTTGCGGGTTGCGGGGCAAGACACGCGCACCGATGATGTTATTAACCGCATTAAAAAAGATCGCTCACGGGTGTTGATGCTTGGCGGCACGCCTGTTGCTCAGACCGGGTTTAATGCCGTCCTGCCCGATGCTGTGCAGATCGGGGGTGTTTATACGCCGCCCGAAAATCGCAGACGCGGATATGCGCGCCTTGCGGTGGCATTGCACCTGCTAGAGGTGCGCAAATCCGGGGTCAATGATGCGATTTTGTTTTCCGCCAACGAACATGCCTCGCGGGCTTATCGTGCCATTGGCTTTCGTGAGGTTGGCCGATACACTATCGCAATATTTGCCTAAAGGATCCCCATGCCGCTCTTTCGCCCCGAAGCCATTGAAACCCTGCGCCGTTGGCGTGAACCGGGCGTTATCGCCGTGCTTTTCGCCTTTGCAATTTGGCTTTTATGGCGGGCTTTTGCGCAATCGAGCATCATTTCAGGCCTGATCGGGCTGGTCATTACCGGGGCTGTTGGCAGCTTGTTATACATCGCCTATCTGCGCGCCCGCCTGCGCCGTGCCGTCAGCGGCCCGGGGATCGTCGAGGTGCGCGAACGCGCGATCACCTATTTTGCCCCTCAGGATAGTGGCGGGGCGGTGGAGCTTGATGATATTCGCCGTATCCAGCTTTCAACGCGCCCCAGCGACAGCGGTGATCGCACGTGGATATTATGGCATGCCGGTGGCTCTTTGGTGATCCCGGTGGCCGCCGACGGAGCGGCCGAATTGATCGAGGTTTTCGCGGCCTTGCCCCACATGGGCTATGATAAAATCCTGCGGGCCATGGAGGCCGATACGGCGGAAATCTTCACGATTTGGGAAAAACACCCCCCAAGGCTTGCGCCCCTCTAGCGGGCTGCTTACCTTTATAAAAAAACACAAGGGAGTGCGAATATGTCGATACCTCAATCCGGCGGTGGGCCGATCGAACACCATGCGCAATTGGCCGAATATATGGCCGCCGGGTGCAAGCCCAAAAGCGATTGGCGCATTGGCACCGAACATGAAAAATTTGGCTATTGCAAAGACACATTACTGCCCATTCCTTATGAAGGCGTGCGGTCTATCAAGGCGATCCTTGAAGGTTTGCGCGACGAATTCGGCTGGACCGGGGTTGAGGAAGCGGGCAAGCTGATCGGGTTAACCAAGGATGGCGCGAATGTGTCACTGGAGCCGGGAGGGCAGTTGGAGCTATCCGGCGCGCCGTTGGAAAATATCCACCAGACTTGTGATGAAACCAACGTGCATTTGCACGAGGTAAAGCAGGTTTCTGATAAAATCGGCGCGCAGTTTTTTGGCATGGGAGCAGCCCCGGAATGGACCCATGAACAAATGCCGATGATGCCCAAGGGGCGTTATAAACTGATGACGCCACATATGGAATCTGTGGGCACGCATGGCACGCAAATGATGTATCGCACGACCTGTATTCAGGTGAATCTCGATTTTTCCAGCGAGGCAGATATGGCGCAAAAAATGCGCACCGGCATTGCCTTGCAACCTATTGCAACAGCCCTTTTTGCCAATTCACCATTTTTTGAGGGCAAGCTGACTGGCTATCAATCCTGGCGCGCGCGCATCTGGCAAGACACCGATCATGTGCGCACCGGCATGGTGCCATTTATCTTTGAAGATGGTTTCGGGTTTGAAGCGTGGGTGCAGTATGCACTTGATATACCTATGTATTTTGTCTATCGCGACGGAAAATATATCAACGCGCTTGGCATGTCTTTCCGGGATTTTATAGCCGGAAAATTGCCTGCCTTGCCCGGTGAAATTCCGACGCTCTCGGATTGGGCCGACCATTTGACCACAGCTTTTCCCGAGGCACGGGTAAAGCAATACATGGAAATGCGTGGTGCGGATGGTGGTCCTTGGCGCAAAATCTGTGCACTGCCCGCGTTTTGGGTGGGGCTGATGTACGATCAATCAGCACTCGATGCAGCCTGGGATGTTTGCAAGGACTGGAACGCCGAGGAGCGGGATCAGTTGCGCTTTGATGTGGCCAAGGACGGCCTGCAAGCGCGCATCAAAGGGATCGAGGTGCTGGATATTGCCCGCGAGGTTTTAAAAATATCCGAAGCTGGCCTGAAAGCCCGCGCCAAACCCGGCGCGGGTGGTCTGATCCCTGATGAAACCCATTTCCTGAACGCCCTGCAAGAAATCGTGGATCGCGGCTATTCCCCGGCCAAAAAGCTGGAACGTCTGTTTCGGTGCGAATGGGGCGGGGATATCCAACGAGTTTATCAAGAGTATAGTTACTGAGTTAGGAAGTTTTCATGCCAGCCGCAATTGCACTTTTTGGTTTGAATAAAAATTTTGGTACCGTTCGAGCGATCCGCAATCTGGCGTTGGTGGTAGAGCAAGGGCAAGCGTTTTGTCTGCTTGGACCAAACGGAGCGGGGAAATCTACTGCAATCAATATGATGCTGGGTTTGTCCACGCTGGACACGGGGAAAATTGAAATTTTCGGCCATGCGCCCGACAGTAAAGCCGCCCGCTTGCTGACCGGGTATACGGCGCAGGATAGCGATTTTCCGCCCCATCTCAAGGTTGGTGAGTTGCTGGAAATGGTGCGCACCCATTATCCAAATCCACGTCCAACGGCAGAATTGATGGCGCAATTCGGGCTGGAAAGCCTGAAGGGGCGGTATGCCGGCGGCCTTTCAGGTGGGCAACGTCGCCGTCTTGGGCTGGCTATGGCCTTTGCTGGTAACGGAAAACTGGTGTTTTTGGATGAACCGACCAGCGGGCTGGATGCTGTTGCACGCAAAAATTTCTGGGACTATGCAAAAAGGTTTCGCGATGCGGGGGGCACGTTGTTGATCACCACCCATCATCTAAACGAGATTGAAACCATTGCCGACCATATTTGTCTGATTGACCACGGGCATGTGCAAATTCAAGGTAGCGTTGAGGAAATCAGGGCGCGGTTAGGGCAAAAATCCGTGCAGTTTTTGGCATCAGAACTGCCCGATTTGGCACCCGTTTCAGAAGTGCGCATATTGGATGGCGGCTTTGAAATAGTGACCCCTGATGCTGATGCACTGGTGCGTACATTGGTACAAAGCGGCGTCCCCTTTCGCGACCTTGAAATCAAAGTCGCCTCGCTGGAGGGCGCAATAGAGGAACTTGGCCGCATGGAGCATGCAAAATGATGCAGGTATATAGAACGGTTACTGTGCTGCGGCTGAAATCACTGTTTCGCGTGCCTGCCTACTGGTTGCCAACATTGTTGTTTCCGGCCATGCTTTTTGCGATGTTTGGCGCAGGGGGTAGTGGCGCGCGGGCCGATTATGCGATGGCATCTTTTACCATTTATGCCGTGATCGGGGTGGCATTTTTTCAGTTTGGTGTTTCAATCGCGCAGGATCGCGAAACCCAATGGGAACGCTATCGGCGCACGTTGCCCGGCACTACAGGTCCGCAGGTGGTGGCGCAATTATCTGCGGCGCTGGTATTTAGTCTGATGGCCGCCATGCTGGTGATCGGGGTCGGGTTTGCCTTGTCCCAGCCAAGTCTTGGAGCAGGGGCGCTGGGCCAACTGCTGTTGGCGGCGGTCGGGGTTTCAATCCCGTTCACCTTGCTTGGTGTTGCGCTTGGCTACTGGACAACCTCCAAATCGGCTGTGGGCATTGCCAATATGCTGTATCTACCGCTCGCCTATGTCGGCGGTTTATGGATGCCCCCTGCATCTTTGCCAAATATTGTCGCCAAAATTTCCCCCTATATGCCAACCCGCCACGCCGGTGAGGTCGTCTGGGCCATCGCTGGTGCTCAGGTCGTCCCGAACGCAAGTATCCTGTGGCTTGTCGGATACGCCGCAATCTTTGCTACGATTGCCTATCTTGGCTATCGGCGGGACGAAAAAAACCGATATGCGTGAAAACCACCAAAAATAGTATACGGATTATAATTTTGAAAGCATAATACGTTGCAATTATTAATGTATTCCTTAACCTACGGGTACAGCCATTATTACAATGGCTGGATTATAAATAATCGAGGGATAAGAGATAAAATGTTTAAAAATATTCTTGTTGCAACACTGGTTACACCACTTCTTTTTGCATGTGCAGATAGCAGTGAAGATATTGCCGCAGCATATGTGTCACCTGACAAATATAGTGGGTATTCCTGTAAACAAATCGATAAAGAAGCACGGAGCATTGCAGTTTATGCGACACGGGCAAACGCTGCGCAGGATGATCAAGCCTCAAGTGATGCAGGGGCTGTAGCTGTTGGGGCAATTCTATTCTTGCCAGCCTTGTTCTTCATTGGCGGAGATGATGAAAATGCCAGCGAAGTCGCGCGTTTGAAAGGTGAATTGCAGGCGCTGGAGCAGGTTAGTGATCGCAAAAAATGCGGAATTGTGTTTACCCAAGCACCAGCGGCTGAATAGGCGGTTTTAATATATAATCTAGCATCATCTCCGAAGATGCTTGCCCTGCAAGACGGATTCGGCGGTGATGCTACGTGATAATTGAAATTTTATTCGCGCTTTATTGTCGGCGAATAGGTCGCTTTAACGATGCTACTTTTGCGACTATTGCGCAGCTCGCGCAGGCTGGCGGATTTTTCCTGCTCATAGACTATGCGTTCTTCGGGGGGTATTTCAGGGGCTGCATTTTCGGCGTATAATGGATCCGAGCCATAAATATTCGCACCGTGCGTGCCGCGCAAGATGAGCATGAATATCAGGATCAAAAAGCCAATGAAGGGTAGGAAATATAGCAAAATCCACATGCCACTGCGTCCGGTATCATGTAAACGGCGTATAAGCGAGGTCCAGTTAGGCAGGAAAAGTATAGTACCCACCACTGTTGAAACAGGATAATCCACCATTATTTGAAGATTGTTGGTTCGGGTGAAATCAATGCCATTGATGCTCATCTCTATAATGATAACGCCGATATTTGTCACTACTGCAAACAATGCAAACCACCAGTATTCTGAGCGTGATGCGCGTCCGGAAATTGTTATGTATTTCTTAAAGCATGTTGTTACAGATTTTGAAAAAGTCATGGTTTCTCCCAATAAGTAATATCTCTGAATACCGTTGTATACAGTATTAGGTATGTAATGGTTTTACCAAATTTTCAAGGGATACAGGGCTATAATTCCGGTGATGTCACTTTTTACCAATTTTCGGCTCAGTACCCGCAAGTAAGCGCGTGATGTTTTCATAGTGCCGAAACCAGACCAATATGGCGAGTATTATTCCCAGTATGGTCGCGCCGGGCATGCCCAGAAAATACAGCCATATCGGCGTGGCGCCAGAGGCGACAAGTGCGCACAAAGAGGACATGCGAAACAAAACTGCGGTGCCCAGCCACGTAAGGCAGGCCGCAAGCCCAACCCAAAAGTTCAGCGCCAGCATGATGCCAAGGAATACGGCCATGCCTTTGCCCCCCTTGAAGCGCAGGTATATGGGAAACAGGTGCCCCAGAAACGCACCAAGGGCCGCGATTTGGGCGGCGTCTTCGCCAAAAGACCAACGCGCCAGTAGCACGGCAAGCACACCTTTGCCCGAATCCAGCAGCAATGTGGCCAGCGCCGCTCCTTTGGAACCGGTGCGCAGCACGTTCGTGGCCCCGATATTACCCGAGCCGATTTCGCGCAAATTTCCCAGCCCCATGGCCCGCGCAACCACCATTCCAAACGGCACGGCGCCCAACAGATAAGCCGCCATAAAAACGCCGGATAAAACAGCAATAGAATTCAGTATTTCAGGCATAATACATCCTTAGAAAATTTGGTGGCCTGCAACGAAGGTTTTCAAAACCTTACCCTGCATGCGCCGCCCGTCAAAGGGGGTATTTTTGGATTTTGACAGCAGTTTAAAGCGGTCCATAATGAACGGCGCGTCGGGGTCAAACAACACTAGATCGGCGGGGGCTCCAACAGCCAAACGCCCTGATTTTAGCCCTAAAAGGTGCGCAGGATTGAGGCTGATGGCGCGCCAAAGTGTTGGCAAATCCATGTGTTCACCGTGCACAAGCTGCATCAAAGCGGGCAGTAAAGTTTGCAGGCCAACAGCCCCCGAGGCGGCTTCTTCAAAGGGCAGGCGCTTGGATTCTTCGTCCTGGGGTGTGTGCATGGAGCTGATGATATCAATCAGGCCCGAGGCGACGGCGTTGATTGCCGCGATACGGTCATCTTCGGCGCGCAGGGGTGGTTTGACTTTGAAAAATGTGCGGTAATCGGCGATATCAAATTCATTCAACGTCAGATGATGGGCCGAAATTCCGGCCGTAATACGCAGCCCCGCCGCTTTGGCCCGTTCCAGCACCGGCAGGGCTGCCCGACAGGTGATTTGATCCGCATGATAGCGCGCACCTGTGGCCTCTATCAGCGCAACATCCCGTTCCAGCTGCATGCGTTCCGCCATTGGGGACACCGCAGGTAGACCTTGTTTTGTCGCAAACGGGCCAGAGGTTGCGCAGGCCCCTTTTGATAATTCCGGCTGCTGCACATGCCCGATCACCAGCGCGTCACTGGCGGTTGCATACGTAAGGATACGTTGCAGGGTTTTGGGGTTTTGCACCGGTCGATCCGCATCGGAAAATGCCACGGCACCGGCGTCTTGCAAAAAGCCGATCTCGGCCATTTCCACCCCGGCGCGCCCCTTAGTCAGCGCCGCCATGGGCAAGATATTGACCGGCGAGGTTTCGCGGGCCCGGCGCAAGAAAAAATCCAGAATTTCGGGTGTATCAATCGCCGGCGTGGTATCAGGGCGCGTGACCATGGTTGTAACGCCACCCGCCGCCGCCGCCAGCCCGGCAGAGCGGAAACTCTCTTTATGTCGCTCCCCGGGTTCACCGATTTTGACGCCAATATCAATGATCCCGGGGGCCAGACATTTGCCGTAACAATCGATCCCGTCTGTGTCCGCAGGGAGGATTCCGGATATCAGGCCATCTTCAATACGGATCGCCCCGAGGGTATCGCTGCCCGCCTCGGGATCAATCAAACGGGCGTTGGTGAGGATGGTCATTGTTTACGCTCCCGCAAATTTCGTGCCAGCAGTTCCATCACCGCCATGCGCACCGCCACGCCCATTTCCACCTGTTCTTGAATAACCGATCGGTTGATATCGTCGGCCAGCGTGCCGTCGATTTCCACGCCGCGGTTCATGGGGCCGGGGTGCATGATTATGGCGTCGGGTTTTGCATTGGCAAACTTGCGCGCATCCAAGCCCCAGCGGTGGTAATATTCGCGTTCCGACGGGATAAAACCGCCGTCCATGCGTTCGCGTTGAAGCCGCAGCATCATCACCACATCGGCATCTTTTAACCCCTCGGCCATGTTGTCTGTAACCTCGACCCCCAGTTTATCAACGCCAGATGGCATCAGGGTTTTGGGGCCGACAAGGCGCACCCGATTTTCCATTTTCCCCAACAAGAACATGTTGGAACGTGCAACGCGGGAATGGGCAATATCGCCGCAAATGGCGATGGTCAGGCGATGCAGACGCCCTTTGGAGCGGCGGATGGTCAGGGCATCCAGCAGGGCTTGTGTGGGGTGTTCATGGCGCCCGTCACCGGCATTGAGCACCGCGCAGTTAACCTTTTCTGACAATAGCTTAACGGCCCCCGAATGGGGGTGGCGCACGACCAAAAGATCGGGGTGCATGGCATTAAGTGTTAGCGCTGTGTCGATCAGGGTCTCACCTTTTTTGATTGAACTCGCCTGCATCGCCATGTTCATCACATCTGCGCCCAGACGTTTTCCGGCGATCTCAAAGCTGGCCTGCGTGCGGGTCGATGTTTCAAAAAACATGTTGATCTGGGTCAACCCTGCCAACACATCCAAGTGTTTGTTTTGTTTGAGGTTATGGTCAACATACGTATCCGCCAAATCAAGGATTTCGGTGATATCTGCGGGGCTGAGGGATTCTATCCCGAGAAGATGGCGGTGGGTAAACAAGGGGGCCTCCTTTTCGGTATAATTTTGCTGCTTATAACAGGGATTTTCGGTGGAACAAGCCGTAGCTTGCGGTTAGGGTGGTGATATGGACATGGATGCACAAGAATATCACGAAACACTGGCAGCGCTGGCCTGGCATGTGGAATTGGGCGCGGATGAGGCCATAGGCGCAGAGGCCGTTAACCGATATGAAGAAGCGGTTAAAGCAGCTGTAGCTCCAAAACCAGTGGCACCAATACCCAAAGACGCTCCGCAAAGCACGCCGGTGGATGCAGCGCAGATTTCCAGCAAAATTGCAGCACATTGCACGGATTTGGCGGCACTACAGGCTGCGATTGAAGGATTTGAGGGCTGTGCGTTAAAGCGGGGGGCACGCACCACGGTTTTTGCTGACGGAAACCCGAATGCACGGGTGATGATCGTTGGCGAGGCCCCCGGGCGTGACGAGGATATTGCCGGTAAGCCGTTTATCGGGCGTTCGGGGCAGTTGCTAGACAAAATGCTGGCGGCAATCGGGCTGGATCGTATGGCAGAGGACCCGGCGCAAGCGGTGTATATCACCAATGTTTTACCCTGGCGCCCCCCGCAAAATCGCGACCCGCTGGCTGCGGAAAAAACTGTGATGAAACCGTTTTTGTTACGCCATATTGCGTTGGTAAAGCCGCAAGTATTGCTCATGGTTGGCAACCCGTCAAACCAGACGTTGCTGGAAACCGAACAAGGGGTCACCCGATTGCGCGGGCGCTGGCACGAGGTAGCAGGCATCGCGGCTCTGTCGATTTTTCACCCCGCATATCTGCTGCGTAGCCCGATCAAAAAACGCGAGGCATGGGCAGATTTATTGATGCTCAAGACAAAGCTGGAGGAAGGATAAATGACAGATAAAAAAGTAGCGCCCCCGCGCGAATTCATGCCTGTACGCATCGCGGTGTTAACCGTTTCTGACACGCGCACGCTGGCCGAGGACCGCTCCGGGGACATCTTGGTCAAACGGGTTGCGGCGGCAGGACATATTCTGGCAGCGCGGGATATTGTGCGGGATGAACGCATTGATATTGCAGATAAATTACGCAACTGGGCGACGGATGACGGCGTGGATGTCGTGATTTCAACAGGTGGCACCGGTTTAACCGGGCGCGATATTACCGTAGAAGCGCACCGCGATGTTTACGAGAAAGAAATCGATGCATTTTCCACCTTGTTTACCATAATCTCCATCAAAAAAATCGGCACATCTGCCGTGCAATCGCGCGCCTGTGGCGGGGTTGCGGGGGGCACATATATGTTTGCACTGCCCGGCTCTCCGGGGGCGTGCAAGGACGGTTGGGATGATATTTTGAAAGATCAGTTGGATTACCGCCATTTGCCCTGCAATTTTGTCGAAATCATGCCGCGTTTAGAGGAACACAAGCAGCGTAGCAAAAGCTGATATGTGACGCTACCTAAACAATGTGATTAACTGGTTAACAAGATCGCCAGGTACCCTACGCCGAGCATCAGGATCAGGGGCGCATAATACCGTGTATCCAAAGTCCTGAAAGGCTCAACCGAATTTTGGAACGGGCCAAATGGTAGGTAACTGCTAACACCGCGCAGCAGGAATATCGCGCTTAACACGATCAGGCTTGTCAGGCGCATCCATTCTGGTAACGGCAGGGTGACAACCTGTGCCCCCCAGAGCGCAAAGATGCCCGCGGCTGCAATTCCGAATGCGACTGACAAGGTTAACCAAAAGCCGGGCATTTTAGTCATATTCTTCCCGCCAATCACTGTATTTATTAACGTTTGTTCATCTTTTGCAGGCCAATGCGCCCCCAAAGCCCATACAACGTGCAAGATGGCGGTGGCTGAAAGAATGGTGGCGATAGCGATGGATAGAAGTGTCATTTGGTGCCTTTCTGTAGCATACGGTTGCGTATGGTATTGCAAGCTCTTGCGCAAGTCAATACGCATCCGTATGGTGCATGCATGACAGAAAAACTGACAAAAGAAGATTGGATCAAAGCCGGGTTCCGGGCTCTGGTTTCTGGTGGTCCGCAAGCCATCAAAGTTGAACCGATCGCGCGTGGGCTGAAGGTTAGCAAAGGCTCGTTTTACTGGCACTTCAAAGATGCGCCCGCGTTAAGAACTTCGATGCTGGAACATTGGATGAAAATTGCGACCAAGGATGTGGTGAAAACCGTAGAGGCACATGGTTTTGACGCCAAAGAGCAGTTGCGGATTTTGATACAGATTTCAACAAGTCGTGCATCTGATCCCTACGGCGGGCGGCGGGCGGAACCTGCGATCAGGGATTGGGCGCGTTATGATGACAGGGCGGCAATCGTACTGAAATCTGTGGACATGGCGCGGCTGCAGTTTGTGCATAAACTGTTCTGGGCCTTGGGCGCAGATGATGCGCACTGCACGCAAAATGCGACCATTTTATATGGGGCGCTGATCGGTCTTGTCGCTCTGGCATCTCACGGCGTGCGGGATGCAGATCAAAACCTTAAGGCCTTGCTGGAACTGTTATTGAGGGACTTATGAGGCTGGACAGCCGTTGATCTCTATCGCCCGCGTGCCTTCAAGAACCGTGATGCGGATGTTACTGCGCTCAATGCTAAGCATGCCTTTACCATAATACTTTATCGCCGCGTTTGCAGTCAGGTGTTGACCGTTTACGCGGGTTTTGGCGATATCGATCCAGATGTCGGGGTCGGGATATTCAATCACCGTAGTGCGCATGCCCGGCTGGCTGGTGAATTTCAGATTTGCCTGAATGTTAAATCCGGTGCCGTTTGGCGTAATGTCACAACTGGCCGTTTGCACGCCGCCATTACGTGCGCCAATGGCTGTGGTCGCAAGGGCGCTCTTAATGGTGCTGATGCCGCTATCGGGCAGCTTACCAAGATTGGTTGAAAACTGCACGCTGGCGGGTACACAAATATCAGAACAAACGCCAAAATTCAGTTGTAAATTCACGCGCACCGGCTGGGCCGCGTCCAGTGGTGTGATTCGCACCGGCAGCGTCACATGATCTTTATAGCCGATCGAATAAAGCCCGTAATTTTCAAATACTTCCGGGGTTGGCCATAGAATTTCAATATTTGTGATATTGGTTGATCCATTCCAGTTAAAACTGGGCGGAATGCCTCCAGGCCCAGGGGCGCGCCAATAGGTTTTCCAGCCTTCATTCATTTCAAAATCAATCCCTGTTTGGTAACTGCCATCGGGTAATTGCCAACCGGTCAGAAAGTTTACAGTGCCATAGGATTCTTGCGCCTGGCTGACAGTAGGCAAAAGAGCGACAATAATGATCAATATTTTTAACATAGTGCCAACATAAGCATTCAGGGGGAAAGGAAAAGTCACATTATAGCGATGGCGCGCCTTGTAAATGTGATCGAGCAGAGGCATCTTTAGAGTATGAACAAAACTGCATTAGAAGAACTGCCGTTTCTGGACGGAAAATTCCTGGTGGCTATGCCGGGCATGGTTGATCCCCGCTTTGCATATGCCGTAATTTTTATGTGTGCACATACGCCCGAGGGCGCGATGGGACTGATGATAAATCGCGCAGTCGATGATCTGGATTTTATAAAGCTTATGGCGCAGCTCGATATTGGGGGAACGCCGGTCGGCACTGGTCCGGATATATATTTTGGCGGTCCGGTTGAACACGGTCGCGGGTTTGTGTTGCACTCAACGGATTATTTCACCGATGACGGAACCATGGCGATCAGCGAGGGTTTTGCCATGACGGCCACGATGGATATCTTGCGCGATATCGCCAATGGCAAAGGCCCGCTGCAGCGGTTGCTGTGTTTGGGATATTCCGGTTGGGGGCCGGGGCAACTGGAGGCGGAAATTCAGGCAAACGGCTGGTTGATTTGTGATGCGGACCCTTTGATTGTTTTTGATAAAAAGCAGGATGAAAAATGGACCGCCGCAATGTCGAGCCTCGGGTTTGATCCTGCGATGTTATCAAGCGAAGGTGGACGGGCGTAAATATACCGTCTATGACCTAATTTGACCATATTTATGGTGTTAATAGCTGTGTAACCTATGTTTAGGCGTTTAATCAGTATTGTTTAGTAAGAGGTAGAATAATGGCTACTTATACAATTTATGTCTTGCAAACGAATGATTTTTCGACAGGTCTCCCTGCGGAAAGCAGCGGTGGGCAAGCCGTTGGCAGCCCGCCGTTTTCCGTTACGGTTGGTCCCGGGGCTACGTGGATTCCGGTAACAGTTACGGATGACGATAGTGATTTTGGCGAAGAGATTACCAGCGGTGGTGGCGGTGGCCCGGGTGGTCCGACACAGTCTCTGGCTGCAGGGGTAACCCTAAACGGGGTCACATATAATGCGGGCGACAACATTTTAACCGCCTATGATCTGACGAATTCGGGAACCGGCCATCAGATAACCTCGTTTCATATTGGTGCGGGCATGACCGGCTGGCACACTGGCCCTGTGGTCGGCATTGTCTCCACACATCCAATGCCGCCGGGAACATATACATTTGATCAGGAACGATCATCATATGGTCAAAGCAACCCCTACGTCGGTAAATTCATCTGTTTTTGTGCAGACACGAATATATTAACTGACGCTGGCGAATGTCTTGTCGAAAATCTTAAAGCCGGGGACCGCGTTAAAACCCGTGATCATGGCATGCAGGTGATCCGCTGGATCGGGTCGCGCGACGTTGTGGCGATGGGGGCATTGGCACCTGTATTGATCAAAAAAGGTGCGTTTGGATCTGTTGGCAAACAGCCAAACCCTGCGCGGGATCTGCGCGTTTCACAGCAACACCGGATGGTGGTTGAGGGATGGAAAGCCGAGCTGTTATTTGGCGAAAAAACAGTATTGGTTGCGGCCAAGCATCTGGTGAATGATGATACAATTCGCATTATTGAACAAGATAACATCAGATATTTCCATATCCTTTTTGACAGCCATGAAATCATTTTTGCCGAAGGCACCCCAAGCGAGAGCTTTCATCCCGCTGAACAGGGCATGGGCAATCTTGATAAGGATGTGCGCGAAGAGATTTTTGCGATTTTCCCCGAACTGCGGTTTAACCTTGGCCAATATGGCCCAACGGCATTTCCGGTGATTAAGGCCTATGAAGCACGGATGTTGCCGTAATTTACTATCCCCTTGGGGCGGCGGCGCGCCTTAATCTGTCGTTGATTGCCAAACCAAGACCATGCAACGGAACCGGGGCCACGGCGATTGTGTTTATGCCCTGTTCAACGGCAATGTGGTCAAGCTGGTGCAAATAGGCAAAAAGATGCGCGGCAGCTTCGCGTAAATCGGCGGTTTTTGACAGGTTTAATGTAGGCACCTCAAAGGTATTTTTACCAAAACCAAGCCATGCTTCATCGGCGCGGGGCGCATCGGCATTCAAGCGCAGGGCAACTCTGGGCGCATAATGGGATTTTAGCTGGCCGGGGGCGGTTATTGGCGATGTTTGGGGCATACTTAGGCGCACTCCAAAGGCTTTTTGCAGGCTCTCAACCGGGATGCCACCTGAGCGCAACAGCACCGGGGTGTCGGCCTCAAAGCCAATGATTGTTGATTCAATGCCAACATCGCACGCTCCCCCGTCGAGCACAGCAGCGATCCGACCGCCTAATCCTGCCATCACATGATCGGCGCAAGTTGGGCTGATTTTTCCCGATGGATTGGCCGAAGGCGCCGCAACGGGACCATCAAAAACCCGTAACAACTGGCGGGCAACGGGATGTGCAGGTATGCGCACCGCCACATTTTGCAACCCGGCTGTTACCAGATCACAAAGGCCGCTGTTTTGCTTGCGCGCCAACACCAAAGTCAAAGGGCCAGGCCAGAAAGCAGAGGCTATTTTCTGTGCTATATCAGGCAGTTCGGCGATGCTATGCACCGCATCCATATCAGCGACATGCACGATTAAAGGGTTAAACTGTGGGCGCTGTTTTGCTGCAAAAACCTCTGCAACTGCCATAGAGTTTCGCGCATCCGCCCCAAGGCCGTAAACGGTTTCGGTTGGAAAGGATACAAGTTTGCCCGCGCGCAATATTTCTGCCGCCCGCGCAATGCCGGCAGTATTTGCGAGATATCTTTGTGTGCTTGTATTCATGCTGACGCCGCGTTTATCTTGCCCTCTATATTCAGGCAGCCTAGTTTTCGCAGCAATACCGCAGCTTGGCAAATAGCAAAAGGGGATTTTACATGTCATACCGTGCACCGATCAAGGAAATGACGTTTTTGCTGGACCATGTGCTGGGGGCGCACCGGATTAGCCAGACGCAACGCTATGCAGAAGCAAACGCAGAATTAAGTGCTGCGATTTTGACCGAAGCTGCCAAGATGTCACAAGATATCCTGGCGCCGCTTAATGTGGTGGGTGACAGGCAGCCCGCGGTTTTGGAAAACGGGGTAACGCGCTGTGCACCGGGATTTGCGCAAGGCTATGAGGCTTTGGCGCGCGGGGGCTGGGTTGGTATGGCCGCCAGCCCTGAATTTGGTGGCGCGGGCCTGCCAATGACATTGACCTCCTGTGTGGGTGAGATGACAAGCAGTGCGTGCCTGTCTCTGGCGTTAAACCCGTTGATGATCCAAGGCCAGATTGAGACGTTGGAACATCACGCTAGCGATGCGATCAAGGGGATATATCTGCCTAAACTTGTGTCGGGACAATGGAGTGGCACAATGAATTTGACGGAAGCGGGGGCCGGTTCTGATGTGGGGGCGCTTAGTACGAAAGCCGTGCCAAATGCAGATGGAACATACGCGATTAGCGGCCAGAAGATTTTTATCAGCTGGGGTGATCACGATGTGGCGGAAAATATCTTCCATCTGGTGCTAGCGCGCCTGCCAGCTGCTGCGGCGGGTACCAAAGGTATTAGTTTGTTTTTGGTGCCAAAATTCATTCCCGATGCGGATGGCAATCCCGGTGTGGCCAACACATTGCAGCCGATTTCGCTGGAACATAAAATGGGGCTGCACGCCTCGCCCACGGCCATTATGGAATTTGACGGGGCTACTGGCTGGTTGATTGGTGTTGAAAACGGCGGCATGGCGGCGATGTTCACGATGATGAATAACGCGCGGCTCGGGGTTGGCATTCAAGGGGTTTCGCAGGCGGAAGCGGCGACACAAATGGCCTTGAAATATGCGACCGAGCGCAAGCAGGGGCGCAGCCCGATCAAGGGTGGCACGGGGATGATATTCGATCATGCCGATGTGCGGCGCAATATCATGACCATGAAAACCTTGACGGCAACGGCCCGGGCGATTTGCCTTGATACGGCCGTTAGTCTTGATCTGGCCAAAGGGTTGATGGGCATGGCCGCAGAAAAACAGGCAGCGCGGGCGGCATTTTTAACCCCGATTGCCAAGGCTTTTAGCACTGATATCGGGTGCGAGGTCGCTGAAATCGGCATGCAGGTGCATGGCGGCGTGGGGTATATTGAAGAAACCGGGGCCGCACAGTTTTACCGTGACGTGCGAGTTAGCGCAATTTATGAAGGTACGAATGGTATTCAGGCGATGGATTTGGTCGGGCGAAAGCTGAAAGACCAGGGCGCGGCGGGGTTTGCGTTGCTGGCCGAGATTAGCCAAACTGCGACGATGGCTGCCGCAACATTGCCAGATCTTGCGGCCTTTCTGCTCGGCGCCGAAAAGAGCCTAAATACTACGGTCCACTGGATGTTGAACGCCCCGATGAATGCGCGTTTTGCCGGGGCCACACCGTTTCTGCGGGCCTTTGCCCTGAGCCTTGGTGGGCATTACCTGCTGAAATCCGCACTGATAGATGCAACTCGTCTGCCATTGGCCCGGTTCCATATTCGTCAGCGAATGCAAGGGGTTGATGCTTTGTGCCACGCAGCGCGCGAGGGAACACAAGACCTTTATGCACTGGATTCCGCCGTACTGGAAGATCTATGACGAGCATCCGGTTTCCCCATGAAATCCCCCCGTCTGAGGGCGAAGCGATCGAGGTTGCCAAGGGGGTTTTGTGGATGCGTATGCCACTGCCCATGCGCCTTGATCATGTGAATGTTTACGCGCTGAAAGACGGGGATGGTTGGTGCGTGATTGACACGGGTTTTAACAGTAAACGCGGGCGAAAGATTTGGGCGCGCCTGATGGCGGGGCCGTTGCAGGGCAGGCCGATAAAACGGGTCATCGTGACCCACCACCACCCTGACCATATGGGCATGGCGGGGTGGTTGCAATCTGAACACGGGGCCACGTTATGGACGACTCGTACGGCGTGGCTGTTTGCCCGGATGTTGACACTGGATGTGCAAGAAACTTGGCCCTCTGAGACGCTGGAATTTTATCGCAGTGCCGGCATGGATCCTGCCTTTTACGAGGCGCGAAAATCCACCCGCCCGTTTAATTTTGCCGATGTGGTAGCCCCGATGCCGCTGGGTTTTCGCCGGATCAAACAGGATGATGTGATCAAGATCGGTGCGCGGCGCTGGGTGGTGCATATCGGTAACGGGCATGCGCCTGAACATGCAACGCTGTGGTCGCTGGATGATGATCTGGTGATCGCGGGGGATCAGATTATCCCGGGTATTTCCTCAAATCTGGGGGTCTATGCCACCGAACCCGCGGCTGACCCGGTGGGGGATTGGCTGGAAAGTTGTGAGCGCCTGAGCACCTTGGCCGCGCCCGGTCATTTTGTTTTGCCGGGGCATAAACGCCCGTTTTACGGCCTGCCACAGCGTTTGAAACAACTGATTGAAAACCACCATTCTGCTTTGCGACGTCTTGAAATATATCTGGAAACGCCTCGAACATCGGTTGAATGTTTCCAGCCGTTATTCAAACGCCAGATAGCTGAGGGTGAATACGGTCTGGCCTTGGTAGAGGCCGTGGGCCATTTGAACCATCTGCATGTAAAGGGCAAGGTTTCGCGCAAACGTCGCAAGGATGACGCCTGGATTTGGAGCCTGTTATGACACCGAAACCAGCCCCGCCGCCGAGGCCACAACTTACCCGTACCGCATCCGTCTTCATCTGGTTGAACAATTGAGGAAATAGGCAAAGGATGAAACGACCAAAAAATGATAGCTATTATGCAAATGTGCTTTCCTTAGCGCCATTTTCATGGCAAACCATCGATAATCAATATTGGGAGTATGTAGAATGTCTGATCATAAACACGGAACTATGGATATCGTTGATCATGAAAAAACCTTTGCCGGTTTCATGAAGCTTGGGCGGGTTACCGGGTATATCTGCATCGTTATTTTGATTTTTCTGGCGATCACTAGCACCTGAATGTAAAGCATATAACGCGATATTTTCTTGGTTATTAGCAGGAGCGCAGTGTGAAATATTTCCGCAATTTCTTTTCCATCCTTTCGCTCGTTATTCTGGCTGCATGCGCTGACAACAGTGCCGATCCCGTTGAAAAAGTTATAGCGGCGAAATACATTAACCCGGAACCGGCCTCAATCACGCTGATGACTATGGTTAGTGCGGGCAGCGATTTTGGTGAACATTCGGCGATTTTGATCAATGCATCCCAGCAGGTTCTTTATGATCCTGCCGGTAGTTTTCGCGATAAACGTCTGGCCCGCGCGCGTGATGTGCATTACGGCGTGACGCCTTATATGGCCGCATATTACAATTCTTACCACGCGCGGTTCGGGTATTATGTAAAAGTGCAAAAGATTTCAGTGACGCCTGAATTGGCCGAGGAAATTTTTCAACGCGCCGTTGCCCAAGGCACGACGGGGCAGCTGCGTTGTGGTCTTTCGGTATCCTCAGTGTTGAACGGCGTACCGATGTTTTCCAACATTCGCACAACCTATTACCCTGGAAAAATCATGGATGATTTCGCCAAAATACCCGGGGTTAGCACCACGTTTGTGCGTGAAAATGACATCGGGCAGAATTATTAACACACGGCATTAGCGAATCATTAGCATTTGATTCGTATTATATATTTCTTTGCTATAGGCGGGATTCATGATGCGCATCTTTATTGTCTTTTGGGTAATCACGCTTATGGCGTGCTCTTCTCCATCTTTGAAATTCAGCGGAATTCCCCCGGTGCAGGTCACTGTTGAAGACTCGATTTTCGATGTCTATTCCAACGGCCAAGAGGTGCAGGCTATTCGGGTGAATTTTCAGGTATTGCCCTCAATGTCGACGACAATTGCCCGGGCAATATCAGCGATTGAAAGCGCCACGGGATGTAAGGTCGTGCCATCCTCGATTAGTGGAGATCAAGCGTTGGTTAAAGCAAAGATAACCTGCAAGGACACATAGAAATATCCTATAAACACAGTGATTTCAAAGACTTAAGAAGATTAAGCGGCAGCTGCCTGACGTTCGCTTTCTTCGCGAGACAGGGCTACGGATGTACGCACGCCACGCCCGACAAATTCCATCATGCCTTTGACACAGCGTTCGCTGGGGTCAATACCGGCGCACATCAGAACTTCGCGGCCATCGCGTGAGCGGGCCCAACGGGCAATAACCTCGGGGCCATTGCCATATTTTTTGTCATCAGCAATCGCATCATCAAGGGCCGCCAAAACAACGGCAGCAAACAATTTTTGTGCGCGGGTACCTTGGTCAAAGGCAAATGCTGTTGAATCAACGTAATCGAACATACGCTGCTCCTTCTCATGTAATATCGAGTGTGATGGGCAATATGACACTTTTTCGCCACAAATGTAGTGCATTTAATGCATACCTGCCATGCAAAAATGGAATACCTGATATTTTTGACGGCTCAAAGCGCAAATTTATCCAATTCATGGCTTTATCTTTGCACTCCAATAGCTATAGTGCCCGCATGCATATTTCGGCACATATACCCTCTGTTTTAATTTCGGCTTTGGCTGGAATTCTATGTGCGCGCCTACTTCTTAGCAGCCTCTAAGCGTGCCAAAATTCGGGCAGGCGCTTAGAGGAGGTTTTTCGCGCCCATAACACCCTCGAATTGCTAAGGAATTTCCAAATGACCAATGTCTCTGATACATCGGAACAAGATCGAGTATTAATTTTTGATACAACCCTGCGCGACGGTGAACAAAGCCCGGGCGCAACCATGAGCCTTAACGAAAAAATCGAAATTGCAGCGTTGCTGGATGAAATGGGCGTCGATATCATCGAAGCCGGGTTCCCCATCGCCTCGGATGGTGATTTTGAGGCCGTTACCGAGATTGCCAAAGCGGCCCCCAACACCGTGATTTGCGGGCTTGCGCGCGCCAGTTTCGGCGATATTGACCGCTGCTGGGAGGCGGTGAAAAACGCCAATTTCCCGCGTATTCATACGTTTATCGGCACATCCCCCCTGCACCGCGAATTTCAGGTGCAGCTGGATAAGGACGCAATGGCGCAGAAAATCCACGAAACCGTCAGCTATGCGCGTAATCTTTGCGATAATGTGCAGTGGTCACCGATGGATGCCACCCGCACCGAAGATGATTACCTTTGCCGCGTCTGTGAAATCGCGATCAAGGCCGGGGCAACGACGATCAATATCCCCGATACAGTTGGTTACACGGCGCCGCGTGAAAGTGCGCAGATCATCAAGATGTTGCTGGAACGGGTGCCGGGAATGGATGAAATTACGATTGCCACGCATTGTCACAATGATCTGGGCATGGCGACCGCGAATGCTTTGGCCGCTGTCGAGGCCGGTGCGCGCCAGATTGAATGCACGATTAACGGCCTTGGTGAACGCGCGGGAAATACCGCACTTGAAGAGGTTGTGATGGCCATGCAGGTGCGCAATGATATTCTGCCTTACCGCAATAATATCGACACCACAAAAATCATGCAGGCCTCGCGGCTGGTGTCTACGGTCTCGGGATTTCCGGTACAGTTTAACAAAGCCATCGTTGGCAAGAACGCTTTTGCCCATGAAAGCGGCATTCATCAGGACGGGATGTTGAAACATTCCGGCACGTTTGAAATTATGCGTCCCGAACACATCGGGCTGTCTGAAACCTCGATCGTGATGGGCAAGCATTCCGGGCGTGCGGCGCTGCGCTCAAAGTTGGAAAATCTGGGATATGCGCTGGGCGACAACCAGCTCAAAGATGTATTTGTGCGCTTCAAAGAATTGGCCGATCGCAAGAAAGAAGTCTTTGACGAGGACTTGATTGCGTTGATGACAGACAGCGACACCAATGCGGCCAACGATCATATTCAAGTCGAAAACCTGCGGGTTGTTTGTGGAACCGAGGGGCCACAAACTGCGGATTTGACCTTGAAGGTGGGCGCGGATGTGCATCGGGTAAGTGCCACGGGGGACGGGCCGGTTGACGCGGTTTTCACAGCGATAAAAACGGCGTTTCCCCATGATGTGAAACTGGCGCTTTATCAGGTGCACGCGGTGACTGAAGGAACGGATGCGCAGGCAACGGTTTCGGTGCGCATGGAAGAAGGTGGCAAAATCGTTACCGGACAATCGTCTGACACGGACACGGTTGTGGCCTCGGCCAAGGCCTATGTTAACGCGCTCAACAAGCTGATTGTGCGTCGTGAAAAGACAGCCCCAAGCGCATTATAAAAAATGTTTCCCAGCGCTCGGATCATGCAGAGATATGTTGTGCATGAAAGACGCGCTGGGGCAACTTGCACAAATCATGGGCATGTTCGCGCCGAACCAGCAAAAAAATGCACATATCGAACAATGTTTTCGCACGCCTCCTCTTTACCACATGGCCTATGAAAACGTATAACTATGCATATCATAGTTTAAGGGGACCACATGTTTGATGCGCTGAGCAGTTTACTGTCCGCCGATATGGCGATTGATTTGGGCACGGCAAACACGCTTGTTTATGTCAAGGGCAAGGGGATTATTCTGAACGAACCATCCGTGGTTGCCTATCATTTTCGCGACGGCAAGAAACAGGTTTTGGCGGTCGGGGAAGATGCCAAGCTGATGTTGGGGCGCACACCTGGCTCGATCGAGGCTATTCGCCCAATGCGCGACGGGGTGATTGCCGATTTCGATGTGGCCGAAGAAATGATCAAACATTTCATCAAAAAGGTGCACAAACGCGGCAGCTTTACCAAGCCCAAAATTATCATCTGTGTGCCACACGGGGCAACACCGGTCGAAAAACGGGCCATTCGCGAATCCGTTTTGCAAGCGGGTGCGCGCAAGGCCGGGCTGATTGCCGAGCCGATTGCCGCAGCGATTGGGGCGGGCATGCCGATCACGGACCCCACGGGCAATATGGTGGTAGATATCGGCGGCGGCACCACGGAGGTTGCTGTGCTGTCCCTTGGCGATATCGTTTATGCGCAATCGGTGCGGGTCGGGGGGGATCGGATGGATGATGCGATTGTGTCATACTTGCGCCGCCAACACAATTTGCTGGTGGGGGAATCCACGGCCGAGCGGGTGAAAACCTCTATCGGGACGGCGCGCATGCCTGAGGATGGGCGCGGGCTTAGCATGGACATTCGCGGGCGTGATCTGTTGAACGGGGTGCCCAAGGAAATCGAGATAACCCAAGCGCAAGTTGCCGAAGCTTTGGCTGAACCGGTGCAACAAATCTGCGAGGCTGTGATGACGGCGCTAGAATCGACCCCCCCCGATCTGGGGGCCGACATTGTTGATCGCGGCGTGATGTTAACGGGGGGCGGCGCGCTTTTGGGGGATCTTGATCTGGCGCTGCGCGAGCAAACCGGATTGGCAATTTCTGTGGCGGATGAGCCGTTGAACTGTGTGGCCTTGGGCACGGGCAAATCTCTGGAATTTGAAAACCAGCTTTTGCATGTGATTGATTACGGGAATTAAGGCCGGTGGCGGCGCATGCATCTACCTCGAACTCATGGCGTCTGCTGCGCCGGTTGCTGGTCGGGGTGTTGATCTTTGTGTTGCTCGGGGTTTTCTTGCTATCTCGCATCGACAATCCACGGGTTGAACGCCTGCGCGTAGCGATGGTGGACCGGTTTTATCCCAGCTTTGAATGGGCTTTGGTCCCGGTCACGAGCCTGACACGCATGGTCACGGATTTTCAGTCCTACACACAGGTTTATAAACGCAACCAAGAACTGCGCCGCGAATTGCAACGCATGAAAGGTTGGCGCGAGGCGGCCTTGCAGCTGGAACAGAAAAATGCCCAACTTTTGGCCTTGAATAATGTTAAACTGAACCCGGTTTTATCGTTTATTACAGGTGAGGTCATGACCGATTCTGGCGGGCCGTTCAGCCAGTCGGCGCTGGTGAATATAGGGCGGCAAGACGGGGTTAGCGATGGCTCGGCGGCGGTGGATGGGCTGGGGCTGGTTGGGCGGATTTCCGGGGTCGGGGAACGCACAGCGCGAGTATTATTTTTAACGGACGTTAGCTCAAGCGTGCCAGTGGTCATCGTGCCCTCGGGGCGGCGTGCCATTGTGCGCGGTGATAATACAGTCATTCCGCCTTTGGATTTTCTGGATTCCGAGCTTGGTGTACGCGCAGGCAGCCGGGTGCTGACATCTGGTGATGGTGGGGTGTTCCCGGCCGATATTCTGATCGGACAGATCGCAATTGACCCCAAAGGGCGGTTTCGGGTGCGTCTTGCGGCTGATTATGAAAGTCTGGAGTTTATCCGGATATTGCGCGCAACCCCGCGTGAGGAAATTGATGGGTTTGGCGATGTGATCGGCGCACCGGATACCCCCCCCGGGGAGGGCGGAGAATGATGCCAACTATCAGCATAACGCGCTATTGGGTTGAGATTTTCCTTTTTGCCCTTTGCTGTTTTGTGGCAATTATCACCCCGATGTTGCCCATGGGTTTAGCGGCTGACAGCACTGCTTTTCCCGATATATTATACTGTTTGATTGTGGCGTGGGTGATCCGGCGACCTGCAACCGCCCCGATGATTTTGGTAGTGTTTTTAGCGCTATTGGCCGATGCGATGCTAATGCGCCCCATTGGCCTTTGGGCCGTGATGTTGCTGATTGGCACCGAAGTATTGCGCGTTGGTGAGCGCACTTTTCGGGATATCCCATTTTTGCTGGAATGGCTTTATGTTAGCGGCTTGTTGGTCTTGTTGGTTTTGTTGCAAAACCTGTTGTTATTCGCATCATTTTCCGATGTGCCTGCAGGATCTACCAGTTTCTGGCATGTGCTGCGCACGATTGCGGTTTACCCTTTAATCGTGGCAATTTTGCACTGGGTTGTGCGGGTTCGGGTACCCAAAAGAGACGTCAGCCCTAATCGTGTAGGGGTGATTTTGTAATGCAACCAACACGCACCAGCAAAATCAAACAACGGCGGATTACGCGCCGTGGATTGATGCTAATGGGCGGGCAATTGGGGGTGATTGGTGTGCTTGGCTGGCGCATGAAACAATTACAACTAGAGCAGTCGGACCAGTTTCGTCTGCTGGCCGAAGAAAACCGGATTAACATTCGCCTGATCCCGCCCGAACGCGGGGCGATTTTTGATCGTAACGGTGTGGTTATTGCCCAAAACCAACAAAATTACCGGATCGTGATGATCCGCGAGCAGGCCGGCAATGTTGCCGATGTGCTCGAACGTCTGGCGAAACTCATCCCCTTGTCTGAAGACCGGCGCGCGCGCGTTCTAAAGGATATGCGCCAACGCAGTGCTTTTGTGCCCGTCACGATTATTGAACATCTGACATGGGCACAGTTCGCGCTGATATCTGCCAACGCCCCTGCTTTGCCCGGGGTTATCCCCGAGGTTGGCCTGAACCGCCACTATCCGTTTGATCAGAATTACGCCCATATTGTCGGCTACGTTGGCCCGGTCAGCGAGCGTGATTTGGCACGTATGCCTGACCCCGATGCGTTGTTCCAGATCCCGCGTTTTCCCATTGGAAAAACCGGGGTGGAGCGGAGTTTGGAAACGATGTTGCGCGGTTCAGCAGGGATCAGCCGCATCGAGGTTAACGCAACCGGGCGGGTTATGCGTGAGCTGGGGCGCGATGAAAGTAAGGCGGGGAAAAACCTGCAACTGACGATTGACACCAATATTCAGGAATATGCCCTGCAACGTTTGGCGGAGCAAAGTGCGTCAGTTGTGGTGATGGATGTACGCAATGGTGATGTGATGGCCATGGCCTCGGCGCCCAGCTTTAACCCCAACAGCTTGGTTTTGGGGATTTCTACGTCTGAATGGGCTGGTCTGCGCGATAATGAATTTCGCCCGCTATCAAATAAATCGGTTTCAGGGGCCTATCCGCCCGGCTCTACCTTTAAGATGGTTGTGGCTTTGGCAGCACTTGAGGCCGGGCTGATAACACCTGAAGAAACGGTCTATTGCCCCGGACATTATGAGCTGGGGGGGCGTAAATTCCACTGTTGGAAACGTGGTGGGCACGGGCGCATTGATCTACGCAACAGTTTGAAACAATCGTGCGATGTCTATTATTATGACGTGGCCCAACGGGTCGGAATTGAGAAAATCGCCGAAATGGCGCGTCGTTTGGGACTGGGGGAAAAATTCGCCATGCCCTTATCCGCGATTAGCGGCGGTTTGGTGCCGACAAAGGCTTATAAACAACGGGTATTTGATGAAAGCTGGCTGCACGGTGATACGCTAAATGCGGGTATCGGGCAAGGTTTTGTATTGGCCTCACCTATCCAACTGGCGGTGATGACGGCGCGGATTGCCTCGGGTAAAATGCTGGTGCCGCGCCTTGTTCATTCTATTGAAGGTGTGCCGCAAAACGCACCAGAGGTGGCTGATATGAGCATCTCTAAAAGCCACCTATCTCAGGTTAGGCGCGGCATGTTTGCGGTGATGAATGAAACACGTGGTACAGCACATGCAGCGCGTATTGCCGATAAAAACATGATGATGGCGGGGAAAACCGGCACTTCGCAGGTGCGCCGCATCACCAAAGAAGAACGCGCAGCCGGGATCATCAAAAACGAAGATCTGCCCTGGGCGCGGCGCGATCATGCGCTGTTTGTCGGCTATGCGCCCCATGAAAACCCGCGCTACGCGATTTCGGTGATTGTGGAGCATGGGGGCGGCGGCTCATCCGTTGCAGCCCCGATTGCGCGCGATGTTATGATGTTTGCGCTTTATGGTGAAATTCCGCCACTTGCGGCTTTTCCACCCGCAGAACGTAACAAAATACGTGCTGAACGCGAACGTGCGCGCGCAGCCAGACTAGAGGCCGAAACCCGCGCTGTAGATACCCCGCAAACCGGCACAGTGATTAGTACAACCCCGCCCGTATTAAGGCGCAGCAACTGATGCGGTATGTTTTATCAACACGCGATAATGCACCTACGGGTCTGTCAAAAATCTTCTACCTGCACTGGGCGATAATTTTACTGATCATAGCGGTTTCTGCCACCGGATTTATGATGCTGTATTCTGTTGCCGGTGGCAGTTATGACCCTTGGGCACGCGGGCAGATGATCAAGTTTTCGGTGGGTATTGTGGGGATGTTCATCATCGCGTTCATCCATATCCGGGTCTGGCGCCGCATTGCGCCGCTTGCCTATGTTGGCACGTTAATACTGCTGGTTGCCGTATATTTTATTGGCGAAAGCGGCATGGGTGCGCAGCGGTGGCTGAATTTAGGTGTGTTCCGGCTGCAACCCTCGGAGGTTATGAAAGTGGCATTGATACTGGCACTTGCGATGTATTACGACTGGTTGGAGCCAGAGCTAATCTCGCGCCCGCTTTGGGTGCTTATTCCAATTGTGTTAACGCTGCTTCCCATGGGATTAGTGTTGATCCAGCCGGATTTGGGCACAGCACTTTTGCTGGCAGGTGGAGCTGGGGTGGTGATGTTTCTGGCCGGTGTTAGCCTGTGGTATTTCGCGGTGGCAATTGCCAGTGGCGTGGGGTTGGTTACGGCGGTATTTATGTCACGTGGCAGCGAATGGCAGTTACTGAAAGACTATCAATATGGGCGGATTGATACGTTTTTGAACCCTAACCTTGATCCGTTGGGCGCAGGCTATCACATCACGCAGTCAAAAATCGCACTGGGATCAGGCGGATTTTCTGGGCGTGGTTTTATGCAAGGGCCGCAAAGTCGCCTGAATTTTTTACCCGAAAAACAGACCGATTTCATTTTCACGACATTTGCCGAGGAATTTGGCTTTATCGGCTCAATATCTTTGCTGGTGATCTACACGGCGATCGTCATGTTTTGCATTATCTCCGCGATCAATAACAAGGACCGTTTCGGGGCGCTGGTAACTGGCGGGCTGGGGGCGACATTTTTCTTTTTCTTTGCGGTTAATATGGCGATGGTTATGGGGTTGGTACCGGTCGTCGGGGTGCCGCTGCCGCTTGTGTCTCATGGCGGGACCGCTATGATTGTGCTGCTCGGAGCTTTTGGCCTTATCCAGAGCGCCCATATCCATAAACCGAGGTAAAACATGCCCATTACAGCCCTGTTTGTGCACCGCCCCGAACAATGGCCGATCTATCGCGTGGCCTTGGGCGCAGCTTTTGGCGAATTAAATCTTGATGTTAATCTGCTGCAAGAAACCGATGATCCTGCAAGTATTGATTATATCATTTATGCGCCAAGCGGGGCGTTGAAAGATTTCAGCCCATTTACCAACCTCAAAGCCGTGCTTAGCCTCTGGGCGGGGGTTGAGAAAATTGAAGGCAATGCCTCGATCAAAGTCCCGCTTTGCCGCATGGTTGATCCGGGCATGTCTGCGGGTATGCGGGAATACGTCATGGGGCATATTTTGCGCCACCATCTGGGGATGGACAAATATATCCATGGACAAGATGGTATCTGGCGCAATGATCCGGCCCCGCCATTGGCGTGCAACCGCACGGTCGGATTTTTGGGGCTGGGCGCGCTTGGTCTGGCCTGTGCCAATGCGGCGCGTGATATTGGGTTTAATGTACTGGGCTGGAGCCGGAGGTTAAAAACCCTCAAAGGTATTACAACTTATTGCGGCACGGATGGTCTGCATGCGATGTTGGCGCAATCTGAAATTTTGGTACTTTTACTGCCAGCCACAGTGGCGACAGGGCATATTTTAAACGCTGAAACACTTAATATGATGCCGGGCGGCGCCTTTATCATCAACCCCGGGCGCGGGACGTTGATTGAAGATACTGCCTTGCTGGGCGCGCTTGATCACGGCAAGATTGCCCATGCAACGCTGGATGTTTTTCACACCGAACCTTTGGCGCCCACCCATCCTTATTGGGCGCATCCCAAAGTCACGGTCACGCCGCACATCGCCTCAGAGACGCGGCCACAAACAGCGGCGCGTATGATTGCCCAAAATATTAAACGTGGTGAGGAAAATCAGCCATTTTTGCATATGGTGGATCGAAAATCGGGGTATTAAAGCCCCGTGCGAGCAAGTTCCAGCATGGCATCCACATCCAGATGGCTTTCAATATGTGTGGCTAATGCGTTGAGCGTTATTTCAATTTCTGCCGCGTATGCCAGCGGGTTTGTAGCGGCCCCCAGGGTTTCCAAATAGGCATGCCGAAAGGTATCACTGTTGAATAATCCATGGATATAACACCCGGAAATCCGCCCCGAGATATCTTGCGCGCCCGCCATTTTCCCGGCAATTTCCAGCCACGGGCGCGTGCAATCCTGCCCAGAGGTTTTGCCAATATGAATTTCATATCCGTTGATCGGGGTGCCGCTATTTAGATGTTTGCCTTGCACTTTGGCCAGATGTTTTTCTGGCGTCATCACCGTGTGAATATCCAGAAATCCCAGCCCATCGATTGATCTGGCGCGGCCCTCAATCCCCTCAGGGTCAGTAATTGTCTGGCCAAGCATCTGGTAACCGGCACAAATCCCCAGAACTTTCCCGCCACGGCGAACATGGGCCTGCAAATCAATATCCCAGCCTTGTGCGCGCAAAAATTCCAGATCTCCGATGGTGGCTTTTGAACCCGGCAGAATGATTAGATCGGCGTCCGCTGGCAGGGGTTGGCCGGGTTTCACCATGCTCAGGGTTATGGATGGCTCTATCTTAAGGGGGTCAAAATCGTCAAAATTAGCGATCCGCGACAGCATGGGCACCGCGATTTTTATTGGCCCATCTCCGGCACTTGTGATGTCGAGCGCATCTTCGGCGGGCAGGCGGTGTGCGGGGGCGAACCACGGAAGAATACCAAAATTATGCCAGCCCGTGCGGTTGGCAATTTCAGAAATACCGGCATCAAACAGACTGGAATCGCCGCGAAATTTATTAATAATAAAGCCGCGGATTAACGCGCGATCACTATCGGGCAAAACCGTATGCGTGCCAACAAGCTGGGCAATCACCCCGCCGCGATCAATGTCCCCGGTCAGGATTACCGGTACGCGGGCGGCACTGGCAAAGCCCATATTGGCAATATCGCCGTCACGCAAATTTATCTCTGCCGGGCTACCGGCCCCCTCAACCAACACAATATCGGCCTGGGCTTTAAGGCGCGCGAAACTATCAAGAACGGCAGGCAGCAAAGTTGGTTTCAAAGCACTATAATCACGCGCTGATACGCTGGTAAGACGCTTTCCATGCACGATCACCTGTGCCCCGACCTCGGTTTCCGGCTTTAGCAGCACCGGGTTCATGTCAACGCGCGGTGCGATTCCGCAGGCGAGGGCCTGCAACGCTTGCGCGCGCCCTATTTCGCCACCATCTTTGGTTACGGCGGCATTATTTGACATATTTTGTGGCTTAAACGGCAAAACCCGCAAACCACGGCGGGTTATTGCGCGACACAGGCCCGCCACCAGCATGGATTTTCCCACATTGGAACCAGTGCCTTGAATCATCAATGAATTACCCATGCGCCCCTCATTATTTACCATGAAACTAGCGAAGCCAGCGCCAAGGTGCAATCAAATGTCAGGGATTTTATTGTGCCCCAGAATGGCGCGGGGATGATAGCTGGCAATGCGTTGCCGACGTTCAGCGACACTGGGATGCAAGGCCTCACAGGGCATTTGGCAGGCGCGGCGCGGCGCGCGAAACAGAAAGAATTTTGAGGTGTTTGCATATGGTCCCATCATCGGGGCTTCGGGGTCGGTCTCAAATCGCGCCCGCCAGTTCTGGGGTAAAGGCAGCCCGCAATTCTCGCCTTTTTCCAGCATCCATAACAATGGAATATTTGAAAGCGGGCGGGTGGCGTGGTAATCTTCAAGATGTCCGCCAATGTCGGCATGGGCTCCGGAAAACCAACGTTGTTCCACATGCACTTCCCATTTTTGCGTGCAATTCCATAGTATTGGCTGATAGGACAGACGGTTCTCATCCAAGGCCAGCGCCTGATAGGCATTGGCAATAAACGGGCCAAGCTGGTGGTCGTGAAACTCGGTCGCCATAGGCGCGATACGATTCAAAATCGGATAGGGAATGCCGAGAGCTTTGACCGTATCCCAGACGCCGATCATCTCAATTTGGATGTTTTCATGGCAATAAGCGCGGGTAAATGCGGCGGCTGCCGGACTGGCGGAATTGGCCTCGTAATGGCGAAAAGCGCGGCGCACACGCCGCTCGTTCATATGCTCGGCCCTCAGCAATCCAACCCGCCCGATCATGCCAGCAAGCGAGCGCACGGCGTAAGCCCCGCGGCTAAACCCGAACAGCAATATCTTATCGTCGGGGCTATAGCGGCGCGCCAGTTGCGAATATCCGGCGCAAATTGTTAGATTAATCCCGATGCCAGCCAGCACATTCAGCCATTTCTGCCAGCCGCGTCCCTGAATGCCGGGGTGATAAAACACGTTGAGATCAGTGCGTGGCAAAACCTCACGCAGTAGTTTGAAAAGCAGGCCAGCGTTGGTCTCACGGCCCTTTTCCAGACGGCTGAGGGTGCCATCAATAATGATGATATGCAGGGTTTTAACCATGCTACGTTCGTGCGCTTTTTGCGACCTGAAATCAACGCGATATTAGAGCATGCGCGGGAATTTGATCAAAATGTCAAAACCATCACGGTATTAATCTGCCCATAGCCGTTAAAATTTGTGGTAACCCCGTATACATATGCCCCCATGCTTTTGAATACGATGTAATCGCCTTCGCAAAGGTCCGTGGGCAATGGCAGCGGGCGGGGCAAAACATCAAGGGAATCACAGGTAGGGCCGAAAACCGTAACGGGTTTTATTTTGCCGGTTCTGGGGGTGTGATCTATCGGAATAATTGTGAATTGACGGTTGCTTTGCAACGTAGGTAATTCCGATAACCCACCGTAAATCCCGTCATTCAGATAGACATGCCCGTTATCATTGATACTTTTAACCCGGGTTGCGTGCACAAAAGATTCTGCAACCAACGCCCGGCCGGGTTCACAAATAAGGGCAGGGCCACTGGCGCCGAATGCTGTTTTGGCTGTTTGGGAGATCAGAGCAAAAAAAGCCTCTAAATCGGGTTCAGGGCCATCAATTTGGCAGGGGAATCCGCCACCAACATTTAAGCGGTAAATCCGGATTTTCGCAGCTTTTGCAATGCGTGCTGCCTCCAGAATATAAGCCTTCCAAGCTGCGGGGCTTTCACATTGCGTACCTGGGTGAAAGGTTAAAGATGCCTTATAGCCCATTGTTTTAACGTTTATTAAAAGTGATTTAGCTTGTGTAGGCGTGGCGCCAAATTTATCACCAAAATCATAAGCCGCCCCAGAAACGGGGAGCTTGAACCGCACGGAAATTTCAACATTTGCGTGTGCAACAATAGCATTGATTTTGGCAAGTTCACCCATACTATCAACCGAATAAGAACGAACACCAGCCTTATGGGCAAAGACGATTTCAGCCTTGGAGCGCACGGGGTTATTGTAATGCAATGCCGCATTTGGCGCAAGATTCTGGATCAACGCAATTTCTGCCGGTGAAGCCACATCAAAGGCCGTGATCCCGGCGGCCAGCAGATTGCTGATAACCATTGGATCCGGATTTGCCTTGACCGCAAAACTGACCAACCCGTCAAAGCCACGCCTGAATCGTTTGGCTTGGGTATGTAGCTTTTCCGGGGCGAAAAAATGCACCGGTTGGTCGGGGGATTCGGATGCCAGATATGCCGCGGGCGTATCCCAGATATGTGCTGATTTATTCATATGCTTGCCTGTTTTTCACAATTTTGCCCCGCAGAGCCTTCATTTTCACTCGTCAAATTGGGCGAATTGTGATTAACCTTAGCTATATTGACGTAAAAACAGGTGAAATGACGTGGACGAGACGGACAATCGACTGATTTCGGAACTGGCGACGGACGCACGGGTTTCAGTTTCAACACTGGCGCGCCGCTTGGGCTTGGCGCGCACAACGGTGCAGGCGCGCATCGAAAAGCTGGAAAGACAGGGCATTATTGCCGGATATACCGTTAAAATGGGCGAGGCCGTGTGGCTCGATCGCATTCGGGCTACGGTTTTGGTGCAGGTGGAGCCGCGCGCCACCCCCCATGTCATGCAGCGCCTGAAAAATATGACCGTGGTTGAGGTGGCGCATACTTCCTCGGGGCGGTTTGATCTGATCTTGCAACTGGCGACGCGCAACACCAAATGTCTGGATGAGGCTTTGGATGAAATCGGGGCCATCAAAGGTGTGCTTTCATCGGAAAGTCTGATCCATCTGTCCACGAAAATCGACAGATTTATCTGAGGGGTTTTCCTTGGCTGCCGCGCCCTGTATGAGGGGCTAAAAGCGACTTTTGGGAATTGACGATGGCAATGGAAAAGAACTTTGATGCGGCCAAGGCCGAGACAGCGATTTACAAGACTTGGGAAAGTGCGGGTGCGTTCAAGGCCGGGGCCAATGCCAGCCGCGATGAAACCTTTACCATCATGATCCCGCCGCCAAATGTCACCGGCGTTTTGCATATGGGCCACGCTTTTAACAACACTTTGCAAGATATTTTGATCCGCTGGAAACGCATGCAGGGCTATGACACGCTTTGGCAACCGGGGCAGGATCATGCGGGCATTGCCACGCAAATGGTGGTTGAACGCCAGCTGGCCGAGGCGGGCAATATGGGCCGCAAAGAGCTGGGCCGCGAGGCGTTCCTTGAAAAAGTCTGGGCGTGGAAAGAGCAATCGGGCGGCACCATTGTCGAGCAAACCAAGCGTCTGGGCGCAAGCTGCGATTGGTCGCGCAACCGCTTTACCATGGATGA
>CAYSAZ010000009.1:0-44932 GCA_964429065.1 uncultured Rhodobacterales bacterium
GTGGTGAAGCATGGACCATTTTACTCATACACAGAAGATCTGACACTCTCGGTAACCTCGGGGTGATTTCAGTTATCCTAAATGCAGGAGCAAGAGTTAATGAAGCCGACTGGGCGGAGTGGACGCCACTACATATTGCTGCTTTTTATGGAACACCAGAAGTGGTTTCTCTATTACTGAATGCCGGTGCTAATGGCTCCCTTGAAGACACGAGAGGGGATACACCGTTTGATTTCAGCGCGCAAAACAAAAATATTAGAGGTACCGAACTATACTGGGCATTAAACGACGCACAATACAACTGACCACATTGCAGTGCTGTTAGCTGTATTAGCTTTCTGAACTTTGATATTGACGTGCTGATCTGCGCCCCGAGAACTCCTCCAGAATGATGGAGGGCTGGCACAAATTAGGGGGTATCTCCGCCTTTTACGTTTCTATGCATGGCTATTTTATGACCCTATAGTATACTGGAATCATCTGGGATATTATAGGGAGCCCTCATGAAAACCCTTTCCGAAACGACCTGTTTTGGTGGGCTGCAAGGTGTTTATACACATCAATCCAGCGCTTGCGCCTGTGAGATGACATTTGCGCTATATCTGCCGCCCCAAGCTGCCGATGGTCCGGTGCCGGTACTTTGGTATCTGTCTGGCCTGACCTGCACCCATGAAAATGCCATGGTAAAGGCGGGCGCGCAGGCCTGGGCCGCCGAATACGGAGTTGCGGTAGTCTTCCCCGATACATCACCGCGCGGTGAGGGCGTTGCGGATGATCCGGCCTATGATCTGGGTCAGGGTGCCGGGTTTTATGTTGATGCCACCCAAAAACCCTGGGCCGCGCATTTCAAAATGTGGACCTATATCACGCAAGAGCTGCCGGAACTGGTTTTTAACAACTTTGATCTCAATGCAGATGCACAAGGCATCACCGGCCATTCCATGGGCGGGCACGGGGCCTTAACAATGGCGATAACCTTGCCTGACCAATATAAATCTGTTTCCGCATTTGCCCCGATCAGCAATCCTGCAAGCAGCGATTGGGGGCAAAAACAGCTGACGGCTTATCTGGGGGATGACAAAAATGCCTGGGGCAAACATGATGCCAGCTTGCTAATGGCTGAAAAGGGATATCGCGGGCATGTGATGGTTGATCAGGGCAGTGCCGATGAGTTTTACGATCTGTTAAAACCTGCTGCGCTGACTGCTGCGATAAGCCAGCGCCATCAGCCTGCCAGCCTGCGGGTATTGGAAGGGTATGATCACTCATATTTCTTTGTATCCAGCTTTATGGAAGACCATATCGCGCATCATGCTGATATCCTGAACAATCTATGAGCAGTATTTACATCGATGCCGATGCCTGCCCCGTTAAATCCGAGGTTCTGCGGGTTGCTGATCGCCATAAATTGCAGGTATACATCGTTTCAAACGGTGGCTTGCGCCCAAACCCGCACCCAATGGTCGATGTCGTGGTGGTGCCTGACGGGCCGGATGTGGCTGATATGTGGATTGCAGATCGTATCGGGGTTGGAGATATCTGCATCACTGGCGACATCCCGCTGGCGGCTAAATGTCTTGAGGCGGGCGGGCGCGCGATCCGCCATAATGGTGATACCTTCACACCCTCTAATATTGGCAATCAACTGGCGATGCGGGATTTAATGGCAGATCTGCGCGAAGCTGATCCCTTCAGGCAAGGCCATGGACGCCCGTTCAGTAAAGCCGACAGATCAAAATTCCTTGAGGTTCTGGAACGTGAGGTTCGCGCAGCGGTGAAGGATGCAAAAATTCAGGCCACCTGACTTTCAAACCATTTTGGATCAACCGTAGAAAAATTTGTGACGTTTTGCGCCGCCATCGGCACAAAATTTGCCTGCACCGCGCTGGGTAAACCAAAGATTGAATAAAGCCCTGTCCCGTGATTGCCACTGGCCCGGTCTTTTTCAAACGATATAATATGCAAAGGATGTTCCCCCACAGATTCCTGCAAACGTTGGGTAAATCCATCCCAGTTTTCCGGCAATGCGTTATTTTCCTTAAACCGCCTTGGGCGAAAAACCCGATCGGGGTTGTCGCGAAAACGATAGCGAAAAACCGAGCCGAGCCAGTCATTATATTCACGCCGGTACACCACCACCTCAACCTGCACACCCTCACGCGCAAACCCTGCCAGAACCGCCGGCAGAATTGTCTGCATGAATGGATATAACCCACGGATATTCCCGCGCGTCGGCACCGGGCCAAGGATATCTTCATGGCTGATAAGTGTGTGTTGGTGTTTACGACACATCTTTGCCAGCCGCGCCGCCCGTGTGGTGATATTATCGCGTTCCGCCATCGCCTGTTTGACAGATCGTATCTTGCGCGTATTCTTGGTGAGATTACTTAACGCTCCGTTTTTATAGGGAATAACGGCGTATCCCTGCGGGAGAGCCCCCCTGCTGGCCTCAATCCGCTTTTGCATAAAACTTGTGCCGGTTTTATGCAAACCAATGTGTAAAACCGCTCTAGACATCTCGAAACATCATGATATTCGCCCAATTACTAGCTATTATAGATGGTTACTCTGCACTTTCAAAGGTTGAAATTTTGTCAATACTGCGGTGACAGGCGATAACATGCCCATTGTCCAGCTTGATTTCAGGGGCAATATGCACATCGCAAGTGCCGGCAATCGCCATCGGACAGCGGTTAAAAAACGGGCAGCCATGTTCGGTAATCTCGACGCCGCGCGCAATGCCCATCGCCATTTCCTGACGCGCCATGGTCTCTTCGAGCCAGCCAATGCGCATCTCGGGGACCGAGCTTACCAGCAGGCGGGTATAGGGGTGAAACGGTGGTTTCAAAACCTGCGCGGCGGGGCCTTGTTCAACGATCCGCCCGGCATAAAGTACCACGATTTCATCGGCAAAAGATGCGACCGTTGACAGATCATGGCTGATGAAAACAAAAGATACACCCGTTAAATCCCGCAGACGTTTCAACAGCTTGATGACATTGGCGCCAACAATACTGTCGAGCGCCGAGGTAACCTCGTCACACAGCATAACCTCGGGCCGTGCCGCCAGTGATCTGGCAAGGTTCACCCGTTGTTTCTGCCCGCCCGACAACTCGCCGGGATAACGGCTTTCAAATTCTACGGGCAACTCGACCATGCGCAACAGCTCGGCAACCTTCTCTCGACGTTCTTTGCCTTTTATTCCTTGGTAAAACTCAATAGGGCGGCCCAGAATATTGCCGACAAGCTGTTTTGGATTAAGGGCGGTATCGGCCATCTGATAGACAAACTGTACTTTTTGCAGCTCTTCGCGCGAACGGTTTTTCAGGGCAGGTGCAAGGATTTCTCCGTCCAGGATGACCTCGCCCTTGGCCGCAGGCAACAGCCCGGCCATCACCCGTGCAAGGGTTGATTTTCCACAGCCTGATTCCCCGATCACCCCCACAACATGGGCGTTCTTGATAGTCAGATTGATATCTCGCAAAACTGGAATTTCCGGTTCACCATCAACAATGCGGCCATAACCTGCGGTCATATCCTTGATCTCTAAATTAGCCACATCGCGACTGTGATCATCGCTGCCCTCGGCTGTTGGCGCAGCATGCACCGCTGCCATCAGACGTTTGGTATAAGGGTGTTGCGGGGCATTTATGATCTGGTCAACAGGACCTTGTTCTTGTACCTCGCCTGCGTAAAGCACCACGATATGGTCGGCAATTTGCGCCACAACCGCCAGATCATGGGTTACATAAATTGCCGCCGCCCCTTCGTCTTTAATGACCTTTTTAAAAGCTTTGATGACCTCGATTTGCGTGGTCACATCGAGGGCCGTTGTCGGTTCATCCAGCACCAAAAGATCAGGGTGTCCAACCAGCGCCATCGCGGCCATAAGTCGTTGCAATTGCCCGCCGGAAACCTGATGAGGGTATCGCTGCCCCAGTTTTTCGGGGTCAGGCAAATCAAGTGCGCGGTAAAGTTCAAGCGCCCGCACATCGGCCTCGGCCTGGGTCATGACACCGTGCAGCACGGCGGATTCTGTCACCTGTTCACCAATGGTAATCGCCGGGTTGAACGTTGCCGCTGCACTTTGCGCCAGATAGGCAACCCTTTGCCCACGTAAATTACGTTGCGCGGCGCGCTCCATTGTCAGGATATCCTTGCCGTGCAGCAAAATTTCACCGCCCGAAAATTCCAGCCCCGGTTTGGTATAGGCCAGCGCCGCCAGCGAAATCGTGGTTTTGCCCGAACCGGATTCCCCGATCAGCGCCACCACCTCGCCGGCCTTCACCGCAAAACTGACGCCTTTGACAATCGGCACCGCCGGTCCATCATGTTTTGGCGCCTCTATTTTCAGGTCTTTTACCTCAAGAAGTGCGCTCATCAGATCATTTTCCTAGCAAGACTACCGCCCGATGTGGCCGAAATATCATCAACAATCAGGTTGATCGAAATGGTAAAACTGGCAATCGCCAAGGCTGGCCAAACGGCCGCATAAGACCCATAGCCCAAGCCTTCGAGGTTTTGGCGCACCATTGAACCCCAGTCGGCCATTGGTGGCTGAATACCCAGACCCAGAAAACTGAGACTGGAGATAAACAGCACCACAAAAACCAGCCGCAGACCAAAATCTGTCGCCAAGGGCATGGCAGCATTGGGCAGAACTTCGCGGGTGATGATCCACCATAACCCCTCGCCGCGCGCCCGTGCGGCCTCAACGAAATCCATGACCATGATGTCCTGACCAAGAGCGCGCGCAATGCGAAAAACGCTGGCGGCGTAAATCACGGCCGCCGTGCCGATCAGAATCGGGATCGAAGTGCCAAGGGCCACGACGATCAACAGCCCCAGCATGATTGAGGGCAGGGATAACACCGCATCATTCATGCGACTGAAAATCATATCAATCCAGCCACCGGCCACGGCTGCGGCAATGCCCAGCGTCACCCCGATGAAATACGCCAGCAACGTTGCGCTGAACGATATCCCGATGGTGGTGCGTGCCCCCCACATGATGCGCGACATCAGATCGCGCTCGATATAATCGGTGCCCAACCAATGTTTCCCCTCGCCCTCGGTCTGGCTAAATGCGGGCATGAAACTGTCATCTGCAATAATATCTGCCTCATGAAACGGCGCGATATAGGGGCCAAGCAGTGCCATAAGCAGCCAGAATCCCACAACGGCAACCCCAAGTTTCCCCATCCAGGAAAGCCGCAGTTTTTGTTTGGGCGGCGCGTCTGGCAGCTCATCGTAAATTGAGGTTTCAATGGTCGAGTTCGCACCAGCATCTGTCATTTCATTCCCCTACTTCGGATTTCGCAAGCGCGGGTTGGACATGATGGCGGCAACATCGGCCAGAATGATCAGCACCACATAAGTGCCACAAAAAATCATCCCGCAGGCCTGCACCAGCGGCAAATCACGGGTCTGCACCCCGTCGATCATCAGCTTGGCGAGACCGGGATAGGCAAAAATTGTCTCGACAATCACAACGCCGGATACCAGATAGGCCAGATTTAGCGCGATTACGTTAACGATTGGCCCGATGGCATTGTAAAACGCATGGCGCAAAATGATGCGCCCGCGCGGCACGCCCTTTAGGATTGCCATCTCGATATAGGGTGAATTCATAACGTTTAATATCCCCGCCCGCGTCATCCTGATCATCTGGGCCGACACAACAATAATCAGCGTAATCAATGGCATCGCCAGACCCCGCATCATTTTTAGAAAACTGTCATCGGGGGATATATGGGCAATTGCCGGCAGCCAATGCAGCTTGACGGCCAGTATTAGCACCATGAATGTCGCAATAAAAAACTCTGGTACGGAGATCAGGCTGAGGGTGCCAAAGGTTAACGTGCGATCCACCCATGTGCCGGGGTACATCGCGGCCAATAAACCCAGCATCACCGATAATGGCACCGATATCACGGCAACGATTGCGGCCAGAAACATCGTGTTGGAAAGGCGTCCGCTGATCAGACTGGAAATACTGGCCCCCCCCGCCTTAGAGGTCCCCAGATCACCGCTAGCCATATCACCAATCCAAGCGATATATTGCATCACAAGCGTCTGGTCGAGGCCGCGTTCAGCCCGGTATGCCGCCAGTGTTTCAGGGGTCGCGGTTTGTCCCAGCACAATCTCGGCAACGTCGCCGGGCAGAATAGATGTACCTGTGAACACCAGTATAGAAACGACCCAAAGCGTAGCAAAACCAATTAAAATACGCTGAATAACCATGCGTTGCATGCAGCTCTGCCTCTTGATGATATTTGAAAATGTGAAAGCGCCGGCCTGACGATCAGACCGGCGCTTTCACAAGACTAGATGTCTGTGCTAAACGTCTGTGCGCCAAGCAAATTCTGGCCACTCATAGCCCCCGAGCGAACCAAGCGGCATACGGCCGATACCTTCAACTTTGTCGGATTTTGCATCCAGATAATTCCGGTGTGCCGGGATAACCATGCCGCTTTCCTCGTTGATCAAGGTCTGCATAGAGCAGTAAATCTCATGGCGTAGCGCCGGATCGGTTGCGGCGCGCGATTCCATCAGCCACTTGCCGATCCGCTCATCCGCCCATAAAGTATCGTTCCACGGCGCATCCGGCGCAAAGGCCAGATTGATCATGGAATTGGCCGTTGGCCGCATGTTCCATGTCACCACATTCACCGGGGTTTTCATCCAAACAGCCCCCCAATACCCGTCATTGGGAACTTTCTTGATTTGCAGATCAAGGCCGATTTTTTGCGCTTCGCGCTGTGCTAACAAACAGATATCAGTCATGCCGGGGGCGACCTCGGCCACATGCAATTCGGCGGCTGTTACACCGGATTTTTGCAGGTGGAACTTGGCCTTGTCCAGATCATGTTCCCGCTGGGTCAGCTCTGCACAGTGGTCCGTACCATAAGCCACATTGATTGGCTGGTCGTTCCCGACCGTACCTTGACCTTTAAGAATAGACTTTACGATTTTTTCACGGCGCTGGATATATTGCATGGCCTTAACGAAATCGGGGTTATTGCCGGGGGCCTGATTGGTCATGCAGCAGATGCCGAAATATGCGCCTGAATCCACCGACCAGATGCCAACACCATCCGTCGATTCAACCTGCCCGATCGCCTTGGGATCAAGGGCTTGCATCAGGTCGATATCGCCGGACAACAGCGCGCTGGTGCGGGCAACTTTGTCGGTGATTGCAAAAATTTCGATCTCGTCCACATTGGGACCGTCGCGCCAGTAATCCTCATTTCGTACATGAATTGAGCGTACACCGGGCTGAAATTCTGCCAGTTTAAACGGGCCGGTACCGACCGGGTTTTGGAAATCCGTCGTGCCGTCCTTGATGATTTTAAACTGCGGTGTCCCAAGGATCACCGGTAAATCACCATTTGGCCCCGCCAGTTTGGCGCGTACCGTGTAATTATCAACCTTCACCCATTCTTCAACATCCGCGACCAGCGTTTTGGCGGTTGAGGTGGATTTTTCGCCGTAATGGCGGCTCATGGAATAGATCACATCGTCAGCCGTCATCGGCGTGCCATCATGGAATTTCACATCCTGACGCAGCTTGAATGTCCATTCGGAGTTATCAGCGTTTGCAGAATATTCCTCGGCCAATTCCCCGCGAGTTGTCAGATCATCATTGATTTGCACAAGGCCGTTATAATGCGCACGCCCACGGGAATAATCGATGGTTGAGGTATTCAGCCCCGGGTCAAACGTATCGGACGGGCCGTGCAAATCACTGGCAAATTTCAGCTTGCCGCCTTTTTTCGGAGTCGCCGCCAAAGCACTGGTGGCAGAGGCCACAATAGAACCAGCCGCAGCGATTGTCGCACCACCGGCAACCAGCCAGCCCATAACTTCGCGACGGGTCGCCCCACGGCCTATCCCGGTTTTTACCGCTTCTCGATCCATGGCCGACAAATTATCTATTGTTGGCAGGTTTTTATTAAAATCTGACATATTTATGTTCCCTTTTTGATATTTACATGAGTTTCGCGTTGTTATTAACAAATTGGAACCGTAATAATACTTATAGTTATTATAAATTAAGGTAATAATATGCTGCGCCGTCGCCTACCCTCTGCCAATTCAATCTTTACATTTGAGGTTGTCGCGCGCCTTGGCAGTTTCTCGGATGCAGCAAAAGAGCTGAATGTCACCCAACCCGCCGTCAGCCATGCCATTAGCGGGCTGGAACAACATCTGGGCTATGGGTTATTCAACCGGCACGGGCGCTGGATAGAACTGACCCATAACGGGGATCGTTTGTTTCGCACCACCTCGGCAGCCTTTGAGTCTGTGTCGGACACTTTGCGTGAAATCGGGCAACAAAGAGAGGATAACGAGATTGTTTCCCTTTCCATGTCCTCAACGGCTGTTAATTTTTGGTTCATCCCGCGCCTGCCTGCCTTCAAGGATGCTTTTCCTAATGTATGCCTGAATTTCCACATTCATACCGGCGATGGTGAAGATGCTTTTCCAACTGCCGATTTATGTGTCCGTTTATCTGGGCGTGCCGACACGAACCTGCATCGTTGGCCTTTTTCAGACGAAAAAATCATGGCATTGTGTTCACCGGAGTATCTGGCGAAATACGGCTCGCTCGATACCCCGGCGGCAGGGCAATCACATACGTTGATCGAGGAGGTTACGCAGCGATATACTTTGGATGAATTCTTCCATGCAACAGGCCAGACAACCCCGAAAAACCATGATTTCATCAAGTTTTCCGATTATTCCAGTATCATACAGGCCGCCATTCGCGGGCAGGGCATTGCGCTGGCCTGGGTGCCTGATACCTCTTATCAGGTGATTGATGGCACCCTTGTTCCGGCCTGCACGCAGATCGTAAAAACCGGCAGGCGCTATCATATTTTAGCCTCAAATCTTACGCCAATGCGCCCAATCGTTGAGGAGATCCGCGACTGGTTGATCCATGAGATGCGCAGTGACCAAAAGAAAATGACCGAAGTTTTCAGGGCAAACTGGGATCTTTTTTAGGTAAAATATTTCTTGCGGGTTACGTTTTTCCGGTGCAGGCTTGGTGTGTAATAAACGGGGTATATTATGGTGTGCGAAAATAAAAGCCGAAGCAACCGCCGCGGGCGCGCGATAAGGGCAGAGGATACAAACCCACAGATCGCGCAACTGCCCTGGAAACAGCCGGAATATTCCACACCTCCGGTTGAACTGCTGAACCCCGAGCAAATTGAATTGATCCATGCCGCCTCGCTTGATATTCTCAAAAATATCGGCATGAAAATCCAGTCGGCGGATGCACGCACGCGTCTGCGCAAGGCTGGTGTCGATGTGAATGCGCAAACCGAGCTGGCCCGTTTTGATCCGGCTTTGGTTGAAGAGCTTATCAAAACTGCGCCCTCCAGTTTCACATTGCACGCCCGCAACCCTGAGAAAAATCTAAAAATCGGTGGGAACTTTATCACTAACAGCTGTGTTTCCAGCCCGCCAAATGCCTCTGATATGGATCATGGGCGCCGCCCCGGGAACACTGCAGATTTTCAGAATCTTCTGCGCTTATCCCAATATTTCAATATTATACATCTGATTGGCGGCTATCCGGTAGAACCGATTGACCGTCACGTATCTACGCGCCACCTGCTGTGTGCTTATGATATGCTGACCTTAACCGACAAGGCTATTTCAGCGTATGCAATCGGCGATATGCGTATTCGTGATTGTCTCGAAATGGTGCGGATTTCTCGGGGCGTTGATGCCGCGCAAATCGACCGGGAGCCGTCTTTGTTTACGGTTGTTAACACCAATTCCCCCTTGATATTTGACGAAGCGATGCTGGATGGTCTGATTGCGATGTCTTTGCAAAATCAGGTTGTCTGCGTAACACCATTCACCCTGGCCGGTGCTATGGCCCCGGTGACATTGGCGGGCGCATTGGCGCAGCAAAACGCCGAGGCGCTGGCCGGTTTGCTTATAACCCAGATTGTGCGTCCCGGTGCGCCATTTATCTACGGCGGATTCACCGCAATTGTTGATATGAAATCGGGCGCCCCGGCCTTTGGCACACCTGAGTATATGCAAACCGCCATGATCGGTGGACAGCTGGCCCGGCGCTATAATGTGCCTTATCGCACCTCTGGCGTATGTGCCGCCAACACTGTGGATGCACAAGCCGCCTATGAGAGCGTGTTTTCGCTTTGGGGAACAACAATGGGCCATGGCAATATCATTATGCATGCTGCTGGCTGGATGGAGGGCGGGTTGGTTGCCTCTTTTGAAAAGCTGGTGCTGGATGTTGACCTGTTGCAAATGGTTGCCAAATACCTTGAACCTGTGGTGGTTGATAAAGCAACCCTGGGGCTGGATTCCATTATTGAGGCAGGCCATGGCGGGCATTTCTTTGGCACTGCCCACACGCAAGAACGCTATCGGGATGCGTTCTATGCACCGCTGATTTCCGATTGGCGAAACTATGAGCTTTGGGCGGAAAACGGGTCGCCGCAAAGCTGGGAAAAGGCCAATAAAATCTGGAAATCCGCTTTGGAAACCTATAAAGAGCCGCCAATGGATGCCGCCATTCGTGAGGAGCTCGGCGCATTCGTTGCAAAGCGGGTTGAAGAGGGCGGTGTTGCCACAGATTTTTAACCCATCCCCCCCACAAGACCCTTGAAAGGCAAATCATGTATCCAAACCCTAAATTCAGAAAATCCGATAAAACCCACACACTTGATTTTGCCCGGGCGCGGGGATTTGGCATGCTAAGCATAAACGGCAAGGATGGCCCGCTGGTCGCACATCTGCCGTTTGTGATTTCGGCTGACGGACGCGAAATTGATATGCATATGGTGCGCTCCAACCCCGTTGTCCGGGCGCTTGATATGGCAATACCGGCGGTGCTGGCCATCAACGGACCGGATGCCTATATCTCGCCCGATTGGTACGGCGTTAAGGATCAGGTGCCGACGTGGAACTATGTTGCCGTTCATCTGCGCGGAGAACTTAGACGTTTGCCACAAGAGGAAATCATCGACAGCATCACCCGGCTTTCCGAAAATTTTGAAACGCGCCTCACCCCGAAACCCGTATGGAAACTGGATAAGGTTGCCCCGGATAAACTGGCAAAAATGGCCCGGGCGATCATCCCTGTGCGTATGCGTATTGCAGATATGGACAGCACATGGAAACTGGGGCAGAATAAGCCGGACGGGGCGATGCAGGGTGCAATTGAAGGCCTGAAAACCTCATCCATCGGGCATGAGCGCGCCCAGCTGATTTCCATGCTGGAACAGCTTTTTGATTAACTGAAGGTTACCATGAAACTCTATCACGCTCCCGCGTCGCCCTTTGTGCGCAAAGTCATGATCACCTTGCATGAAACTGCGCTGCTGTCGCAGGTCACGCTGGTGCCGGTTACGGTCTTGCCAACAGCGCCCGGTAATGATGTGCCGGCGCAAAATCCGCTGGGCAAAATCCCGTGTCTTGAACGCAGCAACGGCGCGACACTCTATGACAGCCGGGTGATTTGCCGCTATCTGGCAAGCCTTGCACCCAAAGCCACAATATACCCCGAGGGTGAGGCCCTGTGGGACGCGCTTACCCTTGAGGCCACCGCTGACGGGCTGATGGAGGCCGCTGTTTTGATGACATATGAGCGCCGGATCAGGCCATTCGTATGATATTCTGTTTTTATCGCTGGTCGTTAATGTCAAAAAATTGTCTGTACGTTACATGTGTTGTAGAACCGTTGGTTGGCGCATTTGAATGGGCCGGTTGACATCGCGGTGCTGGCGATTGGGGCGGCGCTCGCCTATATCGATTTTCGCCATGATGATCGCGATTGGCGCACCACACATCCAACGCTTGCCGCTTGGGAGGCTGAAATTGCTAAACGCCCCTCTATGCTGGCAACTGTGCCACAGGCGTAACCTATGAAAACTGCGCCAGATACGATCACCTTTAGCCTTGATGGAAGTTCCGTCACAGCTGCACCGGGGGAAACTATCTGGCAGGTCGCCAAGCGCCTCGGCACCGATATTCCGCATTTGTGTCATTCAGGCCAAAAAGATTATCGCAGCGACGGGAATTGCCGCGCCTGCATGGTTGAAATCGATGGCGAGCGCACGTTGGCCGCATCCTGCATTCGCACGCCAAGCGCCGGGATGGTGGTGAAATCTGCTTCGGTTCGGGCTGAAAATGCGCGCAAGCTGGTTATGGAACTGCTGGTTGCTGATCAACCGGCGCAGGCCGTGGCGCACGATAAAGCCTCACATCTGTGGGAAATGGCGGGCGTGCAGGGGGTCACCAGCAGCCGATTTGCGCCCAAATCTGCCGTACCCCTGCTGGATGCCAGCCATGTTGCGATGCGCGTTAACCTTGATGCCTGCATCCAGTGCAACCTGTGTGTGCAAGCTTGTCGCGAGGTGCAGGTTAATGAAGTTATCGGCATGTCCGGGCGCGGTAGTGACGCCAAAATAACTTTTGATTTTGATGATCCCATGGGCGATTCCACCTGTGTGGCTTGCGGCGAATGCGTGCAAGCCTGCCCGACCGGTGCCTTGATGCCCGCCACTGCACTTGATAAGATGGAGCACGGCAACAGTGCGGATTATGACCGTGAGGTACAGTCCATTTGCCCCTATTGTGGTGTTGGCTGTCAACTTTTGTTCAAAATCAAAGATGATAAAATCGCTTGGGTTGACGGTGCGGACGGCCCGGCCAATGCCAATCGTCTGTGCGTCAAAGGGCGGTTTGGGTTTGACTATATCACCCACCCGCACCGCCTGACAAAACCCCTGATCCGGCGCAGCGATGCCCCTGCCAAGGGCCTGAATGTTGACCCTGCCAACCCGCTCACCCATTTTCGCGAAGCCACATGGGACGAGGCACTGGACTTTGCCGCAAATGGCCTGTCAGAACTGCGTGCACAAAAGGGCGGGGCCAGCGTTGCCGGTTTTGGCTCTGCCAAATGTTCAAATGAGGAGGCCTATCTTTTCCAAAAGTTTATCCGTGCAGGATTTCAGCACAATAATGTTGATCATTGCACCCGGCTTTGCCACGCATCATCCGTTGCGGCGTTGATGGAAAACGTTGGTTCTGGCGCGGTAACGGCGACATTTAACCAGATCGAAAATGCCGATTGTGCGATTATTATCGGCGCAAATTCTATCGAAAATCACCCGGTTGCCGCGACATATTTCAAGCAATTCGCCAAACGTGGCGGCAATATGATCGTCATGGACCCTCGCGGCGTTGGCCTTGGAGAGCACGCGCGCCATAGGCTAAAATTCCGCCCGGGCACGGACGTGGCACTGTTAAACGCGATCATGCATGTGATTCTGGATGAACACCTCTATGATGCTGATTATATTGAGAAATATACCGAAAACTGGGAGAGTATGAAAACGCATTTGCGGGGTTTTAGCCCTGAAAAAATGGCCCCGCATTGTGGTATCGACGCGGATGTTTTGCGCACCGTTGCCCGTGAATTTGCCAACGCCAAAGCTGCGATGATTTTCTGGGGGATGGGGGTTTCGCAACATATTCATGGCACCGATAACGCGCGTTGCCTGATCTCGCTGGCACTGATGACTGGCAATGTCGGTAAACCGGGGTCGGGGTTGCATCCGTTGCGTGGGCAAAACAATGTGCAAGGGGCCTCGGATGCGGGTATGATCCCGATGTTTTTGCCCGATTACCAATCGGTCACTGACGATGCGATCCGCAAAAAATTCACCGATATCTGGGGCTGTGAGGATTTCAGCGCAACCCCGGGCCTGACGGTCGTTGAAATCATTGATGCCATCCACGCCGAGCAGATCAACGGCATGTATATCTTGGGCGAAAACCCCGCGATGTCTGACCCGGATGTCCAACATGCGCGCGCCGCACTGGCAAAACTCGAGCATCTGGTGGTGCAGGATATTTTCCTGACCGAAACCGCGAATTTCGCCGATGTTATCTTGCCTGCCGCTGCCTGGGCGGAAAAATCTGGCACCGTCACGAATACCAATCGCCAGGTGCAAATGGGTCGCCCGGTTGTGCCTGCCCCCGGGGATGCGCGCGTGGATTGGCAAATCACAACGGCGCTGGCGCAGCGTCTGGGGCTGGACTGGCAGTATAAGGATCCCGCCGAAATCTTTACCGAAATGACGCAAACGATGGCCTCTCTCAACAATATAACATGGGAACGCCTAACCCGAGAGGCCGTCACCTACCCCAGCCTGTCACCCGATGATCCCGGACAAGCCATTGTTTTTACAGACGGTTTTCCGCGTAAAAATGGTCGCGCCCGTTTCACCCCTGCCAGTATTATCGCCCCCGCCGAGGCGCCCGATGCCAATTACCCGTTTATCCTGATCACAGGGCGGCAGTTGGAACATTGGCATACAGGTTCGATGACGCGGCGCGCACATGTGCTGAACGCGATGGAGCCAGAGGCCAGTTGCTCCCTGCATCCGCGCACGTTGCATAATTTAGGCGTTAAGGCCGGTGATATGATCCGCCTGACCACGCGGCGCGGATCGGTAATGTTAATGGTGCGGGCGGATCGTGCGGTTGCACAAGATAACGTTTTTTTACCCTTCGCCTATGTCGAAGCCGCCGCCAATATCCTGACCAATGCCGCGCTTGATCCTTACGGCAAAATCCCGGAATTCAAATTTTCTGCCGTGCGCGTAGAGGTGGCCTAAAGCCCTCGTTCACCGAAAATAGCCGCGCCAACCCGCACATGTGTGGCCCCATGCGCGATCGCGACCTCAAAATCGCTGCTCATACCCATAGACAGTGCGCTTAACCCGTTGCGCGTAGCGATTTTGGCAAGCATGGCAAAATGCCGTGCCGGATCATCATCTACCGGCGGGATAACCATCAGACCCGATATATTCAGATCATAAATGCCCCGACACGTCTTGATAAAAGCATCCGCATCGGCGGGTAAAACACCGGCCTTTTGCGGCTCGGCACCTGTATTCACCTGAATGAACAGTTGAGGGCAAACCCCACGTGCCTGCACTGCAGTCGCCAGCTTGCGCCCCAGTTTCTCACGATCCAATGTGTGAATTGCATCAAATAAATCAAGGGCTTGATTAAGTTTGTTGGTTTGCAACGGTCCGATGAGATGCAGCTTGGTATCTGAATACTGCGCACAAAATTCTGGCCATTTCCCGGCGGCCTCCTGCACACGATTTTCGCCAAACACCCGCTGCCCTGCCGCCAAAACATCCGCCACCCGCGCATTCGGCTGTACTTTGGAAACTGCGATCAACGTCACAGAACCCTGCGCACGCCCGGCTTTATCCGTCGCGTTAAAAATACGGGTTTGAATGTCAGATAACGTCATTTTTGCTCCTGCCACAAATGCCTACAGGCAGACATATTTTTGATCAAGACAAAAGAAAAGGGCGGATCAAACGACCCGCCCTTAGATATTTACGCTAAACCGGTTGGCTTAGAATGATGCGGTCAGGAATACAGATACGCCATCTTTGAACTCTGGACCAGAGATCTCATTGCCATCGGAATACGATACAGTCGCAGACAGGTTGTCATTGATAGTATACTTAGCACCAACATAGTAGCCGTTAGTTGCGGCACTTTGGTACCCGACATATGCCGTCAGTTCAGACATAACTTCATAAGAAACATCGACACCGTACTTGTTCACGTTAGCATCTGTGTGATCGTAGTAAAGGTCGAGGCCGAGCGCACCAGTTTTATAAGCAACGGAAACGCCATAAGCATCTACTTTAGTCGGAACTTTGTTGTTTGCGTAGTAAGCTTTTGCCGACAAATCGGAAGATATATCATACCCAACAGCAACACCGATTGAACGGTCAGAACCGCTACCTAAGTATGACAAACCAATGGAAGCTGCACCAAATGTTGTGTCTACACTTGCGCCAATGTTGTTTCCTGTGTGGGTGGTATCTTTTTGATCATAACCCAAACCGATTGTGAAATTACCAAACGTTGCGCCTGCACCAACAGACATACCGTCTAGGCCGCCAGCATTGTCGCCTTCGCCACCGAAAGCAATACCATAGTCGCCAAATTCAGCGAGGGCACGGTAATCAAAGCGTGTTGAGGAATCGTGATTCTCTACATCCAAGGACATACCGCTGCGATCTTTATAGAAGTACTCAGAAGCACCTTTATCAGCTAGATCGCCGCCTTTTAGTGAGCCGTAAGGCGAAGTGATTTCGATAGTAGGGAACGCATCGCGCTTAATAACTGGACCACCGCTCCATGGTGTTGTTGCACCAGCATTTGATTCCAAATCAGCACCATAAGTGATGTTTGCGCCATACCCATCGCCAAGATCAAATTCACCTTTCAAATCAACGCTGGCGTCATAAAACAAGCCACCGTTAATTTTGTCGTTATATCCGATATCTGTTTTTGCAGACCAAGAAATTTCAGCCGAAGCTACGCCAGCAAGAACAACCAGTGCTGTAGTTGTAAGAAGAACGTTTTTCATCGTTTTCCCTCATGTTTAGTTAAAATCTCACCTATCACCGGTTGCCCAGTTAGGAGTGCGTTAGTAATTGCCCAACCTGCCGCTTGGGTCAAGCAAGTGATGCGCAAAACCTGCAATGAACCGCCAAGTGGTGCGTAAAAGTCACAGTTTTGTCATCACGGCGAAACCCCCGAAACCTCTTGTTTTGGCGCACATCAGCCGATACTTAACGGGAAACGGCGTGAAACATACTGAAAAATATGTGAATTTACGCTTGAGATATAACGTACAACATGCCCGGCATCGCTGCGGGTAATTAAAAGGACTATGAACTGTGACTCGATATAATGCGCGCGTATCTGAGCCAAAATGGCAGAAAGCCTGGAGTGAAGCACAGGTTTTTCAAGCGAATCGCGATGATTCGCGCCCAAAATACTATGTTTTGGAAATGTTCCCTTATCCTTCGGGCAAGCTGCATATCGGGCATGTGCGCAACTATGCGATGGGCGATATTGTGGCGCGTTACAAGCGTGCAAAAGGGTTTAACGTCTTTCATCCTATGGGCTGGGATGCGTTTGGAATGCCGGCAGAAAACGCGGCGATGGCCAATAATGCGATGCCCGGGGTTTGGACGCATAAAAATATCGCCGAGATGAAAGAGCAGTTTGGCGCGCTGGGGCTTAGCCTCGACTGGTCCCATGAATTCGCTACCTGTGACCCGGAATATTACGGCCATCAACAAGCTCTTTTCCTTGATTTTCTAGATGCCGGACTGGCCTATCGTAAATCCGCCAGCGTCAACTGGGATCCCGTCGATATGACGGTTCTTGCCAATGAACAGGTGGTTGACGGCAAGGGCTGGCGCTCTGGTGCGGTGGTTGAGCGCAAGGAACTTACACAGTGGTTCTTCAAAATTTCCGACTATTCCGATGAATTGCTGGACGCGCTTGATCGTTTGGAAAACTGGCCTGACAAAGTGCGCCTGATGCAGGCAAACTGGATCGGTAAATCCCAAGGGTTACAATTCAGTTTTGCAACCCAAAAGGCACCCAAAGGGTTTGAGGAACTGGAGGTCTATACCACGCGCCCAGACACGTTGTTTGGTGCCAGTTTTGCCGGTATTTCCGCCGATCACCCGTTGGCCAAAGCGCTGGAATCCGATCCAGAAATTGCCGCGTTTAACGCTGAATGTCGTCGCACCGGCACCAGTGCCGAGGCGCTGGAAACCGCTGAAAAGCTGGGCTATGACACGGGCATCACCGTGGTGCACCCGTTTGATCCTTCCAAAATCCTGCCGGTTTATATCGCTAATTTCATCTTGATGGGCTATGGCACCGGCGCGGTTTTCGGCTGCCCCGCGCATGACCAGCGTGACCTTGATTTTGCCCGTAAATACGGGCTGGAAGTCAGGGCCGTTGTCTCACCCGATGGTGCGGATTTCAGCGTTCAGAACGAGGCGTTTACCGATGATGGCACGCTAATCAACTCGGATTTTCTGAACGGTTTAAGCATTGACGCGGCCAAGACCGAGGTCATCAAACGCATCGAATCCACGGGTATGGGCGCAGGTAAAACCGTGTTTCGCCTGCGTGACTGGGGTATTTCGCGGCAACGCTATTGGGGGTGTCCGATTCCGGTAGTGCATTGTGATGCTTGCGGTGTTGTGCCTGAAAACAAGGAAAACCTGCCGATTATCCTGCCCGAAGATGTCAGTTTTGACAAACCGGGCAACCCGCTGGATCGCCACCCGACATGGCGCAATTGTGCTTGTCCGAAATGTGGTGCCCCAGCCCGGCGTGAGACCGACACGATGGATACTTTTGTTGATTCCAGCTGGTATTACGCGCGGTTCCCCTCATCGGATGCGGATACGCCGACCAATCTTGCCGATGCGGATTACTGGATGAATGTTGACCAGTATATCGGCGGGGTAGAACACGCTATTTTGCACCTGCTCTATTCACGGTTTTTTGCCCGTGCCATGGTTAAAACAGGCCATTTGCCTGACAAATGCATCGAGCCGTTCAACGCATTGTTCAATCAAGGCATGGTTTGCCACGAAACCTATTCTACGCTTGATGATAAGGGGCGCCCTCTCTGGCATAGCCCTGACGAGATAGTGGCGCACGGGGATGGTTATAATCTGCGCGCAACTGGCGAAGCGATAACCATTGGCCCGTCTATCAAGATGTCGAAATCCAAACGCAACGTGGTTGATCCGATTGAGCAGATTGAACAATATGGTGCCGATACCGCGCGCTGGTTTACGCTGTCCGACAGCCCGCCTGAACGCGATATTGAATGGACAACTTCGGGTGCCGAGGCTGCGTGGAAACATCTGCAACGCGTATGGCGTATGGCGGTTGAAATCGGCAATAGTGCCACGAAGGGCAGCTCGGATGCGGCTAGCGCGTTGGAAAAAACAGTTCACCGTGCGATTGCAGATGTGACCGCGGGCATCGAAGGATTCGCCTTTAACAAGGCTATCGCCAAACTTTACGAATTTACCAATGGTTTGCAAAAATCCAAAGCCGGCAAGGGTGAAAAACAGGCAGCAATGCGGATTATGGCACAGCTTATGCACCCCATAACCCCGCATCTCGCCGAGGAAGTTTGGGCGCTGATGGGCGGCAAAGGCATGGTCACGACGGCTCCTTGGCCCGATTTTGACCCCCAAATGCTGGTTGACGATTCCATCACCATGCCGATCCAGATTAATGGCAAGCGGCGCTCAGAAATCACCATTCCCAAAGATTTACCGAAATCCGAGGTTGAAAAACTGGCGCTGGCGGATCATGCTGTGATCAAGGCTTTGGCGGGCAGCGCGCCCAAAAAGCTGATCGTAGTTCCGGGGCGTATCATCAATGTTGTCATCTGACCGCCGCAAATTTCTGGCGCTTATTAGCACTCCGCTCGCCCTGTCAGCCTGCGGGTTTCAGCCGATTTACGGCAAGGATTCCGCCGCGGCACGAATGCACGGGCGCATCACACTTGGCCCGGTTGGTAACCTGAATGGCTTTCAGATGCGCGAATATCTGGAAACCCGTCTGGGGGCTGCCAGTAATCCCACCCATGCGCTCGAAGTTTCTCTTAGCACCAATCGCAAAGGACTGGCGATCACGCAAGACGGGGCAATCACTCGCTATAACCTTAGCGGCGAGGCCAAATTTACCGTTCAGAAAATCGGTGGGACCGTTGTTTTGCGCGATAGCGTGCAAACGTTCACCGCCTATAATGCCACGGCTTCGGCCTATGCAACGCGCGTGGCCCAAAAGGATGCCTATCGGCGGTTGGTTGAAAGCCTTGCAGATAAAATTCTGACCGCAATGGCGATTTCCGCCCAAGGCTGGTTGTCGTGAAGCTTAACGCCCGTGACGGCGCCCGTTTTCTGGCAAAACCGGATATATCCAAAGCTGGCATCTTGCTATTTGGTCCCGATGCCATGCGCATTGCCCTTAAACGGCAAGACACCATCGCAACGCTGGTTGGTCCCGAAGGGGAAAGCGAAATGCGCCTGACCCGCATTTCTGGCGCCGCTTTGCGCAAAGACGCGGCAATGTTGCAAGATGCTCTGAAAGCCCAAGGGTTTTTCCCCGGGCAACGGGTGGTTTTGGTGGAAGAGGCGAGCGATGCCTTGGCCAAAACCTTTGCCGCCGCATTAGAAGACTGGCAAAAAGGTGACGCAATGATGGTGGTCACCGCCGGACAACTGAACGCGCGATCCAGTTTGCGTAAAACTTTTGAGGGCAGTGGATCCTGTGTTGCGATCGGCATTTATACCGATCCACCTTCGCGCGCAGAAATTGAGGAAACGTTGAAAAAGGCGGGGCTAAACGCCATTGCGCCCGAGGCCATGAACGATTTTGTGAACCTTGCAAACGCACTGGACCCGGGCGATTTTCGCCAAACGGTTGAGAAAGTCGCGCTATATAAAATCAACGATGACACTCCTGTATCACCCGAAGATATCGTCATCTGTTCCCCTGCCACGACCGAGGCCGTACTGGATGACGCGGTGAATTTTGCCGCCGACGGGAATGCCACCGCCGTTGCCCCGCAGATGCAGCGACTGGCCAGCCAAGGCGTTAATCCCACAACGCTTTGCATTGGGGCCACGCGACATTTCCGCCAACTCCACGCCGCCGCCGCCTCTGAGCAAGGACCAGAAGCCGCTCTGTCACGCGCCCGCCCACCCGTGTTTGGCCCACGCCGTGACCGTATGGTGCGCCAGGCCCGCGGCTGGGGCGTGAACCGCTTGGAAATGGCCTTGCAAGTTTTGACCGATACTGACCTTATTTTACGATCCTCTCGCCCAGTTCCGGCCATGGCCATGATGGAACGCGCTTTTATCCGCATCGCTATGATGCGCCCAAAATAGGAATAGTATGGCTGATTTTATTGGATATATAGCAGCAATCTTAGGCACAATTGCCTGGATTCCCCAGGTTGTCCACACGTGGAAAACCAAAGAAACCAAAAGCTTGTCACTTTGGACAAACCTGTTAATTTTACTAACCGTGACCCTGTGGCTGATCTATGGCTTAATCATGATGGCATGGCCCCTGATCCTTGCCAACGTGGCTGCGGTTATTTTAATTGGTGCCATTGTCGTGGCTAAGTTGCTATATAAATAAGGGACCAGACATGTATACCATTATCGGGTCACCACGCTCGCGTGCTATGCGGGTATACTGGGCCATGGAAGAAATGGGGTTGAAATACGATATGAACCCGGTCGCGCCGCGCGCGCCTGAGGTGCTGGCCTATACCTCATCGGGTAAGGTGCCATGCCTGTTGGTTGACGGGGATATCATCACTGATTCAGTAGCAATCATTCAGTTTCTAGCGGATCGGCACGGCCAGCTAAGCGCACCTGCGGGAACGATTGCACGCGCCACGCAAGATAGCGTCACCCAATTCACCTGTGATGAGATCGACGGACCGCTGTGGACGGCAGCCAAGCATAGTTTCGTTTTGCCCAAAAATTTGCGATTACCCGCCGCCAAAGATGCCGCAAAATTCGAATTCGCCCGGGCAATGCAGAGTCTGGAAACGCGGCTCGGGGATAAGCAATTCATCACCGGCGATAAAATTACCGTCCCAGATATCATCCTTGGCCATTGCGGGCTTTGGGCGGGTGTTGCGGATTTTGACGTGCCAAAAGGCCGGCTGACCGCATATTTTGCCCGTTTGGCTGCACGCCCGGCTTTTGTGAAAATACGACGAATGGGGGATGCGCTGCCCTCGGTTTTACCAAAGGAGCCTTAAGATGTATCAGGTTATCGGTCACCCTCGCACCCGCACCATGCGCGTCTATTGGATGCTTGAGGAGTTGGGGCAAGACTACGATGTTTTGATCGCACCAGCCCATTCAGAGGCTGCTAAAGCCGCTAATCCGTCTGGCAAAATCCCGGCACTGAACGTCGGGGGCAAGGTGCTGCTCGACAGTGTGGCTATCTTGCAATTTCTGGCGGATAAACACGGCGCATTAAGCTATCCCAGCGGGACATTGGAACGTGCGGAACAAGACAGTTTTACCCAGTTTTGTGCCGATGAAATGGATTCTGTGCTGTGGAATGCTACCAAACACAAGGCCTATTATCCCGAGGAACTGCGTGTGCCCGCCGCCATTGCGGGTGCCAAATACGATTTCGGGCGTGCTATGGACACATTGGCGGTGCGGCTGGGGGATAAGGCGTTTGTCATGGGCGATAAAATCACCGTGCCTGATATCCTGATTGGCCATTGCGCGTTATGGGCCAAGGGGGCAGAATTTCCTCTGCCCGATGGCCCGCTTGCAGCGTATTTTGCACGTCTCGCCAAGCGTCCCGCCTTGCAGCGAGCGCGGGAAAAATCCGGGTATTTTACCCTTTAAGATATCGCAGCGCCCCGCGCCCGGCCTGTCGTCCTGTTGCCAAACATGCGGTTAATAAATATCCCCCCGTTGGCGCATCCCAATCCAGCATTTCCCCGGCACAAAACACGCCGGGCCTGTCTTTCAGCATCAAATCCAACGTCAGGTCAGCGATTTTTACCCCACCGGCCGTCGAGATAGCTGCATCGATCGGTGCCACGCCAGTTAAGGGTACGGGCAGATTCTTAATATGCGCCGCCAAATCTTGTGGTGTTTTGGGCAGAGGCCCGCATTCACGCAACAGTGCCGCTTTTGCTCCCTTTATGCCCAGGGTTTTGCGTAAATGGTTGCTAAATGTGTTGCGCCCTTGCGGACGGGCCAGACGTGCTGCCACATCCTGCTGGCTTCGATCTGGCAATAAATCAACGGTAAGTATTCCGCCTGCCCGTAAGGCCTGCGTGACACTATAGATCACGCCGCCTTCAACCCCGCGCTTTGTGATCACAAATTCGCCTTTTATGCGCGCGCCATCATTTACAACGGCCACCGGCTTTATTGGCCTGCCAAAATGCGGTGCCATATATTCAGACCAATCGCACAGAAATCCCATGTTGCTTGGCTGAAATTTGCTCAAATCTACGCCCATCTGTTTTAAAATTGCCGCCCATTTCCCGTCTGAACCGAGCCGCGCCCAGCTTGCCCCGCCCAACGCCAGTATCACCGCATCGGCGACAAGAGTTTGGGCGCCCGAAGATGTGTCAAAAACCGGCTGCCCATCATCGTCCCACCCCGTCCAGCGCCAGCGGGTGCGAAACTCCACCCCGTTTGCGTTCAATTCTATCAGCCAACTGCGCAACAACGGCGAGGCTTTCATTGATTTGGGGAACACCCGTTTACTGCTGCCCACAAAGACTTGTTGGCCCAACCCTTCGGCCCAAGCGCGCACCTGCTCTGGCCCGAAATCTTGCAACATCGGGGCCAGCCATGCACTATGCGCGCCATATGCTTGCAAGAAATCCTGCATTGGTTCGGATTTGGTAAGGTTCAGGCCCGATTTGCCGGCCATCAAAAATTTTCGCCCAAATGTCGGTTTAGCGTCAACCACCACTACCTTCACGCCAGCCTGTGCCAGCTCGCCTGCGGCCATCAACCCCGCAGGACCACCCCCGATAACCACGACACTCATTGGTTGAACCTTCCTGCGGATAAAGCGCGGGCAATGCCTTTGTCAAACGATGCGCCCAGCACTTGTGCCGCCGCCAAATCGGATATCGCCGGAGCCGTCTGCACCCCGTATCCGCCTTGCCCGGCCAGCCAGAAAAACCCAGACGCTGCAGGATCAAAGCCAACAACCGGCGTGCGATCCGGGGCAAAACTGCGCAGGCCCGCCCAACTGTTCTCAACCCGTGTCACCGGGGCTATGACAAATTCCTGATAGCGCGCCAGCCCCTCAGCCAGCACCATATCATCGGCCCATGCATCCATCGGTGCGATCGGATCCTCCTCAGCCGGAGAGACCAGCCACTTGCCAGCGTCAGGTTTTGCATACCAGCTTTCAGAAGCCGAGAGCAACATCGGCCAGCTTGAAACATCATACCCCATCGGAGCCGCAATTAGCGCCATTGAGCGCCGGTAGGGTTGCACGCCAAGGGGCTGCACGCCCGCCATCGTCGCAATCTCGTCTGCCCAGGCTCCGGCGGCGTTTACCACAAGCGGCGCGCTGAAATCCCCTTGCGTAGTTGTGGCGATCCAGCCGCCGTCATAGCGCAACGCCTGCACTTTTGCCTTCGTGACTATCTCTGCCCCGTTTGCCCGCGCACGCCTCAGATATCCCTGAAACAACAGATCAACATCGATGTCACTGCCCGATATTTCCAGCGCCACATCCGCGATATTTTCCGCCCGCAGGATCGGCACCATGGTAATAGCTTCGTCAATACTCAAACGTCTGGTATCAGGCTCGGCGATTATCGCATCCATCAAATGTGCATCTGCGCTATCAGCAATCACCATAACACTGCGGGGTGTTAAAACATCAGCGGCGCGCAGCTCTGCCTCGCTGCTGTGGGCAAGGGCGCGCACCACGTCATTGCCGTAATATTTCTCAAACATCGCGGCAGAACGGCCGGTGGCGTGATAGCCACAGGTATCCTCAGTTTCCAGTAAAACCACATCGGTATGCCCGGACAACTTGGCCGCAAGGCTGCCCCCTGCAATACCGCCGCCAATGATGATTACATCACAGCGTTGCATATTACACCATCTCCAGCGCACGTTGAAAGGTTTGCGCATCGACATTGCCACCGCTAGCCACGGCGATAACCGCATCCCCGGTGATCTGCTCAGAGCGAAACAGGGCCGCCGCCAAGGCCACAGCGCCCCCCGGTTCCAGCACAATTTTCAACCGCTCAAAGGCAAGCTTCATGGCGCGCAAAGCCTCATCATCGCTGACATTGAGGCCCGGGCCACAGTATTTTTGCAAAATCGGAAAGGTAATTTTCCCCGGAGTGGGGGTAACAATTGCATCACAAATGGAACCGCCCATCGCTGGATTAACCTCTCGTTTTCCAGATAAAAGCGAACGGCCTGTATCCTCAAACCCTGTAGGCTCACACGGGCGCACCCGCAAATTTGGCATACTTTCGTTTAAGGCCAGCGCCACCCCCGAGGTCAACCCGCCGCCGCCGCATGGCACCAGAACATCCGCCGCGCCGATCCCCGCATCCGCTGCCTGTGCCGCAATTTCCAACCCCACGGTGCCTTGCCCGGCGATCACCAGCGGTTCATCATAAGGTTTCACCAGCGTCAAGCCGCGCGCAACGCTAAGCTGCGCACCGATTTCCTCGCGCAGTTCCTTTAGACGATCATACAAAACGACCTCTGCCCCAAGCGCCCGGGTATTGGCGATTTTCTGGGCCGGAGCATCGCTGGGCATGATAATCACCGCACCAATTCCGTGCTTGGCAGCGGCGTAGGCCAGACCTTGGGCATGGTTACCCGAAGAATAGGCGAGCACACCTTTGGCGCGCAGATCATCCGCCATGCCCGACAGTGCCGCCCAGCCACCCCGAAACTTAAAACTGCCGGTGTGTTGCAGGCACTCCGCTTTGACAAAAACCCGGCGCCCGGCAATCTCATCGAGAAACGGCGAGGATAACAGCGGTGTGCGGCGCACCACAGGGGCCAAGCGAATGGCGGCGGCATGGATCATTTCAATATTGCTCATGGTTTTGCCTTTGCCAGATCAGGAATGCCGGTTAGAGTACTTAAAACTTTATGGGGTTGCCAGGGCAGACGGTCTATTGGTTCGTTGTTTCGATTGACCCAGACAGAATAAAAACCATACCCTGAAGCCGCGGCCGCATCCCAGCCATTTGCGGATACAAACAACACCTCGCCGGGTTTGCAATCAAAGCGTTTGCCTACCAAATCATAAACCGATTTATGTGGCTTGAAAACTCCAACATCCTCGACGCTCAGCACCGCGTCCAGAACGTCACCGATTTTGGCGCTATCAACTGCACTTTTTAGCATGTCGGGCGCGCCGTTGGATAAAATACCCGTCTGCATGCCCGCATCTTTCAACGCGCACAACATGGTGCGAACCTCGTCAAATGCGGCCAGTTCCCAATAAAGCGCCAAAAGCCGGGCACGCAAACCCGCCTCGTTCAGCCCCGCCGCCTCCAGCGCATAATCCAGCCCATCTTGGGTAACTTGCCAAAAATCCGTATGCGCATCGCCAAGCGCGCGCAGCCATGTGTATTGCAATTGTTTCAGCCGCCAGTCCCGGGCGATTTGCGGCCAGATTTGTGCAAAATCTTCCCGCCCGGGTTCTGTAGAAACCTCGCGCGCAGCTGCATTCACATCAAACAAAGTGCCGTAGGCGTCAAAAATACAGGTGGTGATGGGCATGAAGGCTCCTTTCTGATCCTCAGGGTGACATAAGTTTAAAGCGGATGAAATGGCGCTTAGAAAAACATTCGGAGAATTAGATCGATCCCACCCATACCAAATGCCGTAAGCATGGTGATATAGGCAAAAAATGCCGTGATAGCCTGCCCGGGTTTCAGGCGATGCCCCATGCGCGCCCCATGCGAGGCCGAAAATGCCGATTGTGCGCTGATTGCGGCAAAGATAAACAAAAAGACAGACTGCAGAATCAAGGCAAGACCGACCAGTGCGGCGCTCATGGCGAGGGTCACGTAATGTGACAGAGCTGGTGAAATCGCGTGGGTCAGGATATGCACAATTTTCCCACCATCCAGCGGCCAAAGCGGTAGCATATTAAAGAAATTCAGCGCCGCAGTGATCGTCATTAAACGCCAAAAGAAATACGAAGCCTCTGGCCATGTTTCTTCCAGCGCGTAATCCATGATATAGGCTAGTAACATCAGCGCCAGACATATCCCCGGCCCCATGATCGAGATGTAAAACTGGTGCAGCTGGCTTTTGGGAGCTTTATCTGAAATGGCCACGCCACCAAACATCGGGATCAGGCGAAACCGTGCATCGGGATGCCCCGCCACCCGAAACGCCGCCACATGGCCGAATTCATGCACCATAACCGAAATAATCAGCGCAACGCCGCCGTAAGGGCCAATAAAATATACCGCCAAAGCAACCGAGGCGACGCCCAGTAACAACGCCTCACCTTTGGGACGCAGGTCGAGCACGACCAGATCTTGTCGCCACCCGCCCCGCAGCACCAGCCATGTCAGAATACAAACAACGGCGGTTAAAATGAGTTCAAGCATATAAATTTACCAAAATATTAGAGTCGTGACTAAAAGGCCGGTTTTTCGCAATATGTCGAGGATAAACGTGCCAATATTCTGATCCAAGGGTAATGCGTAACGCGATCTCTTTCAAGTATAACTGGAAAACCTGCGGGCATATTAATGAGACATTTTGACAAGGCAGGGAAAGCTTGCCTTAAGAAGCCAGGGTCAGGACCGATTAATATCTGCCTATATGACAAAATTCTGAAACAATACCTTTCAGCATCAGGAGGGCAACATGTCAGATCAATTTTGACTTAGCGCAGAGCAAGCCGTATTTTCCATTGTCGCAGGGATGCCTCGGGTGGATGATCGTGGTCGCTGGCTTACGACGCGGCACTGGACGAATGGTCAAATACTGTCGATTGTAAATGGTAGGTTTAGCTTCCCACATGGGACAATGACGCCTCGGTATCTGCCAACCGTTCCTCTAAATATTGCAACTGTTGAAGGTTTGCAAGGTGCGGGCTGTCAGGGAGTTTGTGCGTTCAGGAACGGGTATTTGGTAAAATACAGATAATGGCAGTATGTTTTTTTGCTTTGGTGCCAAAAGCAAGTTGATGCCACCTCTTTCGTCTGACATACTTTGCCCATGACTGCACGCAAGCGATTTATTCAAGGCATAGGCCTTCGGCTACTTGCAGCATTTTTGATGACAGCGATGTCTGCGGCTGTGCATGGTGCGGCCAAAACCGTTCCTCTTGGGCAAATTATGTTCTGGCGATCTGCTGTGGCGCTGATTCCGATATGTCTCTATATGATGTGGCGGCGAGAGTTTCCCAAAGCTTTTCGAACGCAACGCCCGTGGCTTCATGTTACACGTAGCGTCTTTGGCGCATTTTCCATGGCGATGTCTTTCTTGTCTCTGGCCTACCTACCTGTCGCAAATGCACAGGCACTAGCATATCTTGCGCCCGTACTGGTTCTGCCCCTTGCCGCCAAGATGTTGAACGAAAAACTTTCGCGCGCTATATTCATCGCAATTTTCTTTGGCTTTTCAGGCGTTATTCTGCTTCTTTGGGACGCGTTTGCGCTGCCTGGCGATGGTGCTTTGATTGGTGTTGCGGCGGGGTTGGCGTATGCATTTACAATGGCTTTTGTTCGGGTTCACACAAAAACAATGACGCGCACCGAAAGTTCGTCCACGATTGCGGTTTATTTCGCTATTGTAGCGGCAATCATCGGTCTTGCCACGTTGCCTTTGGGTTGGATCGCGTTGGATTGGCCACTTTTGGGATGGCTTGCCGGTGCTGGGGTAATCGGCGGAGTCGGTCATATCGTAGCCAACGAAGCAACGGCACGCGCGCCAGTAAGTGCGCTCGCCCCATTTGATTTCACCGGCTTGATATGGGCATTGGGTTTTGATTTGATATTATTCTCTGTAGTCCCAGGAATAGCAGGGTTCATTGGCGTTTTCGCAATAACACTGGCAGCGTTGATCGTGACATTTTTCACAGCATCTACTAAGGAAAAACCACACTGATCACCCTTTGGCCAGCCTACTCTACGCCCGTTTAACCCCGATGCTGGCCACGCCCAGAACTTCCAGTACTTTGGCCTCTATGTCGGGGGCGTTCATACCGGCAGCGCTGTACATTTCCTTGGGGGAATTGTGGTCGATGAAGGTATCGGGGAACACCATAGAGCGGAATTTCAGGCCCTGGTCGAACACGCCTTCATTGGCCAGAAGTTGGGCGACATGGCTGCCAAAACCGCCCAGCGCGCCCTCCTCGATTGTGATTAATGCCTCATGGTTCGCGGCAAGGTCCAGGATCATGTCGCGGTCCAGTGGTTTGGCGAAACGGGCGTCGGCGATTGTCGGGGAAATACCGCGCGCCTTTAAGGTTTCCGCGGCCTTTTGCACCTCTGAAAGGCGTGTGCCAAAGGACAGGATGGCAACACGGCTGCCGGTTTCGATCATCCGGCCTTTGCCGATTTCCAGAACCTCGCCGTGTTCAGGCAGCTCCACCCCAACCCCTTCGCCGCGCGGAAACCGAAAGGCGCTGGGGCGGTCGTTAATGCTAACGGCTGTCGCCACCATATGGACCAGTTCGGCCTCATCTGCGGCGGCCATGACCACGAAACCCGGTAGATTGGCCAGAAACGCTATGTCAAAGCTGCCCGCATGGGTTGGGCCATCGGCCCCCACCAGACCGGCGCGGTCAATCGCAAAGCGCACAGGCAAGCGTTGCACGGCGACATCATGCACGATCTGGTCATAGCCACGTTGCAAAAACGTGGAATAAATTGTGCAAAACGGTTTCATGCCGGCGGCGGCTAATCCGGCGGAAAATGTCACCCCGTGTTGTTCGGCAATGCCTACATCAAAACACCGGTTCGGGAATTTTTCGGCAAAAAGGTCAAGCCCGGTGCCGTCGGGCATAGCGGCGGTAATGGCGACGATGTTCGTATCTGCCTTAGCTTCGCGGATCAGGCTTTGGGCGAAAACCTTGGTGTAGCTTGGGGCGTTTGAGGGGGATTTTTTCTGCTTGCCGCTTTGCACATCGAATTGTGCGCGCGCATGCCCGCAATCGGGGCTAAGTTCCGCATGTTTGTATCCTTTGCCCTTTTTGGTGATGGCATGGATCAGGATCGGCCCTTCGGCACGTTCTTTGACTGTGCGCAAGACAGACAGCAGTTGTTCCATGTCATGGCCATCAATCGGCCCGACGTAGGAAAACCCCAGCTCTTCAAACAGGGTGCCGCCGACGGTCATGGATTTAACCATTTCCTTGGCCCGGCGCGCGCCTTCTTGCAGTGGTGGTGGCAGCAGGCTAACGGCGCCTTTGGCTGCGGCTTTCAATTCTTGATAGGGCGCACCGGCATAAAGCCGCGACAGATAAGAGCTAAGCGCACCGACGGGTGGGGCGATGGACATGTCGTTGTCATTGAGAATAACGATCAAACGTTTGCCCAGATGCCCGGCGTTGTTAAGCGCCTCAAAGGCCATGCCTGCGGACATCGAACCATCGCCGATCACGGCAATCGCATCTCCCAACCCATGCGCGGGTGCACCGCCCAGATCCCGGGCAACCGCAAAGCCCAGCGCCGTGGAAATAGAGGTGGAACTATGCCCGGCACCAAACGGATCATAGGCGCTTTCGCTACGTTTGGTAAAACCGGACAGCCCGCCGCCCATGCGCAAGCTGCGGATACGGTCGCGCCGGCCGGTCAGGATTTTATGGGGATAACATTGGTGGCCCACGTCCCAGATCAGCCGATCATGGGGTGCATCAAACACAGCGTGGATCGCCACCGTCAGTTCCACCACCCCAAGGCCCGCCCCCAGATGTCCGCCGGTTTCAGATACCGCAGAAATAGTTTCGGCGCGCACATCATCCGCCAGTTGGCGCAATTCTGCATCCGTCAGGGTTTTCATGTCGGCGGGGGTTTTTACGCGGTCCAGAATGGGCGTATCGGGTCGGTTGTGTGTCACGACGTATCCTAGGGTTCAGGTTGCGCGGGTTATGGTATATTTCGCGGCATTACGCAAGTTTTCTGCACGCGCGCCATATGGAATTAATGCTGCGCAGGCGATTTCCACCAACTCTGCTGCCCGAGATTTCGCCCCGACAAGCCCCAGATGCGACACAAACGTTGCCTTGCCGGCCTTTTCATCCTTGCGCAGCCGTTTTCCCGCCGCTGCGGCATCGCCCTCAATATCCAGAATGTCGTCGCGTATCTGAAACGCCAGCCCCAAGGCCTCGGCGTATTTGTGCAATGCGTCGGGGTTTGCACCGGTCTCTATGGCCCCGCTCTCGCAGGCCCAACGGATTAACGCGCCGGTTTTAAGAGCCTGTAGTTCGGTTATTTGTGCAAGGGTCAAGGGTTGGCGGGCGGTTTCAGCGGCAATATCACGCGCTTGTCCGCCAACCATGCCCTGCACACCAGATGCCATGGCCAAGGGGGCAAGCAGTTTGGGCGTAGTGGCAAGATAGGCAAAAGCCTGGGTTTGCAGCGCATCCCCCGCCAGCACCGCCGTGGCTTCATCCCATTTTATATGCACCGTTGGCTTGCCACGTCGCAAATCATCGTCATCCATGCACGGCAAATCGTCATGGACCAGAGAATAGGCGTGCAGACATTCAATGGCCGCTGCGATCGGATCGGCGCGTTCAACAGGGATGTCGTGCAATGCAGCACTTTCATAGACAAAAAACGCCCGCAATCGTTTGCCACCGTTCAAAACGCCGTAGCGCATGGCTGCGGCGATGGCCGTGTCAGGCGCAGGCAAGGTTGTGGTTAAAAAACCCTCAATCCTATGTGCTGTGGTGTCGAGATGTTTAACAAAGCTGTCGGTATCGGGCATCAGGAAATCTCGACAGGTTCCGTTGCCGTCGCGTTGCCATCCGCATCGGTCGTTATTTTGGCAACTTTTTCCTCGGCGGATTTGAGCTTGGCCTCGCAATGGGCCTTGAGCGCGGCACCGCGTTCATAAAGCTTAATGGATTCGTCTAAAGGCACGGAACCGGATTCAAGCTGGCCGACAACCGTTTCCAATGTTTCCATGGACTCTTCAAAACTCATGTCTTTTACGGGTTTATCGCTCATTTTCCACGCTCCATTAGGGTATTAACATGCACAGCGCAGGACGCCGCCAAAGCATCTATATTATAGCCCCCTTCGAGCGTGGATACCACCCTTCCCGCACAATGTTTATCCGCCAGATCACATAGTGCATTGGTGGCCCAGGCGAAATCCTCCTCAATCCAGTTCAAATTTGCCAAAGGATCGGCGCGATGGGCGTCAAAACCGGCGGAAATCAGGATTAATTCAGGCCGGAAGGTATCAATGGCGGGCAGAACCTGTGCCTCCATGGCTGCGCGAAATTCCGCACCGCCCGTATCCGGGGCCAGCGGGACGTTCAGCACATTATCATGCGCGCCGCGCTCATGGGTGGCGCCACTGCCGGGATAAAGTGGCATCTGATGGGTTGAGGTGAAAAATATCCGCGCGTCATCCCAGACCAGATTCTGGGTGCCATTGCCGTGGTGCACATCGAAATCCATGATTGCGACACGGCTTAGCCCATGCGCCTCCAACGCATGTTTCGCACCAATAGCAACATTGCCAAACAGACAAAACCCCATGGGCGTTTGACGTTCGGCGTGATGGCCGGGCGGGCGGATGGCGCAAAAAGCATTTTGTGCCTGACCGTCCAACACCATATCCACGGCTTTGGTCACGGCCCCAACCCCGCGATACGCTGCATCCAGCGTGCCTGCGGACATGTGGGTATCTGGATCAAGCGGGCCAACGCCAGCTGTTTTGATCCGTTCCAGATGGGCTGCGGGATGGGCGCGCAGGATATGCGTATCCTTGCCCATGGGGGCGTCAATGCGCAGCAGGTCAAAATCCGCAAGGGTGGCATTTATCGCCTTAAGGCGTGCCACGGATTCAGGGTGTCCATCCGGTGTGACATGATCAAGGCAGTCGGTGTGGCTTATAAGGGCTGTTGTCATGGTGCAAATCTTAGGCAAGACTGCACATAACGACAAGAAAGGATTTTATCATGCGTATATTTTTCGCAATTTTGCTGTTGCCGACCCTTGGGTTTGCACAGACATCCATTTCACCATGGGAAGTTTTATCCGTGGTAACTGCGGACTGGAACAAGGACGGCCAAAAAGACCGCGCCGTGCTGGTTGGCAGCCCCGAACCATCCTCAGCCGACCTTTATATATATCTTGGAACGCCAAAAGGGTTTGAGGAAACAGTCTTTGTTTCGCAATTCGCATCATCGGGCAGCATGTGGGGCCAACTACCCAGCTTGGCGGTAAATGACGCCGGTAGCTTGCTGGTGCATTCCTTGAATATCGGCATGGGGCGTAATCGCTGGGAACAGGTCGTTACCATTGCCTATCGCGATGACAGTTTTGTGCTGGCGGGGTTTGGCTTTCAGTATCACGATTCCATTGATCCCGATGATAACGGCAGTTGTGATCTGAATATTCTCACCGGACGTGGGGTGTTTAGCGTCAATTCCGGCCCCGAGCAAACGCGCGATCATCTGTCGATTGACGTTATGCCAATAACTGCGTGGAATATGGATATGTTCCCCGAGGAGTGTTGAAAAATGCCTGAACTTCCCGAGGTTGAGACGGTTATGCGTGGCCTGGAACCTGTGATGTCAGGGCGTGTGATTGTACGCGCCGATATCCGTCGTGCCGGGTTGCGCTGGCCTTTTCCTGAAAATATGGCCGCGCGTCTGCATGGGCAGCGGGTGACGGGTCTGCGGCGCCGCGCCAAGTATATTCTGGTGGATATGGCCGGCGGTGAGACCCTGATTATTCATCTGGGCATGTCGGGGCGGATGTTGATCTCGCAGGGTGCTCCGCTGATCAAGCACGACCATGTGGTGCTGGATATGGCCGGTGGTACGCGGATCACGTTCAATGATGCCCGACGTTTTGGTGCGATGGATATTTGTGCGACAAACAGCTTGGAAAACCACCGGATGCTGGCAAATTTGGGGCCAGAACCGCTGGGAAATACCTTTGATGCACCCTATCTGGCGTTGGCCTTAAAAACCCGCAATATGCCGATAAAATCTGCCCTTTTAGACCAGAAAATCGTTGCCGGGCTGGGTAATATCTATGTTTGCGAAGCTTTGTGGCGGGCTGGTATCTCGCCTTTGCGAAAAGCCAAAGATTTGTCCGCCAAACAGATCACCACGCTGGTTGGTGTGATTCGCGATGTGCTTAATGATGCTATTGCCGCGGGGGGATCATCGCTGAAAGATTACAAGCAAGCAGATGGTGAACTGGGCTATTTCCAGCACAGTTTTGCCACCTATGGCCGCCAAGGGGAGCCTTGCAGAACAGAGGGTTGTGCGCAAAACATCATGCGGATTGTACAGTCCGGGCGCTCAACTTTTTACTGTGCAACATGTCAGTCATAGCTTGATCCCGCCGATTTTAGTGATACACAAACGTCTGAATGTGCAACAACCAAGGAGCCATCTAATGGCCTATGAAACCATTCTGACCGACATTGAAGATCACGTCGGTCTGATTACGCTGAACCGTCCCAAGGCCCTGAATGCCCTTAACAGCCAATTGCTGGGTGAGCTGGGACAGGCCCTAAGTGCGATGCAGGCTGATAATACGGTTCGTTGCATCATCATTACCGGCAGCGAAAAAGCGTTTGCTGCTGGCGCGGATATAACCGAAATGGCGGGGAAATCCTATGTGGACATGTTCACATCCGACTTTTTCACCCCCGAGGTTGAGGCTATCAACCGGGTTCGCAAACCTATTATCGCGGCTGTTTCTGGCTATGCACTAGGGGGGGGATGCGAATTGGCGATGATGTGCGATTTTATCATCTGTTCCGATACAGCAAAATTCGGCCAGCCGGAGATTAACCTCGGGGTGGTCGCCGGGCTGGGGGGAACGCAGCGTCTGACAAAGTTTGTGGGGAAATCCAAGGCCATGGAAATGAACCTAACCGGCCGCATGATGGACGCTGACGAGGCCGAGCGCGCCGGGCTGGTCAGTCGGGTTGTACCTGCCAAGGATTTATTGACGGATGCCAGGGAAACGGCCGTCAAAATTGCCGAAAAATCCATGATTACCACGATGGTTGTCAAAGAGGCGGTCAATCGCGCCTATGAAACTACATTGCGTGAAGGTCTGTTATTTGAACGCCGCGCTTTTCATGCATTATTTGCAACCGAGGATCAATCCGAAGGCATGAACGCATTTATGGAAAAACGCGAACCACAATTTCGCGGGAAATAACACGTATGGGCGTTGACTCAGCCGATTTGCGGTTGTAGATGAACGCTTCATCATTCGAATCTCGAACGAAACCGGAATTATATACATGGCAAATTCGCCCCAAGCAAAAAAACGTGCCCGTCAAATTGAACGCCGCACAGCTGTGAACAAATCGCGCCGCACCCGTATCCGGGGTTTTTTGCGCAAAGTTGAAGAGGCTATCACTGGTGGCGACAAAACCGTCGCTGCTGATGCTCTGAAAGCTGCGCAGCCCGAAATTATGCGCGGTGTGACCAAAGGTATCTGGCATAAAAAAACCGCCAGCCGCAAAGTTTCGCGCCTTAGTGCACGGGTCAAGGCAATGTCTGCCTGAACCGGCTGATATTCGTTGAATTTTAGCGCGCTCCAATCGGGGCGCGTTTTGCGTTTCAAAACTAATTTCAAAATAATGCATAGATTCTGCATATTCGCCCTTCGTTCCTATTGAGCGAATCTCTGGCATTGGTTACGTTGATCTCACGCTTTGCGATTCCATCTGCTCGCTGCCTAATACGTTGTCAAAATATCTGTAATACTACGCAAAAATAGTCTATTTTTGCACCGGTATTCCTGTGATTTTAACAATCTGGCGAATTGGATAACGAGGTTAACAGAATCTGCTCGATTCTATTTATAATGAATACATATTGGTATGGTCACAGCGCTATGCTCTGGATAATTAGTTTGGTTTTTGCGGTTTTTACGCAGATAACCGCAAGAAATAACGAGGCGCGCATGCGTCCGAGATTAGGACATCAGGGACTTATGACAAACGATTCTTGGGGCAGAATACGAAGCGAACTCCTTTCTACATTGGGGAAAGATGCCTTTAGCAATTGGATAGACCCGCTTGACCTTTTATCAACCGACAAGCATGTCGCCCGGTTTTCGGCCCCCACAAGTTTCATTGGCAATTGGGTTAGCCGCAATTATGGCGAGTCTATTTTGGCATTGTTAGTTGCCGAGGGTCAGCAGGTTGAACGCCTGCATTTTTGCACCAAGTCTGCCAAGAAGACGTCAAAACCCACAGCAGATCAACCATCAGATAAGCGCGCTGCCATCGTTGCTGAAGTCATAACACCGGATTTGCCGGGCAGCCCGCTGGACACGCGATTTACCTTTGACAGTTTCGTCGTTGGCAAACCAAATGAGCTGGCCCATGCCGCCGCGCGCCGTGTCGCCGAAGGCGGACAGGTGACGTTCAATCCGTTGTTTTTATACGGCGGTGTTGGGCTGGGCAAAACCCATCTGATGCACGCAATCGCTTGGGAAACGCAAGCTTTGCGCCCTGAATCGCGGGTGCTGTATCTGTCTGCGGAACAATTTATGTATCGTTTTGTGCAGGCTTTGCGGTTTAAAGATATGCATTCATTCAAGGAACAATTTCGTTCGGTTGATGTGCTGATGATCGACGATGTGCAATTTATCGCCGGTAAAAATTCGACGCAGGATGAATTTTTTCACACGTTTAACGCGCTGGTCGATCAGGGCAAACAAATCGTGATTTCTGCCGACCGCGCCCCGGGGGAAATTGAGGGCCTCGAGGAGCGCATCCGTTCGCGTTTGCAGTGGGGGCTGGTGGTTGATTTGCATCCGACTGACTATGAATTGCGCCTCGGTATTCTGCAATCCAAGGCCGAAACCCAGCTGAAAACCATGCCCGATGTGCAAATGGATGCCGGCGTTCTGGAGTTTCTCGCGCATCGTATTTCATCAAATGTGCGGGTGCTTGAAGGGGCTTTGACCCGCCTTTTCGCCTTTGCTTCCCTCGTTGGTCGCGAAATTAACCTTGATATGACACAAGAATGTCTGGCCGATATTCTGCGCATTTCCGAACGCAAGGTCACGGTTGAGGAAATCATGCGCCAAGTCGCGGATCACTATCATCTGCGCATGTCCGATCTGCTTAGCCCGCGGCGCGCGCGTGCAGTGGCGCGGCCCCGTCAGGTGGCGATGTTTTTATCCAAAATGCTGACCTCCAAAAGCTTACCGGATATTGGCCGACGTTTTGGCGGGCGCGACCACACTACCGTTATCCACGCGGTAAAAAGAGTTGAAGAACTGAAAATGTCAGACCATCAAATTGCCGAGGATGTCGAAATCCTGCGCCGGATGCTGGAGGCATAAACGCTTGCACTTTTGCGGGCATACGCTAGGGTCTCTGTCCAGGGAATTTTACGCAATGAGGGCTATCTCATGAAAGTCAGTATCGAACGCAGCACTCTGATGACGGCCATGAGCCGCGCTCAATCGGTTGTGGAACGACGCAACACGATCCCCATTCTCGCCAATGTTTTGATCGAGGCAGAGGGCGACCAGATCAGCCTGCGCGCCACGGATCTGGATATCGAAGTGATAGACAAAACCCCTGCGGTGGTTGAACAGGCGGGTGCCACGACGGTAGGCGCGCATACGTTGCATGAAATCGTGCGCAAACTGCCCGATGGGGCGATGGTAGAGCTGTCGGATGACGGCACATCCGGGCGCTTGGAAATCAGGGCCGGGCGTTCGCATTTCAGTCTGGCAACCTTGCCCCGCGAAGATTTTCCGGTCATGGCAAGTGCCGAATATGATTGCAACTTTTCGATCAAAGCCCCGGTGCTTCGCCGCCTTTTCGATAAGGCAAAATTTGCGATCTCGACCGAAGAAACCCGCTATTATCTGAACGGCATCTACATGCATGCCTCGGATGGGGAAACCGGTAAAGTATTGCGCTGCGTTGCCACTGATGGCCACCGCCTGGCGCGTATTGATGCCGAACTGCCCAAAGACGCCGAGGATATTCCCGGGGTGATTATCCCGCGTAAAACCGTCAACGAAGTCGGTAAGATTTTAGGCGATGATGATGCCGAAATCGCTGTGTCTGTTTCCGAAACCAAGGTCCGTTTTGCCACACCCGAGGTCACGCTGACATCCAAGGTGATCGACGGCTCTTTCCCCGATTACACCCGGGTAATTCCCCAAGGGAACACCAAACGTCTGGAAGTTGACGCCGCCGAATTTGCCCGCGCGGTTGATCGTGTTTCGACCGTGTCATCTGAACGCTCTCGCGCAGTGAAACTGGCGCTGGATGAGGACCGTCTGATCTTATCCGTTAACGCCCCAGATGCAGGGGCCGCCGATGAAGAGCTGGCCGTGGCTTACGGTGATGAAGCGTTGGAAATTGGCTTTAATGCCAAATACTTACTGGAAATTGCCGGACAAGTGGATCGCGAAAACGCGGTGTTTATGTTCAACTCGTCCGGTGATCCGACGTTGATGCGCGAAGGCAATGACGACAGCGCGGTTTACGTTGTGATGCCGATGCGCGTATGAGTCTTGGGCTGCGCGAAATAACGCTTTCGCATTTTCGATCTCACAAGGCCGCCCGACTGGAAACAGACGGGCGGCCTATTGCCATCTATGGGGCTAATGGTGCCGGAAAAACTAACATTCTGGAGGCCATTTCCATGTTTTCGCCGGGCCGTGGGCTACGCCGCGCCAGCGTTGAGGATATGGCGCGCGCACCGGAACGTTTGGGTTGGAAATTATCAGCAACTTTGACCGGACAGGCGGGCATACATGAACTGGTCACCTGGGTTGAGGGGGGTAGTACGCGCAACGTTCAGATTGATGGAAAAGCGGCCTCACAACTGGCACTGGCGCAATTGGTGCGGGTGGTTTGGCTGGTCCCGGCGATGGATCGTTTGTGGATGGAAGGCGCTGGTGAGCGGCGGCGGTTTCTGGATCGCATGGTCATGAGCTTTATTCCTGCCCACGCCGAGGTCACCCTTTTGTATGAAAAATCCATGCGCGAACGCAACCGTCTGTTAAAAGATCAGGTGCGTGATGATGCATGGTATAGCGCTCTTGAGATGCAGATGGCTGAAGCGGGCAGCGCAATTTCTGCTAACCGTGTAGAGGTTTTGGAACGGTTGCGTGCCGCACAGGATGGGGCGCAAACTGCATTTCCGGCCGCGGAATTATCTTTGATATCTGCTGATGAACTGCCTGCAGAATTGACCACGGATACGTTGCGCACGGCCCTTGCATCCGGGCGAAATCGCGATATGGCGGCAGGGCGCACACTGACCGGCCCGCATCGCGCGGATTTGTATGCGGTCTATGCCGCAAAGGGTGTAGAAGCAAAATTATGTTCCACTGGCGAGCAAAAAGCCCTGCTGGTCTCACTTATTCTTGCAAATGCGCGCGCGCTCAGCGATGATTTCGGCACCCCGCCGATTTTGTTGCTGGACGAGGTCGCCGCACATCTGGATGCACAAAGGCGCGCGGCGTTGTTTAACGAAATCTGTGCGCTTGGGGCGCAGGCTTGGATGACGGGCACGGGGCCGGAACTGTTTGAAACGCTCAAAGATCGGGCGATGTATCTGGAGGTGTCCGAAACCGGCGGCCTCTCAACGCTGGAGGTGCAGACATGACGCCACAACGGGTAACATTGATAACGCTGGGGGTGAAAGACCTGCGCACCGCGCGCAAATTTTATGCGGCTCTTGGCTGGCAAGAACGCAAACCTGCAAGCGATGAGATCGCATTTTTCCAGATTAACGGCATGGCGCTGGGCTTGTTTCCCCTTGCGGAGCTGGCCAAAGATCAAGGACATTCCGGCGCGCGCCTTGGCACTGGAGCCATGACCCTTGCGCAGAATTTTTTATCTGAAGCGGACGTAGATGCGGCTTTTGCCAAGGCGTTGGAATGTGGGGCGAGGGCTCTAAAGGCGCCCGAAAAGGTATTTTGGGGTGGATATTCAGGATATTACACGGACCCTGACGGACATGTCTGGGAACTTGCCTATAACCCGTTTTGGTCATTACAGGCAGACGGGTCGCTGGTTTTGCCTACAGAAAAGGTGTGAAATGAAATATATTTTTGTCTTGATCCTTACCTTTGCTACGCCTGTTTTTGCGCAGGAACATCTGGCAAGTGTTCACGCTGGTATCTGGCACGGGGTGGGTGTGCAAATTGACGGCCCCGATTGGGAGATGCAGCTGACGCTGGGCGATGGCGCGACCATGGTGGCATATCCGACGCTGGAGTGTGGCGGGGAATGGCAGGATATCAAGGTCGATGCGACACAGATTTTGGCCGTTGAGCAGATTACCTATGGCAGGGAGGATTGTCTGGATGGCGGGCTTGTACGCTTGCAGGAATATGGTGAGGACATGTTGATTTATCACTGGTTTGACAACAGTGGCAAACCGCTTGCGGCGGCGATATTATTGCGCGGCGAAATGCGCGATAACACCTATAATGCCCTGCGTGCATTGACTCTAAAGACTGTCGGCAAAGGTTTCATCATGGGGCCAGAGATGCTGGATATTGATATCGGTGAGATCAGAATATGACCCTGTCCGGTGTTGATATTCTGCTTTATGCAGGCGCACTTGCGATCCTGTTTCTAACGCCCGGCCCGGTCTGGGTGGCGCTGATTGCCCGCGCGATTGCAGGCGGATTTCACGCCGCCTGGCCGCTGGCGCTGGGCGTGGTGGTTGGCGATGTGATCTGGCCGCTTGTGGCAATATTCGGGCTGACAGCACTGGTCGATTTATACGCCGAGTTTATCACCTATCTGCGCTACAGCGGCGGGTTGTTTTTGATCTGGATCGGCGCAAAAACCATCTTTAATGCCGGCAAACCGATCATAGTTGATGAAAAACTGTCTGTTTCGGGGGTTTGGGCGGGGTTTTTTGCCGGTCTTTTGATCATGGCCGGCAATCCAAAAGCTATTATCTTTTATATAGGTATTTTGCCCAGCCTGTTTAACATAGAGATTTTGCAAACCCCCGATATCCTGATTATTTGTGCAATTTCCATGGTCGTACCTTTTATCGGCAACCTGCTTTTTGCCCTGCTAATCGTGCGAATACGAAAGATCATATCTTCACCCAAAGCCTTGCGGCGGATCAATATCGCGGCCGGTAGCGCGATAATTCTGGTTGGCGCCTCAATCGTGGTGTTATGATAGCTGCATGAAGATTTTTCTTTCACAAACTCTAGACGGGTATATCGCGGGGCCGGATGGATCAATCGCACATCTGGCCGCGTTTGAAGGCAATGAATACGGCTATGACGCCTTTCTGGATAGTGTCGACGGGCTGATCATGGGGCGCAACACGCTCGATGGGTTTTTCGACACGCACGGCTGGCCCTATCCTGACACTTTACCCGCCCTGATCATGACCCATCGCCTGTTGCCGCGGGGCATGCCGGCACATGTGCGCGTATCTGAAAGCATTGAGATTGCGGCGGAACTTTACCCTAATGCGTACGTTGACGGTGGGCATGTTATCAGCCAGTTTCTGATGCGGGGCCTGATCCGCGAGGCACGTATTTTCACGTTGCCTATCCTGCTTGGGACCGGCATCCGTCTGTTTCCCGAAGGGGCATTTAGCATGGATCACTGGACGTTAGAGTCCACGCGCAGCCATCCTTGCGGCACGGTTGAAAGCCATTATAAAATCGGGAACGCCTGACAAGAAAATTCGCCTCAAATGCGTGACATTCCCTTATAAAACGGCTAGTATTGCCGCCACTATATATAGGGATACCATACATGGCTGATGACGATAAAAAACCCGATGACTACGGCGCTGATTCTATCAAAGTTCTCAGAGGGTTAGAGGCTGTTCGCAAACGTCCGGGCATGTATATCGGCGACACGGATGATGGGTCCGGCCTACACCACATGGTGTATGAAGTCGTGGATAACGGCATCGATGAGGCTTTGGCGGGGCATGCAGACACTGTGACGGTCACGATCCACGCCGACGAGAGCGTTTCGGTCAGCGATAACGGGCGCGGCATTCCGGTAGGTATCCACGAGGAAGAAGGCGTATCTGCCGCCGAGGTCATCATGACCCAACTGCATGCGGGCGGCAAGTTTGACAGTAATTCCTACAAGGTTTCGGGTGGCCTGCACGGGGTTGGCGTTTCTGTGGTAAACGCGCTCTCGGATTATCTGGAGCTGCGTATCTGGCGTGATGGTCACGAACATGTGGCGCGGTTTGAGCATGGTGATACGGTTGAGCATCTGAAAGTCGTCGGCGATACGGATCGCACCGGCACCGAGGTGCGGTTTTTGGCCTCGACCAATACATTTTCTGATCGGGAATACAAATTCGCGACGTTGGAACACCGTCTGCGCGAGTTGGCGTTTCTGAATTCTGGCGTGCGCATCACTTTGCGCGATGAACGTCCTGCGGAACCGCTTGAGGTTGAGATGATTTATGATGGTGGCGTGCGCGAATTTGTGCGGTATCTGGATCGCTCCAAAACCCCGGTGTTTGAGGATCCGATCTATATTATCGGTGAAAACAGCGACATTGTGGTTGAGGTGGCGATGTGGTGGAACGACAGTTATCATGAAAATGTTTTGCCGTTCACCAACAATATTCCGCAGCGCGACGGCGGCGCGCATTTGGCTGGCTTTCGCGGGGCGCTGACCCGCACAATCAACAATTATGCCGCCTCCTCCGGGATCGCGAAAAGGGAAAAGATCACATTTACCGGCGATGATGCGCGTGAAGGATTAACCTGTGTTTTATCCGTGAAAGTGCCCGATCCGAAGTTTTCCAGCCAGACCAAGGATAAACTTGTCTCAAGCGAGGTACGTCCGGCTGTTGAGGGGCTGGTTAATGAAAAGCTGTCCGAATGGTTTGAGGAACATCCCCGCGAGGCAAAAATCGTGGTTAGCAAGATCGTCGAGGCTGCCATGGCCCGCGATGCTGCCCGCAAAGCGCGGGAATTGACACGCCGTAAATCGGCCATGGATATCGCCAGCCTACCGGGAAAGCTGGCGGATTGTCAGGAAAAAGACCCCGCGAACTCCGAAATTTTCCTCGTCGAAGGGGATTCTGCGGGTGGGTCGGCCAAACAAGGGCGCTCACGTTTTAATCAGGCAGTGTTGCCGTTGCGTGGTAAAATCCTGAATGTCGAGCGCGCGCGTTTTGACCGGATGTTATCCAGCCAGGAAATCGGCACGCTGATCACGGCGCTTGGCACCGGGATCGGGCGTGATGAATTTAACATCAAAAAATTGCGCTACCATAAGGTCGTAATCATGACCGATGCGGATGTGGACGGTGCCCATATCCGTACGCTTTTGCTGACGTTCTTTTTTCGCCAGATGCCCGAACTGATCGAGGGCGGTTATCTTTATATCGCGCAGCCGCCGCTTTATAAAGTGTCGCGCGGAAAGTCCGAAGTTTACCTGAAAGACCAGCCTGCGCTTGAGGATTATCTGATAGAACAGGGGCTGAACGACACGATTTTGCGCCTTGGAAACGGTAGTCAAATCGCTGGCGCCGATCTGGGCCGTGTGGTTGAAGAGGCGCGCAAAACACGCATGATCCTCAACGCATTTCCAACCCATTATCCACAGTTCATTCTGGAACAGGCGACCATTGCGGGGGCGCTGCTGGCAGGTATTCTGGATAAGGATCCACAAGGCACAGCCGATAAGGTGGCAGCCCGTCTCGATCTGGTTGCAACCGAATATGAAAAGGGCTGGCAGGGCCGCCCAACGCAAGATCAGGGTCTGCGTCTCTCGCGGGTGCTGCGCGGTGTTGATGAGGTGCGCGTAATCGATGGCAATGCTTTACGCAGTGCCGAGGCGCGTAAGCTGGCCAGCCTGACGGACAGTCTGCAAGAGATATACGCCGAACCTGCGCAACTGGTCCGCAAAGACCGCAGCACGGTGATAAACGCGCCATCGGATTTACTGGATGCAGTGCTGAAAGAGGGCGAAAAAGGCTTGAGCATGCAGCGGTACAAAGGTCTGGGGGAAATGAACCCTGGTCAACTCTGGGAAACAACGCTGGACCCTGAGGCGCGCACATTACTGCAAGTCAAGGTTAACCGTGCCGATGAAGCCGACGAGATTTTCACCAAACTCATGGGCGATGTGGTCGAACCGCGCCGCATTTTCATCCAGGAAAACGCGCTGAGCGTGGAGAACTTAGATTTCTGATAACACTCAAATATCACCGCCAAAATCCATAAAGACTATGCTGCATGAAACATGGGTGACATCGCTGCGCGAACCGGTGGTTATCTCTGTGGTGATTGTATTAGCTGCACTATTAGCCAACATTTACCTTGGTATGCCGGCCTCTCCTACAGCAGAATTTATGGATAGTTTCGGATTTATAAAACGCAATTTAACGTTGCTCAGTCTTGCCGCACTCATAGTTTTTGTAATCAGGTACATACAAAACCGTGATTTATTCAACACGTCTATTTGGCTTTTCAGAACGATATTTTTATACATCTTTCTGGTGATTTTCGGAAATGCCTTTTCCACGCTGAAATCATTTCACAACACTATTTCCGGTTTTTTCGCCGAAGATTTTTTTGCCGGGATGGACCGGGCGCTGCATTTTGGCGTGGACGCATGGCGCGTCTACACACCTTTTCTAGAGGTGATTTCCCTAAAATACATCACGTATCTCTATACGTGGACATGGTTTACAGCCTTGCTTCTTTTAACAGCAATCGTCGCCGGTTTAGAAAAAAATGAACGGCTGCGGATCGCGTTATTGCGTATATATTTCATAAGCTGGATCGGTTTGGGGCTGGTTGTAGCCACCATAGGATCATCCGCCGGGCCGGTGTATTATGGCCGTGTAACCGGCGACATAGCCCGTTTCGCCCCATGGCGCCAATTCGTTGACAGCTATGGTTATCATAAAATGAGCGCCGGGCTGGCCAGCGAAAATCTGTGGCAATGGTACATGACCGAGCTTGGCGGCATCGGTGGCGGTATTGCCGCATTCCCCAGCTTGCACGTAGCCATGGCCGCTATGCTGGCGTTTTATGCCTTTACTTTCAACCGCATTCTGGGCGCAATCGGGCTGGTGTGGTTGATAATCATTCAGGCGGGTTCTGTCCTTTTGGGTTGGCACTATGCGGTTGACGGATATTTCTCTATCCTCGCCATCACCGCAATGTGGTGGCTCTTTGTGCCCAAAGACCTACGCAAAGGGCGTTTTGCGTTGCTAAAGACACAGGCAAAGAATATCTAAATCACTTTTCCTCAGTGGAAAACCGGAACTTTAAAGGGCGAAGGGCCGTTTATTCTTTAATGGCGGGCCTATCATAAGGTTAT
>CAYSAZ010000010.1:0-42004 GCA_964429065.1 uncultured Rhodobacterales bacterium
CGCAGAATCGTAAGGCTTTGATATCATGCAATACGTTTTGAATCAGACACTTAGACCAGCATCGAAATGGGTTCCTCAAGATACCCTTTGATTGCGGCCAGAAATGTCGCCCCCAGCGCCCCGTCAATTACCCGGTGATCAACCGACAAGGTCACGGACATTACGGTTGCCACACCAAGCGCGCCATCGGCATCAACAATCGGGGCTTTCATCCCGGCACCAACAGCCAGAATCGAACCATGGGGCGGGTTGATCACCGCATCGAAATTCTTGATCCCCATCATCCCAAGGTTGGAAATCGCAAAACTGCCACCCTGGTATTCTTGGGGCATCAGTTTGCGAGTACGCGCGCGCGCGGCAAGGTCTTTCATCTCGGCAGAAAGGGCTGACAATGTTTTGGTGTGTGCATCGCGCAAAACCGGCGTGAACAAACCACCCTCAATCGCGACAGCCACGGCCACATCGGAGGGGGTGAGTTTCAGTATCCTGTCACCCGCCCAAACCGCGTTGCAATCTGGCACGTCCTGAAGCGCCAGCGCGCAGGCTTTGATAATGAAATCATTGACCGACAGCTTAATATCACGCGCGCTAAGGGATGCATTTAATTTTGCGCGAAACGCCAGTAAGGCATCAAGGTGAATGTCGCGGCGCAAGTAGAAATGCGGCACCGTTTGTTTAGCCTCCGTCAGGCGGGCCGCAATGATTTTGCGCATCCCGTCAAGGGCGATTTCTTCGTATTCACGGTCGGCGTATATCTTTTTAATGGCTTCAAAACCGGGGCTTTGGGCCATTTCAGCGGGTTTGTCCGGGCTTGATTGGAGGCGCGTTGCAGGTTCAGCTTGCGCCGCTTCAACATCGCTCTTAACAATCCGCCCCTTGGGGCCAGAGCCGGTAATTCCGCCCAGATCCAACCCTTTATCCGCCGCAATCCGCCGGGCAAGCGGCGAGGCAAATATGCGGGTGTTATCGGATGACAACGGGGTAGGGGGCGTGGCTTTTTCGGGCGGCTCGGGGCTGACAGCTGCGGGTTTTACGGCGCTGGCTTGTGCCGCTTTTGCAATATCAGGTGCCAAAGCTGGCGCATCTGAAATCGCCGAGGCATCCTCGCCCTCTTCCAGCAATACTGCAATCACGGCATTAACCTTTACGCCGGTTGTGCCCTCTGCGACCGTGATTTTACCGATTATACCCTCATCAACCGCCTCGAATTCCATCGTGGCCTTGTCGGTTTCGATCTCGGCCATGATATCGCCCGATTGCACACTGTCGCCCTCGCGGACCAACCATTTCGCAAGCGTACCTTCCTCCATTGTCGGGGAAAGCGCGGGCATGGTAATATTAATGGGCATATTGCTTCCTACCTGTAAGTTATGGATTTAACGGCTGCGATAACCTCATGCGTGGTTACCAGCGCCAGCTTTTCGAGGTTCGCAGCATAGGGCATTGGCACATCTTTGCCTGTGCAGTTAATCACCGGCGCATCCAGATAATCAAAGGCTTTTTCCATCAGAACCGCTGAGATATAATTGCCAATCGAGGCCACAGGAAATCCTTCTTCAACGGTTACGCAGCGGTTGGTTTTCATCACCGATTCAATCACCGTTTGCGTATCCATCGGGCGCAGGGTGCGCAGATCAATGACCTCTGCCGATATGCCTTCCTCGGCCAGCTTGTCAGCCGCCTCCAGTGCATATTGCATGCCAATGCTAAAGCTGACGATGGTCACATCCGTACCTTCGCGCCAGATTTTAGCCTTGCCGATGGGCACTGTGTAATCGTCAATATCGGGCACATCAAAACTGCGACCATAAAGGATTTCGTTTTCCAGAAACACCACCGGATTAGGGTCGCGGATGGCAGATTTCAACAAGCCCTTGGCATCGGCCGCAGAATAAGGTGACAGCACTTTCAGCCCCGGAATTTGCGCATAAAGCGCGGAAAAATCATGGCTATGTTGCGCCCCAACCCTTGCTGCCGCACCATTTGCCCCGCGAAATACAATCGGACATCCCATTTGCCCACCGGACATATATAGGGTTTTTGCAGCAGAATTAATAATTTGATCAATGGCTTGCAAGGCAAAGTTAAAGGTCATATATTCGACAATAGGGCTAAGACCGGCAAAGGCGGCACCAACGGCCAACCCCGTGAACCCATGTTCGGTAATCGGGGTGTCAATCACGCGCTTGGCCCCGAATTCTTCCAACATGCCTTGGCTGATTTTATAGGCGCCTTGGTATTCGCCAACCTCCTCACCCATTAAGAACACATCAGGATTGGTGCGCATTTCTTCGGACATCGCGTCGCGCAGGGCCTCGCGCACTGTCAGGGACGTATAGGTTGTGCCCGCAGGCAGTTCAGGATCATCGGGCGTTTTCACAGCCACCGGGGCGCTGGCGTGCGCAAGAGGTTCTGGCGCCGTTTTGGCCGTTTGTGGTGCGGGCGGAGTGCTTGGCATGCTTTCGGCATCCTCGCCCTCTTCCAGCAATACTGCAATTACGGCATTAACCTTTACGCCGGTTGTGCCCTCTGCGACCAGAATTTTACCGATAATACCCTCATCAACCGCCTCGAATTCCATCGTGGCCTTGTCGGTTTCGATCTCGGCCATGATATCGCCCGATTGCACACTGTCGCCCTCGCGGACCAACCATTTCGCAAGCGTACCTTCCTCCATTGTCGGGGAAAGCGCGGGCATAAGAATTTCGATTGCCATTTTATGTACCCTTTAAGCGTAAATATCTGTCCAAAGCGCGGATGCGTCTGGTTCAGGACTGTCGGTTGCAAATTGCGCGGCCTCACTGACGATGGCTTTTATTTCCTTATCAATGGCCTTTAGCGCATCTTCATCCGCGTGCTTGCCGTCAATCAACAGCGTGCGCACATGTTCGATCGGATCGCGTTCTTCTTTAACTTTTTGCACCTCTTCGCGGGTACGGTATTTGGCGGGGTCTGACATGGAATGGCCGCGATAGCGGTAGGTGTTCATTTCCAGAATATACGGGCCATTGCCGGCGCGACAATGTTTTAACGCCGCTTCACCGGCGGCTTTGACGGCCAGAACATCCATGCCATCCACGGCCTCGCCGGGAATGCCAAACGCCTCGCCGCGGGTATATAATGCCGGGGTAGAGGACGCCCGTTGCAGGCTGGTACCCATAGCATATTGGTTGTTTTCAATCACGAATATCACCGGTAATTTCCACAGGCTGGCCATATTAAAGGTTTCATAAACCTGCCCTTGATTGGCCGCGCCATCACCGAAATAGGCAAAACTTACGTTGTCGTTACCGCGATATTTATTGGCAAATGCCAGCCCGGCCCCGATGGGCACTTGGGCCCCGACAATGCCGTTGCCGCCATAGAAATTTTTCGCGGCACTAAACATATGCATGCTGCCGCCTTTGCCTTGCGAATAGCCGCCAATGCGCCCCGTCAGCTCTGCCATAACCCCTTTGGGGTCCATGCCGCAGGCCAGCATATGACCGTGATCGCGGTACGATGTGATGCGCTGATCGCCCTCTTTGCTGGCGGCTTCAAGGCCGACAACAACAGCTTCCTGGCCTATATAAAGATGGCAAAACCCACCAATCAGGCCCATGCCATAAAGCTGCCCGGCTTTTTCCTCAAATCGTCGGATCAGCAACATTTCGCGGTAATGGGCCAGCAGCTCTTGTTTATGGAGGTTCGACTTTTTGGTCGCCATTCGGATACCTTTGATTTTAGAAGTAGTTTAACATTGAACTATATTATAGATCAATATCGCAAGGGAATACACCCCAAAAACGATAAAACAGTATCTATTGCTCTGAACGGATAATTATCTCATCGCCACGGGCCATGCCCAAAACCTTGCGGGTTTGCTCATCGAGTAGATCAAGATCAAGATACTGGCTTGAAAGACGCCGGGTGCGGTTGGCAAGCTGCGCGCGATTATCCTGCAATGCATGCAATTGGGTCAGCAGTTGGCTTTCCTGCGCTTTCACCTGAAAGAGGCGAAACAGCCCGTATTGACCTTGCAATGCGGCATAGGAAAAAAAGACAACTCCGGCGATGATCGCCAAAGACGCCAACAGTCCGATAAGCCCGTTTTTCGCGGATGCTGTGTTCATTTGTGCCTGCCCGTGCGGTTAATCCGCCTCTATGCGAATCATGGCACAAGTGATTCGCAAAGGGAATCCCCTAAATGCAAAAAACCGGAATTTCCTTAAATACCATGCCAAAAGGCCAGCCAATTCGAAAGGCGCGCCAGCAATTTTCCTAATATTGCCGGTAGACCCCATTCGAAATAATAGGCGTCCGCCGCGAATATGCAGATCAGTATCAGAGCAATGGAAAAGGCAACGCGGTTCGTCATGGCGGCTTTCTTTGACTAGAGCAGGGCCTCGACCTTTGCGACCACGGCTTTGGCGGTGATGCCAAAATGTTCATATAGCGCATCAATCGGGGCAGATGCGCCGAAACCTTCCATACCGACAAAATCGGATTTCTTGGAATTTCCGCGCTCGCCTGTTAACCATTTATCCCAGCCAAAACGTGCCGCCGCCTCGATGCCGACGCGCACGGCGCCGCCCGGCAATACACGTTTGCGGTATGCTGCGTCTTGGGCCTCAAACAGCTCCCAGCAGGGCATGGAAACCACGCGGGTGCCGATACCTTTGGCCTCCAGCAGGGCTTTGGCCTCAAGGGCGATGGCAACTTCGGAACCGGTGGCCAGCAGGATCGCCTGGCGCTTGTTTTCTTCTTTGGCCAAAACATAAGCCCCTTGGGCGGTCAGGTTTTTGTTGGTGTGCTCTGTGCGCACGGTTGGCAGCCCTTGGCGGGTCAACGACAGGGTCGAGGGGGCTGTGGTGCTGGACAGTGCCAATTCCCAGGCTTCGGCGGTTTCAACCGTATCGGCGGGGCGAAAAACCAGCATGTTTGGTAAGGCCCGCAGCATCGCTAGATGTTCAACCGGCTGGTGGGTCGGGCCGTCCTCGCCCAGCCCGATGGAATCGTGGGTCATGACGTAAACAACCCGTTGCCCCATCAAGGCCGACAAGCGCATGGCCCCCTTGGCGTAATCCGTAAACACCATGAATGTGCCGCCATAAGGCGCGCAGCCACCGTGCAGCGCCAGACCGTTCATAGCTGCCGCCATGCCGTGTTCCCGAATGCCGTAATACACATACCGGCCCTTGCGATTATCCGCGTCAAACGTGCCCAGATCCGTCGTTAACGTATTATTGGACCCTGTCAGATCTGCCGACCCGCCGATGGTTTCATTCATCACCGGATTAATGACCTCTAGCGCCATTTCGCTGGATTTACGAGTAGCAACTTTGGGCAAATCGGCACTGATCTGTTTTTTCAGCCCCTTGATAACAGCGCTAAGACGATTTGGCGGTGTGCCTGCAATAATACGGTTGAATTCCGCCTGCTTACGCTCTGAAATACCGGCCAGACGCGCAGTCCATTCACTATGTTCCGCCGCGCCGCGGGCGCCGATTTCGCCCCATGCGGTTTTGATCGCCGCCGGAATTTTGAACGGCCCGCTTTTCCAGCCGTAAATCTTGCGGATTTTGGCAATTTCCTCAGCGCCGAGCGGTGCACCATGCGCGCCCGATGTATCCTGTTTGGCAGGTGAGCCGAACCCGATATGGGTTTTGCAGGCAACCAGCGAGGGCAGGGGGCTTTGCCGGGCTTGGTCGATTGCGGTATTGATTGCGTCTGGATCATGGCCATCGCAAGAAAATACCGACCAGCCCGAGGCGGCAAAACGGTTCATCTGGTCTGTGATATCGCTGTCCGATACCTTGCCGTCAATGGTGATGCCATTGTCATCCCAAAGTACGATCAGTTTGCCTAGGCGCTGTTTGCCGGCCAGCCCGATGGCTTCGTGGCTGATGCCCTCCATCAAACAGCCATCGCCGACGATGACATAGGTATAGTGGTCAACCAGTTTACGTCCAAAACGCGCGGCCATCGATTGTTCGCCCATCGCCATGCCAACGGCGGTGGCCAGCCCTTGCCCCAGCGGGCCGGTGGTGGTTTCAATCCCTGCGGCGTGGCCATATTCCGGGTGCCCCGCCGTTTTTGCCCCCATTTGGCGGAAATTGGCAATCTCTTCGATCGTCATATCCTTGTAGCCGGTCAGATGCAGCAGCCCATACAACAACATTGATCCATGCCCCGCTGACAGCACAAAACGGTCGCGATCCGGCCAATGGGGGGCGCTTGCATCGAATTTCAGGTGTTTTTCAAATAACACCGTCGCCACATCCGCCATCCCCATCGGCATGCCCGGATGCCCGGATTTCGCTGCCTCAACCGCATCCATCGCCAACACGCGCAATGCGGCGGCCTTGTTCCAGTGCTCGGGGTGCTTTGCGCGAAGCTCATCAATATTCATGGCAAATCCTTTGGTGGGGCTGGTGGGGTAACTCAACTGTTATGCCTTGTTAGCAGCCTTGAATGGTGGGTCAAGCGTGCTGATGCGTAAAGGGGCGGTAAAATTTGAAATAAACGGTTACAATAGTAATAATTGCCACAGAGCATGATTCGGTATGGATGTCAGGGATGGGAAATAGACAGAAATGAATGAATTGAAGACACTAGAGGATCGTCTTAAATCGGCGACTGACCGAATATCGGTGCTGATCTCTGCTAAATCGGTAGGGGCTGCGCAACCGCCGGAAATGCTGGCAGAAAATCTGCAACTGAAGGAACAGTTGCAAAAACACAAAGCCCAACGACAGGTGGATATGGATGATCTGGATGCATTGCTCGCGCAATTGCGCCCTTTGATGGAGGATGCGCAAAATGCCTGAAGTAAAAATCGATATCGGGGGATATAAATATCAGGTTGCCTGTGAGGTCGGCGAAGAAACCCAGCTTCAGGCCGCCGCCAAACTGTTGATCGATGAGGCCGAGACATTGCAATCACAGATCGGCCGCGTTGCCGAGCCGCGCATGTTGCTGATGTCGGGCCTGATGCTGGCGGACCGTTTCATGGAGATGGAACAGGCCTTGCGCACCTGCGCCGATCATATTTCTGGGCTGGAAGACAAGCTGCGTACCTCCGAGGCGCGCGCCACGTCACTGGCCGCCGCTGCCCCCAAGGCTTTCCCCAACGAAGAGGTTCTGCTGCGCTCCTATGAGGATGCAGTGCTGCGCATGGAAGAACTGGCAGATGAGCTGGAAAAAAGCTAGAGAGACCTACCCGTTCGCCTCACGAATTTTATCAGCGGCGTCTTTGTCAAAATGGATATCATTATCGCCAAATAATGTATCGAGTTCGCCGGATATCATCATTTCGGTGATAATATCACAGCCGCCGACAAATTCGCCTTTGACATAAAGCTGCGGGATCGTCGGCCAGTCGGAAAAATCCTTGATACCTTGGCGAATACCCTCATCGGCCAGCACGTTCACATCCTTGAACGTAACCCCCATATAGTTCAAAACACCGGCAATCCGACTGGAAAACCCGCATTGCGGGGCATCCTTGGTACCTTTCATGAAAAGGACCACATCATTGGCTGTGATATCGGATTTGATGGTATCTGCGGCATTTGTCATGTTCTACTCCGGTGCTTTTGTTGTGAGGGCCAGCGCATGCAATTCACCCTGCGCGCCGTCCATTTTACCTTTTAAGGCGGCATAAACCATTTGATGCTGTTTTACCCGGTTCACGCCTTTGAATTCGGTAGCCACCACACTGGCCGCATAATGGTTTCCATCCCCCGCAAGGTCCTGAATTTCAACGGTTGCGTCTGGAAATGCTGCCAAAATAAGGGTCTTTATCGTGTGGGCTTCAATGGCCATGTGGGGATGCTCCTGATTTCGTTCTCTTGAATCTAAGGTGTGATAAGTATGGGCGCAAGGGGGCGGTGCAGATAAGGTGGCTATGAATGCGGTTTCGTATAAATCCCTAATGCCCAAGACTTGCAAGGTGCCTGCCAGTATTGGCTTATTCGGCAACATTGAGCAATCCCGCATCATAGGCTTTGCGGATGTCATCCAGAGCAACCATTGCCCCCCCCAGCACCACATCTCTGCCGCCAACAGTGCCCACATGCGCGGCCGGGACGTCGCGTGTTTGCAAAAATGCGCAAAGTACGTCAGCTTTATCGGCCGGACAGGCCAGCAAATAGCGGGCCTGATCTTCGCCAAAGAACCAGCCGGCACCAGCGCCGCTGATGACAACACCGCACTCTGCTGCCAGCGCCATCTCACAGGCTGCAACGGCCAGCCCGCCATCGCTTAAATCGTGGGCTGCATGGATCATCTTTGCAGCTTTGGCGGCCAGTACGGCCTCACCGGCGCGGCGTTCTGCGGCTAAATCCACTCGTGGTGCGTCGCCGTCTTCGCGTGCAAATACCTCGACCAACAGTGCCGATTGTCCCAGATGCCCGGGGGTGTCTCCGATCAATATCAGCGCGTCGCCATCGTTTGGCGCAATGGGGATTATCTGATCCAGAGTCGCCATAATACCCACGGCACCGATGGTTGGTGTTGGTAAAATCCCGCTGCCATCGGTTTCATTATAAAGGCTGACATTGCCTGAAACGATGGGCATATCAAGCGCCAGACATGCTGCACCAATCCCTTTTATACAGCCAACGAACTGGCCCATAATCTCGGGTTTTTCGGGGTTGCCAAAGTTCAGGTTATCCGTCGTGGCGAGCGGGCGCGCGCCAGTGGCGCAAAGGTTTCGGTAAGCTTCGGCCACCGCCTGTTTGCCACCCTCAATTGGATTTGCCTTGCAATATCGGGGGGTTACATCGGATGTAAAAGCCAGCGCCTTGGGGGTGCCATGCACACGCACAACGCCCGCATCTGAACCCGGCGCTACAACCGTGTCCGCGCCAACTGTGTGGTCATACTGTTGCCAGACCCAGGCACGCGATGCGTAATTCGGGCTGCCCATGATGGTCAAAAGTGCCGCGCCGATATCAACATCCGGGATATCGCCAAGCGGGGCAGCTTTGGGTGTCTCCACCCATGGGCGGTCATATTCCGGGGCCTCGCCCGACAGGGCTTTAAGGGGCAAATCAGCCATCAGTTCGCCGTTAAGGCGGATCAAAAACCGATCTTCGGCGATGGTCTCACCGACGATTGCAAAATCCAGATCCCATTTGTCAAATACCGCCTTGGCAACGTCTTCTTTGTCAGGGTTAAGCACCATCAACATGCGTTCCTGAGATTCTGACAACATCATCTCATAGGCTGTCATATTTTCTTCGCGTACCGGGACTTTTTCAAGGTCGAGTGCTACACCAAGGTTGCCCTTGTCACCCATTTCCACGGCCGAACAGGTAAGCCCCGCGGCCCCCATATCCTGAATGGAAATCACAGCGCCGGTCGCCATTAATTCCAACGTAGCTTCCATCAAACGTTTTTCAGTAAACGGATCACCGACCTGCACCGTGGGGCGTTTTTCCTCAATCGTGTCGTCAAATTCAGCCGATGCCATGGTTGCGCCACCAACCCCGTCGCGCCCGGTTTTTGCACCCAGATAGACCACCGGCATGCCAACGCCCGAAGCCGCCGAATAGAAAATCTGATCGGTATTCGCGATGCCTGCGGCAAAGGCATTAACCAGACAATTACCATTATAGGCTTTGTGAAATCGCACCTCACCGCCGAGCGTGGGTACGCCAAAACAATTGCCGTAACCGCCAATACCCTCAACAACACCATTCACCAATTGTTTGGTTTTTGGGTGTGATGGTTCACCAAAAGATAGAGAGTTCATCGCCGCCATCGGGCGCGCGCCCATGGTAAAGACATCGCGCAAAATCCCCCCCATTCCGGTCGCCGCCCCTTGATAAGGCTCAATATAAGATGGGTGATTGTGGCTTTCCATTTTGAAAACCACGCATTGTCCGTCGCCAATATCAACGATTCCGGCGTTCTCACCGGGGCCGCAAATCACCTGTGGGCCGCTCACAGGCAGGGTTCGTAACCATTTCTTAGAAGATTTGTAGGAACAATGCTCATTCCACATCGCCGAGAAAATCCCCAGCTCGGTAAATGTCGGATCGCGGTCCAGCAATTCCCGGATACGCTGGAATTCTTCTTGGTTGAGACCATGGGTGCGGATCAGCTCGGTGGTGATTTCGGGATCAGGGGTCATGGTCGCTCCGGATTGCAGGGCAAAAGATGGGGTCTTTTACTGTGCATCGGCACGGTTGAAAAGGTGCAAAATCAGTCTGATCTTGCGCCCAAGTTAAGGAGAGGAATATGAAACCTTTCAAAGTTTTTGGTATCGGGTTGAACCGCACGGGCACCTCAACCTTAAAGTTGGCGCTGCGTCGTTTGGGGTATCACCATTGCCGCCGTCAGCAGCGGCTGGTTAACCATTATTTCCAAGGGGATGTGGCAGCTATTCTGGCGGAAACCACGGCCCATGATTCCTTTGAAGATTGGCCATGGCCCTTGATGTACGAACAGGTTTTCGCCCATTACGGTGAGCGTGCACGGTTTATTTTAACGGCTCGTACTACGCCCGAAATTTGGCTGAACAGCCTGAAATCGCATGCATTATCAACCCCCAATAAACGCTTGCGCCAGAAAATTTACGGGCATGCCTACCCCCATGGGGCCGAAGAAGCGCATATGGAATATTATGAACATCACAACGCGGGCGTACTGGACTTTTTTACCCGTAACAATGCCGCGCATCTGGTACATCAGATGTGTTGGGAGGATGGGGATAGTTGGCCGGAATTATGTGATTTTCTGAATGAGCCGCTGCCTAAAATGCCGTTTCCACACGTTAATAAAGGCGAAGAAGCGCAAATTGATCAGGCTATACGTAAATCAAATGAGGAAAGTATTGCGGCCCAAATACAACATCTTAGAGAGGCAAGTTAATCTGATTCTTGTGCTTTCTGACGGGCGCGCGCGCGATCTAGATCACCCACACCCAGCAAGTTGGCCACAAGACGCAGAAAACTATCCTCATGATGGTCGCGCCTGTCATCGGCCAGCACAACGCGCCACAGACTTTCAACCACGGCGCGGCGCTCCTCATAAGGTACGGCATCTTTGATGGCCCGGGTGAAACGCACGGTATCAGGGGCCTCGGTTTCCAAATCCTCGGCCTGCGCACGTAATTTCGCAACCTCGTCAGCAGACAGTTGATAGCGCTTGGCTAAAAGTTCATCAATCACGCCAACCTCGGCTGGCGCATAATCATGGTCAGCGCGCGCCACACGCACCATCAAGGCCGCCATCGCCAACCGCGCATCATCAAAGAGGAGCGGTGCATCCGGTTTTGCGCCAGTTAGGCGTCTTAATAAAGTGTCAAACATATTGTTGGTATAATTGGCGTTTTCAGGCAGGACAAGCGGGGATTTCCCTATATTTCAGCCAGCCAGTGGCGGTGACAGGCGACCAGCATGTCAGGATTTCCCATCCAGAATTTCATAATATCAACGGCAGTAGCTTTTTCCGCAGCTGAAAGTGTAACCAGCCATTTATCCAATACCAGTTCTTTTGCCCCAAGCTGCAAGCGGATATTGGCGAGGTATTCTTCAGATTCTAGATGGATGTTTTGAGCAACAATCTGCACAAAATCGACCATAATACTGATCAGATGATTATCCAGCGTGCGATTATCATAAGGAATCCCGTTTTTTTCTGCCGCACAATCCTGTGTAGCTTTTATCATCAACGTATTCGTTTGCGCGGGGTTTTGGGCAAGTTCAGCGGCAATTATTCCAAGCCGCCCATGAAAGCTATCATCCCGCTGCCCGGAAAATTTTAAAAATAGGGCTGCCAAGATAATCAAGAAGACAGCGATGGCAGCGAAAATGTAATATTTCATAAGGATGTGTCTTTGCAAAATGCCATTGATTAGTCTGGTAGCGCAATTACGTGCTTCATACCAGCCTTGATTGTTTGACCGCCGCCTCAATGAAGCTTGCGAAAAGCGGGTGGGGTTGAAAGGGGCGAGATTTTAGTTCGGGATGGAACTGTACGCCGATGAACCACGGGTGATCGGGGTATTCGACCGTTTCAGGCAACTTGCCGTCTGGCGAAATGCCCGCGAACTTCAACCCTTTTGATTCGAGCGCCGCACGATAGCTCATATCGACCTCATAGCGATGGCGGTGGCGTTCGGAAATGGTGGTTCTGCCATAGATTTGGGCTATTTTTGACCCCTCGGCCAGCAGTGCGTCATAGGCCCCGAGCCGCATGGTACCACCCTTGTTATCACCGGTTTCACGTTGAACAGTTCGGTTGCCCTCCAGCCATTCTTTCAGATGGTAAACGATTGGTGTAAAACGTTTTCCCCCGGATTCATGATCAAATTCCTCAGACCCTGCATCGGCAATTCCGGCAAGGTTACGCGCCGCTTCCGTCACGGCCATTTGCATGCCGAGACATATGCCGAAATAGGGTACATCATGCGTGCGCGCATAGGTGGCGGCGTTGATCATACCTTCTGTGCCGCGTTCACCAAAACCGCCGGGCACGAGGATGGCGTCAAAGCCTTCAAGGTGCGGGGTCACATCATCGCCCCCCTCAAAAACCTCAGAATCAATCCATTCAGCACGGACCTTGACCCGGTTATGCAGCCCGCCGTGGGTCAGGGCCTCGGCGATGGATTTATACGCATCTCCAAGTTGGGTGTATTTGCCGACAATCGCGATTTTTACCTCGCCTTCGGGCTGTTGGATGCGTTCCATCACATCGTGCCATTTTGTAAGGTCAGGTTCCGGGGCATCGGTGATCCCGAAGGCCGCTAAAACCGCGCGATCCATGCCCTCGCGGTGATAGGCCAGTGGCGCCTCGTAAATCGATTTCAGATCAAGCGCCGGGATCACCGCATCCGGGCCAACATTGCAAAACAGCGCCAGCTTGTCGCGCTCTTTTTGTGGAATCTCATGTTCCGAGCGGCACATCAGAATATCCGGGGCAATCCCGATAGAGCGCAATTCCTTGACCGAGTGCTGGGTTGGTTTGGTTTTCAACTCGCCCGCTGCGGCAATATAAGGGACCAATGTGAGGTGCATAAATATGCAATCCCCGCGCTTATCCTGGGAAAACTGGCGGATGGCCTCAAAAAAGGGCAGGGCTTCGATGTCGCCAACCGTACCGCCAATTTCACAAAGCATGAAATCAACTTCACTGTCACCGATCTCAATGAAGTCCTTGATTTCATTGGTAACATGCGGGATCACCTGAATGGTTTTACCCAGATAATCCCCGCGCCGTTCTTTTTCCAACACCGTAGAATATATTCGCCCAGATGAGATGCTATCGGTTTTACGGCACGAAACCCCGGTGAAACGTTCATAATGGCCAAGGTCAAGATCGGTTTCTGCCCCATCATCGGTCACAAAAACTTCGCCGTGTTCAAAGGGCGACATCGTGCCGGGGTCAACGTTAAGATAGGGGTCAAGTTTACGCAGACGCACCGAATAGCCGCGCGCCTGCAAAAGCGCGCCAAGTGCAGCCGATGCCAGCCCTTTGCCAAGGGACGAAACCACACCACCAGTAATAAAAATGTAACGCGCCATGCCTGTTTGCCCCCCGTGAATGGTTGTTTTGATGGATTGGCCGTGCAGCACAATCGCCTGTATCACGGGATTAAACTCATAGAGGATTCGGGTGAGTTTAACAAGGTGCAAGCCGCAATATATTGTGGAAAAGTTACAGAGATGTCTAGGGTTTGGGGCAGGCGGTATATATCTAGCGTTTCTCTTGCCGCATCTTTTCAAAAAAAGCCCGCAACAGTGGCGCGCGCTGGGGGCGAAAACTGATGTTGGTCGGATCCATTTTTGTGATGCGGTCGATGCGAAAAACACGGTGGTCGTTGCGGGTTTGGCACTGGGCAATCAGGGCCAGCGCATTGTCCATGTAAATAACTCCCAAAGGCCAAATTATGCGGGTGCTTATGCGGCTTTGGGCGTCAGAATAGGTAATGTCCACGGCTGTTTCCATACGGATAGCCAGACGTAAAACACCCATATCAATGGTAATATCCGGGCGTTCGTGAAATCGTTTGGAAAACAGACCCACATGGGCAAATTCTTGGCGCATACGTGCGGGCAGGCTGGCTTGAATTTTGCTTAATGCACTGTTTGCGGCCGCTGCCAATACCGGATCAGCGACGGCGCGCACCTCTCGCAAACCTAAGGTTAACGCCTCCATTTCGTCCTGGCTGAACATCATCGGGGGCAGGGCGGGATCTTCAACCAATGTGTACCCAAAACCGGCCTCGCCATCAATAATTGCCCCCGAGGCTCGCAAACTATCAATATCACGATAGACAGAACGCAAGCTGATGCCGGTGTCGCGGGCCAGATCGGCGGCTTTGATCGGCGGCGACTGGCTGCGCAATAGCTGCATGAGTTGTATAAGACGGATACTGCGGGACATGATTGTAGGGTAATACCATCTACTGACATATTTTGACAGCAGTATCGTATTAAAGAAAACCATGGAAACCAAGGAGATACCATGTTGAAACTAATTACCTATCATCCAGCATTCGGCGAACCAACGGCCACACCTTTTGGTGTAAAAGCGATGTGCATGCTGGAAATATCCGGGCAAAAATGGCAAGTCGAATTTGCAAATGATCCGCGCAAAGGGCCAAAAAGTAAACTGCCGGTATTAATTGATGCTGATGAGGTTATTGCTGACAGCGACGTTATTCGTACACATCTGGAAACAAAATATGCGCTTGATTTTGACGCTGGATTAAGTCTCGAACAACGCGCTACCTCGCGGGCCGTTATGCGTATGGTTGAAGAACATCTCTATTTTGCCGTTGTCTGTAATCGATGGTTAAATGATGAAAATTGGGTGGGGGTGAAGGAAAAGTTCTTTAATGAAATCCCCTGGATTATCAATGGTTTCGTGACCGGTAAAATTCGAAAAGCAGTACGTCAATCCGTATATGCACAAGGTATGGGGCGCCATAGTGTGGAGGAACAGTTCACGCGGGTAAATTACGACATTGGTGCAATACAAGCGTTGTTGGGGGATAAGGCTTTTTTGTTTGGCGACACCCCAACCGCAGCAGATATGATCGTTGTGCCAATGCTGCGTGGGATCGCGGCGTCAGTTGCAAAAACACGGTTACGAGAGCGTGTGCTGGAAGATGAGGACCTGATGGCGTATCTTGATCGCGGGGCGCACACGATGTATCCGGCGTAGCTTAAAGGCCCGCACATGTGGTGGGCCTTTGCCGATTTACTCGTCGAAATTTACCCGTTCAACCATTTTCAGGGCCTGACTGCGGAATTTGGCAATATCCACCAGCGGTGTTGGATCAGGTGTGAAACTTCCCCAGCTTTGCACCAAAGGGCTGGGGTTGACGTCGGCGAGCAACGGATATTCATAATTTAATTCCGCGTAAATTTCCTGCGCTGCTGCAGAGGTCAGAAATTCCATTAATTTCAGCGCGTTATCCTTATTTGGGGCCGCAGAGGTCATCGCCATACCGGACAGGTTCACATGCGCCCCGGTCTCGCCAATGCTGGCAAAAACCAGGTTAACGCTATTGGCCCATGGAATTTGTTCCGTGTCCGCTAGCATTTTGCCCATATAATAAGTGTTGCCAATGGCCACATCACATTCGGCGGCCCAAACGGCCTTGATTTGCGCGCGATCATTGCCTTGCGGGCGGCGTGCAAGGTTGGTTTTCAGGCTGGTTAACCATGTTTCGGTAGCCTCTGTGCCGTGATGTGCAATCATCGCAGAAACCAGCGCGATATTATAATTATGCAGGCCAGAACGCATGCAAATCCGGCCTTTCCATTCAGGATCGGCCAGTTGTTCAAAACTGGTAAGGCTGCCCTCGGCGACGCGGGTTTTGGAGGTGTATAAAATACGCGCCCGCATGGTCAGGCCAAACCAGTTACCTGCGGGATCACGGTAAGTATCTGGAATGTTCGCGGAAATAATATCCGACTGCACGGGCTGTGTGACCCCGGCGCTGACAATCGCTGACAGGTTCGCGATGTCGGTTGTCAAAATAATATCGGCGCGGGAATGCGCCCCTTCGGCTTTCAGGCGTTCAATCATACCTTTTTTAAGAAACACAACGTTGGTTTTGATGCCGGTTTCTTCGGTGAAAGCGCTCAAAATTGGATCGATCAACTGTGGTTGACGGGCTGAATAAATATTCACCTCTTGCGCAAAGCTTGGTGTGGCTAGCAAGAGGGCGCCAACAAGGGCGGCGACGGGTTTTAACATGGGAGTCCTCCAAAGGTTTCAGTGGGGGCTGATTACCTGAGTAAAATAGTCATGTCAATACCTGACAAAATAAATCAGGTAGTTTTTTCATCGCGTTTCACCGCATCCCAAAGCGCATCCATTTCGGCAAGATCGGATGTTTCAGGTGTTTTACCAAGGGCCGCCAGTTTTTGTTCAACTTGGGTAAAACGCCGGATGAATTTGGTATTAGCTGCGCGCAGGGCTTTTTCAGGGTCAATTTGCAAATGGCGGGCCAGATTGGTCATCACGAACATCAAATCGCCGAATTCCTCTTCAATATCAGCGGCATTAAGGGTTTCACGTGCCTCGGCCAGCTCTTGAGCTTCCTCAGTGATTTTATCGACAACCATGCTGATCTGGGGCCAGTCAAAGCCAACACGAGCCGCACGGTTTTGCAGCTTTATAGCGCGCGTTAGGGCTGGCAGACCTGCGGCGACACCGTCTAATGCGCTGCGGTTTTTAGGCTGCTCCGCGCGCTCAGCCGCTTTGATCGCCTCCCAGTCGGTGACCTGTTGTTTGGCAGATTTATCGCGACTTTCTGCACCAAAAACATGGGGGTGGCGGTGCAGCATTTTGTCTGCGATGGCACAGGTTACGTCGGAAAAATCAAACAACCCGGCCTCATCAGCCATTTGCGTATGGTAAATGACATTAAGCAGCAGATCGCCCAATTCGCCCGGTAATTCATCCCAGGCTTTGCGGGTGATAACATCGGCAACCTCATAAGATTCCTCAATCGTGTAGGGCGCAATAGTGTCGAAATCCTGTTCGATATCCCAGGGGCAACCGGTTTTTTTGTCCCGCAACCGGCGCATGATTTCCAGCAAACGGGGCAGTCCGGCATCGCGATTATGGACCAATGCATCGGATTGCGCGGCAGGCATGGGGCGGTAGCTCATAGGGTTACCTTTAGGGTTTCAAGGCCGTGGAAATGATAGCAATCAGTGTATCGGGGCGCGGTGCTGAGGCGCATATTCGGGAATGCGCGAAACAGGATCGGTAAGGCGACTGCCATCTCAAGGCGCGCCAGCGGTGCACCGATGCAAAAATGCAATCCGCCGCCAAATGAGAGGTTACCTTTACCATCGCGACAAGGGTCAAAACGATCGGGCTCGGGGAATTTTTCAGGGTCGCGATTGGCCGCGCCTAACAGCAATCCGATAACGTCACCTTTCTTGAAATTATGATCAAAAAGGCACAGGTCCTCCATCACGAAGCGGGTAAACATGTGAAGCGGTGGATCAAAACGCAGGGTTTCCTCAACTGTTTCTAAAGTTGCTTGAGGGGTGTTAAAATAGCTATTATCCGGATGAGGATTTTCTAATATAGTTTTGATACCATTGGCAAAACTATGCACGGTTGCCTCATGGCCTGCATTAAGTAGTAGGATACATGTGGTGATCAGCTCATCGGTTGAAAGCTGATCGCCAGATGTTTCAGCGGCAATCAGATCGGTGATCAAATCATCGCGCGGGTCTGTGCGCCGAGCATGAATATATTCACGTAAAAAACTGGAAAACGCCACGGCTGCCCGCACGGCTGCATCCTCGATCATGCGGTCGCGGCGCACTTGATACATGGCTACCATATCATGGGACCATGCTAAAAGCTGATCGGCCATATCTTCAGGCACGCCGAGCAATCGGGTGATGATGATAATCGGGATTTTTTCGCAAAACGCCGGTAAAAGGTCGACCGTATCGGTGGAAAACCCTGCAATCAGATCCTGTGCAAGGGTATCTATTTGCGGTTCCAGTTCAGCAATGCGACGGTTGGTGAAAGCCCGGGTCAAAAGGGCGCGCAGGCGGGTGTGTTTGGGCGGCTCCAGTTCCAGTAGGGAATGTTGCTCAACTGCATAGAACGGGGCCAGATGGGCGGGGCGTTTTGGGGCGAACCCTTCGGGGGCTGCACGGCCAAACCGCCGATCACGCAGGATTGTGTTAACGCCCAAATGATCGGCGCAACACAGATGTTCGTAATCATGCCAGAGGAAAAATCGCCCATGCTTGCGGGCGCGGGTATAAAATGGATAGGGGTTTTGGATGAAATCAGGATCCCGAGGGTCTTGATGCAGCACCGCGATCATTGCGCACATTCCAGTGCCTGTTCAAGGTCAGCAATCAAATCCCGCACATCCTCAATCCCGATGGAAAGCCGGATCAGGTTGTCAGGCACGATGGAATGGGGGCCTTCAACGGCTTTGCGATGCTCAATCAGACTTTCAACGCCGCCCAGCGAGGTGGCGGGGAAAAACACTTGGGTAAACCGCGCTATATCATGGGCTTGATCGGCGCCGCCCTTGATCAGGATCGAAAGCATGCCGCCAAAACCGGCTGTCATCTGGCGTTTGGCAATCTCATGCCCGGGATGGCTGGGCAGGCCGGGATAGAGCACATGGGTGATCATCGGGTGCCCCTCAAAATGCTGCGCAATCGCCAGCGCGTTTGATGAGGCGCGTTCAAAACGCAGATAAAGCGTGCGCAAGCCGCGGATTAAGAGCCATGCCTCAAACCCGGCCATAACATTGCCTTGCAGGGTGCGGATTACCTGAAGTTCATCCCATAACGGGTTGATTTCACGGGTGGTTAGCACGCCACCAGTGATGTCGGAATGCCCGTTCAAATATTTGGTGGCAGAATGAAAAACCATGTCTGCCCCCAAGGATAACGCCTGCATCGTGCAAGGGGGTGAGGCGGTGCAATCGGCCACCAAAATCGCCCCTGCATCATGGGCAATACCTGCCGCAGCAGCGATATCGATCACGTCCCAGTTGGGGTTGGTCGGGCTTTCTGTCCAGATGATTCTGGTTTTGCCTTTTTGCACGGCGCTGGTCAGGGCACCGGGATCTGTCTGGTCAAAGAACGTCGCCAGAATGCCACGTTTTTCGCACAAGCGGTGTATCCAGTTCATACCGCCGTGATACATCACTTGGGGTGCAACGATATGATCGCCGGTGTCGAGGGTCTCACATAGGCTTACCAGTGCTGCCATGCCCGAGGAAAACAGCATCGTATCCGCACCACCATCCAGACTGGCAAGAACCGCCTCGGCATGCTTAACGGTTGGCCCACCATCACGGCCATATATATAGGATTGACGCGGCTGATAGTTGTCATCACGCGCAAAAGTGCTGGCCAGATCAATCGGTGGAATGATGGCACCGGTGCGGTGGTCCAGAATATGCAGGGCCTGGGCGGCGCGGGTTGCCGGGGAAAGGTTTAACGGGTGGGGCAAAGGCATGGGATATCCTGTAGTTCGACTCGCGCTATAACGGTGCGTTTGCACAGTCTATCGGATATTGTGTTATGCGCAATCTACTACTAGGCTGCATGGGCTGCGCAAGCCGTAGCCACAAATTATATCGGAGGAATATCATGCGTTTTCTTACTGCTGCCGTGGTGATCACTGCCACAAGTCTTAGCGCCAATGCGGCGTTTGCAAATTGTGATGATGGCGAGATTGTCATCAAATTCGCCCATGTTACGAACACGGATAAACATCCCAAAGGCATCGCGGCGACGTTGCTGGCGGCGCGGGTAAATGCCGAGATGAACGGCAAAGCCTGCATGGAGGTTTTCCCGAACTCGACCCTTTATAACGACAATCAGGTGCTTGAGGCGATGTTGCAGGGGGATGTGCAACTGGCCGCCCCGTCCTTGTCAAAATTTGAGAAGTTTACCAAGCAGTTCCGTATTTTTGATCTGCCGTTCATGTTCAAAAACGTCGATGCGGTGAATGAATTTCAGTTGTCTGAAACCGGGCAGGCGATGAAAGATTCGATGCAACGTCGCGGTCTGCAAGGCTTGGCCTTTTGGCATAACGGCATGAAACAAATGTCGGCAAATGTGCCACTTTTGGTGCCATCGGATGCAGCTGGATTGAAATTCCGGGTGCAGGCATCTGACGTGCTCAAGGCACAAATGTCGGCAATGGGGGCCTCGCCGCAGCCTATGGCCTTTTCGGAGGTTTACGGGGCATTGCAAACCGGAGTTGTGGATGGGCAGGAAAATACCTGGTCCAATATTTACGGCAAAAAATTCTTCGAGGTGCAAGATGGTGTGACGGAAACTGACCACGGAATTCTTGATTACCTTTTGGTAACATCAACCGAATGGTTGAATGGTTTGGATGCCGATGTGCGCGATCAGTTCTTAACAATTGTTGCCGAAGTGACCGAATTGCGTAACGGCGAATCTACGCGCATCAATGCCGAGGCCAAGCAATCCGTGATCGACGCTGGCGGTGTTGTGCGCCAATTGAGCACTGCGCAGCGCACGGTTTGGGTGGAAACCATGAAACCGGTTTGGACACAGTTCGAAGGGGATGTTGGCACAGAAAACATCGCCATCGCGCAAGAGATCAATACCAAGCACTAAGCGCCAAATAGTAAACAATCCCCGGCCCGACCACATGGGCCGGGGGTATTTTGTAAAGGGTCATCGCATGACCACACAGCATAAAATCAGCCAGTTTGGTCGTATGGTGCATGCACTGGAAGAAACGCTTATTGCGGTAATCTTGGGCCTTATGACCTTGATTACATTCACAAATGTTGTCCTGCGCTATGGTTTCAGTTCCGGCCTTAGCTGGGGGCTTGAGGTAACGGCGTATTTATTTGCCTGGCTGGTTTTGCTGGGTATGAGTTACGCGGTGAAAATCACGGCACATCTTGGTGTCGATGCAATTATTAACCTTTTGGGCGCGCGCACGCGTAAGGTTTTGGCGCTGGTTGCGGTGATACTATGCATTATATATGCGGCATTACTGTTGAAAGGCGCTTGGGATTATTGGGCGAATTTTGCCAATTTACCCCAAACTACAGGCCGCTGGTGGCCCACGGGATTTCAGGAAAACTTCCTCGGTAAGGCATGGTATGAAAGCGAAGACACGCCGATGCCCGGGTTTTTGCGGTTCATGGAAGACTGGTTGAACGAGGGCGAGGCCTATGAAAAACTCCCCCGTCTGATCCCCTATATGATGTTGCCAATAGGTGCGGCCTTGTTGTTGTTTCGGTTTATTCAGGCAGCGTTTCGCCTGCTGGAAGGCACCCAAGACAGTCTGATCGTCAGCCATGAGGCCGAAGACGCCGTGGCCGAAGTCGCCGCACATCGCAAAGCCGGGGAATAGATCATGGATGTCATCATTCTTTTCGTAACTGTGGTCGGCTTGATGTTGATAGGGGTGCCGATTGCGGTGTCTTTGGGGTTAAGCTCGATTTTATTTTTGCTAGTGTTATCAGACACATCCCTTGCATCGGTTGCGCAAACATTCTTTCAGGCGATGGCCGGGCATTATACATTGCTGGCCATTCCATTCTTTATTCTGGCCTCATCTTTCATGTCCACGGGGGGCGTGGCCACGCGGATCATCCGGTTTTCCATCGCTCTTGTTGGCCATTTACCCGGCGGTATGGCCATTGCCGGGGTGGTTGCGTGCATGTTGTTTGCAGCTCTTTCGGGTTCCTCGCCAGCAACGGTGGTGGCGATTGGTTCTGTGGTAATCGCAGGCATGCAAAAGGTCGGCTACTCCAAGGAATTCGGGGCTGGAATTATTGCCGTGGCAGGCACGCTTGGCATTCTTATCCCGCCCTCGATCGTCATGGTGGTCTATGCGTCGGCGACAGATGTTTCCGTGGGGCGGATGTTTTTGGCCGGGGTGATTCCGGGGCTTTTGGCGGGTGGGATGTTGATGACCGCGATCTATATAACCGCCCGGTTACGCAACCTGCCGCGTGGGCAATGGCAGGGCTGGGGTGAAGTGTTTAGCGCTGCCCGCGATGCCGGTTGGGGCTTGTTTTTGATGGTGATTATTCTTGGCGGTATCTACGGTGGCGTTTTCACGCCCACCGAGGCCGCTGCCGTCGCTGCAATCTATGCCTTTCTGATTTCAATGTTCATTTATCGTGACATGGGACCATTGGCGGGGCGCGGCGGGGCAAAGCCCTCAAACCTGTTGCAAAAGCCATGGGCGCTGATCACCGCATGGGTGCATAAAGACACCAAAGACACATTATTCGAGGCCGGAAAACTGACCGTAACCTTGCTATTTATAATCGCTAATGCATTGATATTAAAACATGTTTTAACAGAAGAACAAATCCCCCAACAAATCGCTGGTGCCATGCTTAGCGCCGGGTTCGGCGTTATCATGTTCCTTGTGATCGTCAATGTTATCCTGCTGATCGGTGGTCAGTTCATGGAGCCATCGGGCTTGATCGTCATTGTCGCCCCGCTGGTTTTCCCCATCGCTATTGAGCTGGGCGTAGACCCTATTCATCTTGGGATCATCATGGTTGTAAACATGGAAATCGGTATGATAACCCCGCCTGTGGGTCTCAATTTATTCGTAACCTCAGGGGTGGCCGGCATGCCGATGATGCGCGTGGTACACGCCGCCTTGCCATGGTTGGCAATTCTATTTGTATTCCTGATTATGATCACCTACATCCCGTGGATTTCCACGGTGCTGCCAACATATATCATGGGCCCGGAGATCATAACGAAGTAGGAATTAATCCGTCCCGCGGTAAGGTTGCACGTATTGTAGCGCCATGTCCCACGGGAAGAAAATCCACGTATCTTGTGAAACTTCGGTGATGAAACTATCGGTCATCTCGCGGCCCTCGGGCTTGGCGTAAACCGTGGCGATATGGGCTTTGGGGAACATGTCGCGCACAACTTTCAGGGTTTTGCCTGTGTCTACCAGATCATCGACGATCAAAACGCCGGTGCCATCGCCCATGATATCCATATCCGGAGATTTCAGCACCACGGCCGCGGATTGGTCCTGATGATCATAGGATTTCACGCTGATTGTATCAACGGTGCGGATGTCGAGTTCGCGCGCGATAATCATCGCCGGTGCCATGCCGCCGCGGGTGATGGCAATCACGGCCTTCCAGCTGCCGTTTTGTGGTCCCTTGCCATCAAGCCGCCAAGCCAGTGCGCGGCTGTCACGGTGGATTTGATCCCAGCTTATGTGAAAACCCTTTTCGTGTGGCAGTTTATCCGTCATTTTTACGCCCCGTTATCACATCGATATCCGGGGCATCTTCGGCCTTCATACCAACCACATGATAGCCCGCATCCACATGCAAATTCTCGCCCGTAACGCCGCTGGAAAGATCAGACAGCAGATACATCGCCGATTTTCCAACCTCGTCTTGGGTCACATTACGCCGCAAGGGCGAATTTAGCTCGTTCCATTTCAAAATATAGCGAAAATCCCCGATCCCCGAGGCCGCCAGGGTTTTGATCGGGCCAGCCGACAGGGCATTTACCCGAATATTCTTCGGTCCCAAATCCATGGCCATATATTTCACAGAGGCCTCCAGCCCCGCTTTGGCCACCCCCATCACATTATAATGTGGCATGACTTTTTCGGCGCCGTAATAGGTTAATGTCAGGCAAGATCCGCCATCCGGCATCATCTTTTCGGCCCGTTGCACCACGGCAGTAAACGAGTAGACAGAAATATTCATCGTCAAATCAAAGTTTTTGGCCGTCGTGTCCACATAGCGCCCGCGCAGCTCGTTTTTGTCAGAAAATCCGATGGCATGCACCAAGAAATCCAGCTTGCCCCATTCTTCCTGCAATTTTGCAAATACCGCATCCATCGATGCATCATCGGTCACATCACATTCCAGCACGATGCCGGAATTCAGGCTCTCGGCCAAGGGTCGCACGCGTTTTCCCAAAGCTTCGCCTTGATAGGTGAACGCCAGCTCCGCCCCTTGGGCCGCACAAGCCTGCGCAATTCCCCACGCAATAGATTTATTGTTAGCGACCCCCATAATCAGGCCACGTTTTCCAGCCATAAGTCCTGCGTTCATCCCCAAATCCCTTATTTTGAATTAATTAATTTTGTTTAAGCTATTGTAGGCGCTGCTACAAGATTGTTGATGCATATTAAGATACAAGGGCTATACTGAGGGTGGGTAAGCAATCGTAAGAGGGGGCTATGGCATCAATACCAAACAGAACGGGCATTTTTGCCGGCGATGATCCATTTGAAATCGCGCGCAGCTGGTTGTCAGAGGCCGAAAAAACGGAACCCAATGACGCCAATGCTATTGCGCTATCAACGGTGGATTCGCACGGTATGCCAAATGCACGCATGGTGTTGCTGAAAGAAATCGAAACCGATGCCTTCGTGATTTATACAAATTACCAAAGCACCAAAGCGGCCGAGATCGATTATGCAGGCAAAGTTGCCTTCGTTATGCATTGGAAATCCCTGCGCCGCCAGATACGTGTCCGGGGAACCGTCACAAAAGAAGATGGCGCGCAGGCCGATGCATATTTTGCCTCCCGTTCATTGCCAAGCCGCCTTGGGGCCTGGGCCTCAGAGCAATCGCAACCGCTTACATCGCGTAGTGTGTTAATGGCGCGGGTGGCAAAAATCACCGCGACAAAAGGATTACATCCTGCACGCCCGCCTTTTTGGGGTGGATATCGTATCGTGCCAACGGAAATTGAGTTTTGGGCTGATGGGCAGCACCGCCTGCACGACCGGTTTCGCTGGGTCTGTGATAAGGGCGGCGTGTGGGTAATTGCGCGCCTTCAGCCATAAGCTGCTTAAATGTAAGGGTCACATTTTAGAGTAGAGTTGAGCGAAAAATTGCCAATCAAAGGTAGATTGATCTCATAAATGCTTGTCATCACAAGAGTTTTACTAGATGGTGCCCGCAAGTTGGGGCTGACAATTTGTCAATCAGATAAAATGAAAGAGTGGCGCGACCTGCAAGGCAGGTTACGTTACGTAAAGGAAAAATGGACGCACTGGTTATGATTAAGGGGCAGGTTAAGTGGTTTGATGCCACGAAGGGTTTTGGTTTTGTTGTCTGTGAAGACAGCGACGGAGACATTCTTTTGCATGCAAATGTTCTGCGCAATTTCGGCCGCAGTTCGGTTGCCGAGGGTTCGCATATCGTCATTGATGTGCAGGTAACGGACCGTGGTCGTCAGGCTTCGATGATCCACGAAATCGACGCACCTTTGGAAGCCAATACCGGGGAGGCCGATGATGCTAGCCCCAGTTTGCCCGAGGTTGAAGCCGATGTGCCCCTGCAGCCGGCCCGTGTGAAATGGTTTGATAAAGCCAAAGGTTTTGGGTTTGCCAATATTTTTGGACAACCCGATGACATTTTTCTGCACGTCGAAATCTTGCGGCATTACGGCCTGTCGGAACTACAACCCGGCGAAGCGATCACCGTTAAGGTTATTGATGGTCCGCGTGGCAAAATGGCTGGTGAAGTGCAGCCTTGGGATCATATCATCTACAAGAATGATTGATATTTTCAGATTAGCGGCCATGGTGTTATGCATTTCTATGCCAACATCCGCGCTGGCAATCGTCGCGTTGCCACCGCAATGCGCAATTGAACAGCTTGATATGCGCTTTTCCGGCGCCTCCCTGCGCTTTTCCATTGAGGTGGTTGAAACCCCCGAGGAACGTGCCATTGGCCTGATGAACAGAACAAGCCTCGCACCATTTTCCGGCATGCTGTTCGTTTATCCAAAGCCGCAAAGCGTAAGTTTTTGGATGCGCAACACACTGATTCCACTTGATATGATTTTTATTGATGCCCGCGGGGTGGTGAAAAGCATACACGAAAATGCAATTCCGCTGGATGAGACGCCGATCTTTGGTGGTGATGACATTCAATATGTCTTTGAAATCAATGGTGGAATGGCGGAAAGCCTTGGAATTTCAGTAGGGGCGGAACTGCGTCATCCCTCTATTTCAGGCGAAAACAGTATCTGGCCCTGTAATTGATTTTTTCGCTTTCCTTCGCTATGGCTTCGCTGTAAATGAAGCCTCAGTCGGGGCGTAGCGCAGCCTGGTAGCGCGACGGTTTTGGGTACCGTAGGTCGGAGGTTCGAATCCTCTCGCCCCGACCATTTTCACAATTACCGGTTCATTGCAGCATTTCATCGAGCGTTGCCAAAATAGCTGTCCAGCCACCGCGATGATTGTCACGAGAGTGTTCATCGGCGAATTTAACATGTGTTAACGTAACCTCGGTCCGGCCGTCTTTGGGCAAAAATGTCAAAGTTACTGTGCTGTCATCAACCGAGAAGGGTGATTCCCACCTGAAAACCAGACGGGTGTGGGGCACGATCTCCTTATATTCCCCGCTGTGCGGCATATGTTGGTCGCCTGCGTGCATAATCAGCGAAAAACGTCCACCAACGACCGGGTCAGCCGTGACATCGCTAGAGGACATGCCTTCGCCGGGGACCATAAATTTCGCCAACATCCCGGGGTCAAGCCACGCGTTGAACGTGGCTTTGGGGCTGGCGTTTATGATTCTGCTGGTGGTCAGGGTAAGTTCGGTCATGATATTTTCCTTTTCTGTTAACATGCTTTCAAGCGCATTAAGACGAATGTCCCAGATTGAGCGAAGCTGCATGAACCAGTCTTCCACCGCGTCAACGGGGGTAAGATTGGCCTCAATAAGATGTACGCGTCCAATTGTTTTGCGCGTAACCAAACCGGTTTTTTCCAATATTTTTATATGTTTGGATACTGAGTTCAGCGACATTTCATAGCGCGCAGCCAGTTCGGTTACGCGCGTGGGGCCTTCTTGGGCGAGGGCCGTCAGAATCGCCCGGCGGGTTGGATCACCTACAGCTTTTAATGTTTCGCTTAATGTGGTATTTTTTTGTTCAACCATATGGGTGAATAATTTGTGGTTCCTGAATTGTCAACCAAAAGGGTGAATATGAGAATGCGAGTTTGATTCTCTGATCTACCTTACTCTGTTTTGCACATGATTTTTCACCTGAAGTCTGAATAGATAGCGCAAAGGTCATGATATAATGGGATTTTTTATTTTCAGAATTTGGACGGGAAATTCGATCACCCGATAAACTAAAATAGATGCTTATGGCCCAGTGTTCTCAGGATGGATTTTTGTGGATGTCAGCATCCGCGCGTCAACAAAAAAATTTGTGTTTTACGAAAATAAATTCGTTGACCCAACCCGTTTGATGCTCCAATTAGGGGGAGGCTCACAGTTTGCCACAATATGTTGTGTTGCTGTGAGAATTGTAATGATGAAATGATAGGCGATTGCCTACAGAATTTAGTAAAAAAACCGGGTGATTTACACCTATTTAGGCAGGGACAGCGATGAAAATTGAGCGTAAATTTACCAAAGTAAAAACCGGGGCATACGGTGAAATTGAGTTCAAGACGACATCGTCTGAAATACGAAATCCCGATGGTTCGGTTGTTTTTGCGCTTAAAAACCTCGAAGTCCCCGCCCGTTGGAGCCAGGTCGCCGCTGACGTTATTGCCCAGAAATATTTCCGCAAAGCCGGGGTTCCTGCGGCGGTTAAAAAGGTCAGGGAAAAGGGGATTCCTGAATTTTTGCACCGCGCTGTTCCCGATGAGGAAAAACTGGCAAAACTGCCAAAACCGGATCGTTATATCGGCGAAATTTCCGCCAAACAAGTGTTTGATCGCCTGGTCGGGACGTGGTGTTACTGGGGCTGGAAGGGTGGCATGTTTACCACCGAAGCCGACGCCAAAACCTATTATGACGAAATGCGTTTTATGATGGCCAGCCAGATGGCGGCGCCCAATTCGCCGCAATGGTTCAACACTGGTTTGCACTGGGCATACGGCATTGACGGGCCAAGCCAGGGCCACCATTATGTGGACTACCAGACCGGCAAGCTGACCAAATCGGCAACCGCTTATGAACACCCCCAACCCCACGCCTGTTTTATCCAGTCGGTTTCCGACGATCTGGTGAATGACGGCGGGATCATGGATCTTTGGACCCGAGAGGCGCGTCTGTTCAAATACGGCTCGGGCACCGGCACCAATTTCAGCTCGTTGCGTGGCTCGGATGAAAGTCTTGGCGGGGGCGGGAAATCCTCGGGGTTGATGTCGTTTTTGAAAATCGGCGATCGCGCGGCGGGGGCGATTAAATCGGGGGGCACCACACGGCGGGCAGCCAAAATGGTGATCTGCGATATGGACCACCCGGATGTTGAAGAGTTTATTAACTGGAAAGTTATTGAAGAACAAAAGGTTGCAGCGCTTGTTGCAGGTTCTAAAATCCATGAACAACGTCTTAACGAAATTTTTACGGCAATTCGCGCATGGGATGGCAGCGAAACCGACGCCTTTGATCCCAAGAAAAATGCGGGTCTAAAGACAGCCATCCGTTCAGCCAAGAAAACCAGCGTGCCGGAAACCTATATCAAACGCATTTTACAATATGCCGAGCAGGGTTTTGCCAGCATTGAGTTCCCGACCTATGACACCGATTGGGATTCCGAGGCTTACCTGACCGTTTCGGGGCAAAACTCCAATAATTCGGTGCGCGTCACCGACAGTTTCTTGCAAGCGGTCAAGGATGATGCCGACTGGGAGCTGCTCAAACGCACCGACGGGACTGTTTCCAAAACCGTTAAAGCCACGGATCTGTGGGACCAGATCGGCCATGCGGCCTGGGCTTGCGCTGATCCCGGCATCCAGTTTCACGATACGGTTAATGCCTGGCACACATGCCCCGAGGATGGTGAAATTCGCGGCTCGAACCCCTGTTCGGAATATATGTTTCTGGATGATACGGCCTGTAATTTAGCGTCTATGAACCTTCTGACATTTTTGCACGATGGGCAATTCGATGCGGCTGGTTATATCCACGCGACGCGCCTGTGGACAATGACGCTGGAAATTTCGGTGCTGATGGCGCAATTTCCGTCCCCAGAAATCGCAAAATTATCCTATAAATTCCGCACATTAGGTTTGGGCTATGCCAATATTGGTGGGTTGTTGATGAACATGGGCCATGGTTATGACAGCGTTGAGGGGCGCGCTATGGCTGGGGCTTTGACCGCGATTATGACCGGCGTTTCTTATGCGACATCGGCGGAAATGGCCAAAGAACTCGGGCCGTTTCCGGGCTATGCGAAAAATGCTGATCATATGTTACGGGTGATGCGCAATCATCGGCGCGCAGCTTATGGCGAGGCTGCGGGCTATGAAGGTTTGGCCGTGCCGCCCGTCGCGCTTGACCATGATAATTGCCCCGACGGGCAGCTGATTAATCTGGCGCATAAAGCCTGGGATGACGCGCTGAAACTGGGTGAGGCCCATGGATATCGCAACGCACAGGTTTCGGTAATTGCGCCAACGGGCACCATTGGTTTGGTGATGGATTGTGACACCACAGGCATCGAGCCGGATTTCGCGCTGGTAAAATTCAAAAAACTTGCCGGGGGTGGATATTTCAAAATCATCAACCGTTCGGTGCCCGCAGCCTTGGCCAATCTGGGGTATTCCAGCAGTCAGGTTGAAGAGATTATTTCCTACGCGGTTGGACATGCGACGATGGGCAACGCGCCCGGTGTCAACCACACATCCTTGCTCGGTCACGGGTTTAGCGCGGTTGAAATTGCCAAAATCGAAGAAGCATTACCAACCGCTTTTGACATTAAATTTGTCTTTAACCAATGGACGCTTGGCGAAGATTTCTGCCGCAAAACCCTTGGTATCCCTGAAGAAAAGCTCAACGATCCGACGTTTGATTTGCTGCGTCATCTGGGGTATTCGCGCGCGCAAATTTCAGATGCCAACAACCACGTATGTGGCACCATGACGCTTGAGGGCGCGCCGTTTTTGAAGGAAGAGCATTATAAAGTCTTTGACTGCGCCAATGTTTGCGGGCGTATCGGCACCCGGTATTTAAGCGTTGAAAGCCACATCAATATGATGGCGGCGGCCCAAAGCTTTATTTCCGGGGCGATATCCAAGACCATTAACATGCCCAATAATGCAACGATCGAGGAATGCAAATCTGCCTATGAACTTAGCTGGTCGCTAGGGGTCAAGGCGAATGCGCTTTATCGGGACGGATCAAAATTGTCGCAACCGCTGTCCTCGGCACTGATTGAGGATGATGAGGACCTTGAAGAAATCCTCAACGAGGCGCCTGATGCTGAACGTGCAGCAGTTCTGGCGGAAAAAATCGTTGAGAAAATCGTGATCAAAGAAATCGCGCGCGGGCGGGAAAAACTGCCCCAACGGCGCAAAGGCTACACGCAAAAAGCGGTTGTTGGCGGGCATAAGGTTTACCTGCGCACCGGCGAATACGAGGATGGAAATCTGGGTGAGATTTTCATTGATATGCACAAAGAAGGTGCTGGTTTTCGCGCGATGATGAACAATTTTGCCATCGCGATTTCGGTGGGCCTGCAATATGGCGTGCCGCTGGACGAGTTCGTCGAGGCTTTTACCTTCACGCGGTTTGAACCGGCGGGGATGGTGCAAGGCAACGACAGTATCAAATCTGCGACCTCTATTCTTGATTATATTTTCCGCGAATTGGCCGTGTCCTATCTGGATCGTACGGATCTTGCCCATGTGCAGCCAAGCGGTGAAAGCTTTGATGATATGGGCCGCGGGATTGAGGAAGGCGCGCGCAATATCAATAATGTCGACGGTGAGATTGCCAAAACGTCAATTGATATGATCCGTCAAATCTCCTCCACCGGATATCTGCGCAAACGTGTGCCTGAGGATTTGGCGGGCATGCAAACACAAGTTACGCAAACCCTAAACGAAACGGTGACCCTAAGCCGCGGACCAGCGGTGATGGATGACCGCACAAAAGCAAAGATGCAAGGTTATGAGGGCGATGCCTGCGGGGAATGCGGGAATTATACCTTGGTGCGCAACGGTACATGTATGAAATGCAACACCTGCGGGGGAACCTCTGGGTGTAGTTAAGGAACAGGTGGGGGAAAGTCTGTCTGCTGAACTTTCCCCTGGCAATCAGGCCGCAGGCAAACCGTCGAGCGGTTAAATATGAGCCTGAATTGCACAACTGGGGGGTGGGAAACTGCCCCCCTTTTTTTATGCGCCTAAAAGGGCGGCGATCGTATCGTCTGGCTGCATATCCATTGATTTCCGTAAAGCTTTTCGGGCCCGCGACAGGCGCGACATTACCGTACCTTCGGGAATATTAAGGGCCGCACTGATTTCGCTATAGCTGAGATTATCATTTAGTAAATATGCAAAAATATCACGCTGATCCCGAGGTAGAGCGCTGATTTTACGTAACACGTCTTGGCAGGTTTGACGTTGGTTTGGGCTGAGGGCTGGATCAATCAGCACCACATCTTCAAGGTTCACATGCCCTTGGCGGTTTTGTTTTTCACGCAGGCTGTCGTTATGTAAATTATGCAGGATCGAAAACAGATATTTGCGCAGGTTTTCAACAGGTTTTTGGGCTTTTCGCGTTAAAATGCGTAAAATTGCCTTTTGTATCAAAACTTCGCTCTGTTCGGGTGTGTCGGATAAATACTGCGCATATCGGCGCAAATCCGGCATCAGGGGATCAATCTGATCCGCAATCGTAGTGGTTTTGGGGCCGTCCATTTCCGCCTCTTGTCATCATTGGTGATGATAGGGGTAACGTGTCAAAACCTGCCGGCCAAGATAGCGGGAGTTTGCCGAGCAGGCTTTTGCTGTGTATTCTGGGCAATTGCGGGCGAAAATGCGCTGATTGGCGGGAATTCATGGGCGAAAATGCGCGCAATAAGGGATTGTGGAAGAAAACACCGAAATCGGCGGGAATAATTGTGCGTCCTCAACGTCTGTGGATATGAAAGCACCAGATGGGTGGGCTTTCACGGACGCTATTGTCCAATGACTGAACTGGAGACTACAATGAAAAATATCCTAATTGCGACTATCGCCACTATGGGTCTTGCCACAACGGCGTTTGCCTTTAATGAAGGCGTCGATACGGATGGCGATGGCATGTTGTCAGCCGCCGAGATGGTTGCGGTTTATCCCAACATCACCGAGGAGCTTTATGCCGCCGTTGATAGTGACGGCGACGGTGCAGTCAGCGAAGAAGAGCTGGCCGCTGCGATCGAGAAAGGCTTGTTGGAATCCTAACCTCTCCCAATGCCTCTCTCTGGCCCTCTGCAGTGATGCAGGGGGCTTTTTATATGCCGCGCGCCAGTGCCGCAACACCGGTACGTGCCACATCCGTAACCCCAAGCGGGATCATCAAATTGATAAACGCATCAATTTTTTCCGAGGTTCCGGTGATTTCAAAGACAAAGCTTTCCAAGGTGCTATCAACCACGTTCACGCGAAAAATATCGGCTAAGCGCATGGCTTCAAGACGCTTTTCACCTTTGCCAACGACCTTGATAATCGCCAATTCCCGTTCAACCGAGGGCCCGTCGACTGTCAGATCATTCACCGCGTGCACCGGCACCATACGCCCCAGTTGCGCTTTGATCTGTTCAATAACCGCAGGGGTTCCGGTGGTGACGATGGTCACGCGCGACAGATGCCCAAGGTGGTCGGTTTCGGCCACGGTCAGGCTGTCAATATTATAGCCACGCCCGGAAAACAGCCCGATGACGCGGGCCAAAACGCCGGATTCATTGTCCACAATCACTGCCAAAGTATGGGTCTCGATCATATCACTCAGAGGGTTTTTAAGATCGTAAGCGCTTTTCTTGGAGGCGCCTTTTTTAAGGGATAAAGCATTCATGTTCATAATCCTTATGTTAGCAGGAATTTCCCACGTTTAGGGTGTGTTGTCCAGATGTCGCAAGGGCGTATTGGCGGGCAGCGGGCTGTGCGGGGCGTCTAAAAATGTAATAAGCGGGGCGAATTCACGGGCAATTCTGGCACTGTCTTTGGTCGACATTTCTGCCTTATGGCGCGCCGGTATGCCCTTGTTAAATTGGGTGAAACAGGTTTTTGCCTGTGTGGCGAGCTTAGCGGGATTGCCATCAATTCCAAGGTGAGCAAGGATCCGGGTTGCGACTTTGCCAGTATCAAAAGCGATATCCTCAAAATTTAGCGCCAAGGTCTCCGGTAAGGCCAGCCATTGGGCCAGATCAGCAACTTGCCCGCGAATTCCGTGCAAAGCATCATCAAGCGTGACCATTTCGGCAAAAGGCAACACCCCCATACGCCGGGCTTTTATGCCGTGATCGAGCATCGATAATGCCATGTCACGCGGGTCACGGTACGCCGCCGATGCAATGGCGCGTCCGTTCTTGATCATGGCGATAACCGCGGGATCAGGGCGGGTGTGGGTTTTGACCAACAGCGGATAGCCAAGCGATTGCGCCAGTGCCCAAAGTTGATCCACCCCGTCTTGATCAAGATGGCTTACAAAATTGATTTTGCGGTCTACCGCCACGGCGGGCGGTGGAATATGGGGTTGCTCCATGCCTGCATCTTCCAGCGCGATATGCGCCAGATGATAGGCCAATGTGCTGGCAGTTTTGGTCATTCCAAAGCTGAAATATATAAGCGGTTTCATGATGTTGCATGGCGTTATTAAACTAACGCGCCACCTTTGCCCTTGATCGCACCTTCGGGTGATGCATCCCCCATCAGCATTTCATTATGGGCCGCACCGCTGGGGATCATCGGATAACAGTTTTCATGCTTTTCCACCAAACAGTCGAAAATAACCGGCCCGTCATAATCCAGCATTTCCATGATTGCATCATCGAGATCCGCAGGGTCCGCGCAGCGAATACCCTTGGCCCCGAATGCCTCGGCCAGTTTCACGAAATCGGGCAGGGATTCAGACCAGCTATGCGAATACCGCGAACCATGCAGCAATTCTTGCCATTGGCGCACCATGCCAAGACGTTCATTATTCAAGATAAATTGCTTTGTACGCAGGTTGAACTGCATGGCCGTGCCCATTTCTTGCATGTTCATCAGCCAACTGGCCTCACCGGCGACGTTGATCACCAAAGCCTCAGGATGCGCCACCTGAACCCCCATAGAGGCCGGCATGCCATAGCCCATCGTCCCCAAACCACCCGAAGTCATAAAGCGGTGTGGGTCCTCAAAATTCAGGTATTGCGCGGCCCACATCTGGTGCTGTCCCACCTCGGTGGTGATATAACGGTCATATTTTTTGGTCAAAGCCTCAAGCCGTTCCAGCGCATATTGCGGTTTTATAACCGTGTCAGAATTTTTATAGGACAGACATTTTTTGGCGCGCCACGCATTAATTTGCGCGTGCCATTTTTCAATTCCGGCACCATTAACCTTGCGCCCGCGCGATTTCCAAACCTTTAGCATATCTTCCAGAACATGCCCGATATCGCCAACAATGGGTGTATCCACATGGATGATTTTATTGATGCTGGAGGGGTCGATATCAATATGCACCTTGTAGCTGTTGGGGCTAAACGCATCGGTGCGCCCGGTGATCCGGTCATCAAATCGCGCGCCGATACACAGCATGAAATCACAGTCATGCATGGCCATATTTGCCTCATAGGTGCCGTGCATTCCCAACATTCCCAGCCAGTTCCCCCCTGATGCGGGATAAGCGCCAAGCCCCATCAAGGTAGATGTAATCGGGATGCCGCTGGTGTCGGACAGCTCGCGCAGCAATTGGCTGGCACCGCGCCCCGAATTGATCACACCACCGCCGGAATAGATGATTGGACGCTCGGATTTTTCAAGCATTTCAATAGCTTTGGTGATCGCGTTAATGTCACCTTTAACCTGCGGTTGATAATGCGACACGCGGGTTTTGCCCTTGGTCGTATAACTGCCGGTGGCAAATTGCACGTCCTTTGGGATGTCAACCAGCACCGGTCCCGGGCGCCCCGATATTGCCACATGAAAGGCCTGATGGATAACTTCGCCCAGAATATCGGTGTCTTTGACCAGCCAGTTGTGTTTGGTGCAGGGGCGGGTGATACCAACGGTATCTGCTTCTTGAAATGCATCATTGCCGATCATGAATGTCGGCACTTGTCCGCATAAAACGATCATCGGGATCGAATCGAGCAGCGCATCCGTCATTCCTGTCACCGCATTTGTCGCCCCCGGGCCAGAGGTTACCAGAACCACGCCGGGCTTGCCGGTCGCCCGCGCGTACCCTTCGGCGGCGTGGGTGGCGCCTTGTTCGTGGCGCACCAAAATGTGGCGAATCTCATTTTGCTGGAAAATTTCGTCATAAATCGGTAGGACCGCCCCGCCAGGATATCCAAAAATCGTGTCCACGCCTTGATCTTTCAAAGCCTGGACGACTATCTGGGCGCCGGTCATTGTGCGGGTCATGTCTGTTCTCCTTTATTCGGGCGATTGCCCCATTCCACCATAGTTTAGCCAAAAAAAAACCCCCAAATTTGGGGGCATGCGCAGGAACCGTGAAAGATGTTAAAACATCTTATACGGGCTGCGCATTCTTAGCACGACGAGAATATTTTTGTTACCTTGCGTCATATGTATAGTTTTATGCCGATGAAAACCGGAGGTCAACAGCCAATTTTCAGAATATGCCAATTTTCGCACCAAATTGGTAATAATATTACTTTGGCCAACTTGTAAGGCCTAATTCGGGTGAGAAATATGGTGATTTATTTTGAATATGTCGCATCTGTGTATCTATTCTCAAATTTAGACCAATTATTAAAAAAACTCGTTGCATATGGAATGTTGTGCGGTAGTTTGGTCATACTTATTCGATCTGTTTTGTAAAAAATTACAAAGCATAAACTGGGAGGTTATTTATGGATCGTCGTTCTTTTCTGAAAAACTCAACACTTGGTGGTGCTGCTGTTGCGGCAAGTGCAACACTTGCGGCCCCTGCCTATGCGCAGGGTAAACGTAAATTAACCATGGTCACATCCTGGGGCCGTGGTATGGCTGGTGTGTTTGATTCCGCGCAATATTGTGCCGAACAAATCAATGCCATGTCCGATGGTTCGCTCGAAGTCGAAATCAAGGCCGCTGGCGAATTGGTTGGCGCCTTTGAGGTTTTTGATGCCGTGTCTTCGGGGCAGGCGGATATGTACCATGCAGCGGATTATTATTTCATTAACCAACACCCCGCCTATGCGTTCTTTACATCCGTGCCTTTTGGTATGACGGCGCAGGAATTGATGAACTGGTATTACCACGGCGATGGTGGCAAATTCCACGATGAGCTGGGCGAGGTTTTCAACCTCAAATCGTTTATTTCCGGCAACACCGGCCCACAAGCGGGTGGCTGGTTCAAAAAGGAAATCAACTCGGCAGAAGATTTCAACGGTCTGAAATTCCGCATGCCCGGTCTTGGCGGCAAAGTTTTGGGCACGCTGGGTGCGTCGATCCAAAACCTTCCGGGTGCCGAAGTGTATCAGGCGCTGGCTTCTGGTGCGATTGATGGAACCGAATGGATCGGCCCTTGGGCAGATGAAAAAGCCGGTTTCCAGGAGATCACCAAAAACTACTATACCGCCGGTATGCATGAGCCGGGTGCGGCCCTGTCGCTGGTAACTAACCGCGAGGTGTTCAACAGCCTGAGCGGTGCGCAACAAGCCATCATCGAGCAAACGGCCAAAGCGGCGCATTCGCATAGTCTGGCGCAATTTCTTAATAATAACGGCGCGGCACTGGTGCGTTTGCAATCGGGCGGCGTTAATATTTTGGAATTCCCCGATGCGGTCTGGGATGCGTTTGGTGAAGGCGCTAAAGAGGTTATGGGCGAGAATATGTCCGATGATCTGTTTGCCAAAATCAGCAATAGCTATAACACCTCGATGATGGAATCCGCGGCCTGGATTCAAAAATCCTCAGGTGCATATGTGGCGCAACGTACCCGCGTAATGGGCTAAACCTGTCTGGTAAAAAATGGCCCGCCCTATGCGAATGGGGCGGGTTTCTTTGCTATAATTTCTAACATTTCATGAGGCGTGCGCGATGCTGGATGGTATAATCTGGTTTTTTACAAATATTGCATTGGCTTTCGTCAATGTGTTTCGCGCCGTAATGAATCCCTCGGCGTGGCTGGATTGGTCGGATAAGGAATCGCTGGTGCGGTTCATTTATTACGGGGCTTCGCAGGAATTATTTTTTGTCATTCTAGATATATTTTTCATTGTAACGGCTATTGGCTTGTGGCGTCGCAATATCCTTTGGGGGGTTGTGCGCGCGCTGGAATGGATTGCCAATGGCATCGGCCGGTTTGCCGCCTATGCGGGGCTGTTTATGGTGCTTCAACAGATCATGATCATCTTTTTGCAACGGATTTTCCGGGTGGCCGATATTTCCATCGGGCCATTTGGCTATGTTTTCACTAAAGATCTCAGCTGGTTCGGTGAAGAACTTAAACTTTACAACGCCATAATTGTTGCGCTTTGTGCCTCGTATACGTTCGTTCAGGGCGGGCATGTGCGGGTCGATTTATTCTATGCGGGTATGAAATATCGCACCAAAAAAACCGTCGATATGCTGGGGTCGATTATCTATATCATTCCCTCCATGACCATGATCTGGATGTTCGGATGGTTTTATCTGTGGCGCGCGCTGGTTACCCCGAAAATGGCGGTATCAGACAAGTTTGAGCTGCTGATGCGCAAATCCAAACTGTTGAAATGGAATGTTGAGACCATCGGGTTCTCGCCCAACGGGTTTGATGCGTATTTCTTGTTCAAAATTCTGCTGATCGCGTTTGCCGGGCTGATGTTTTTGCAAGGGATTGCGTTTTTTTACCGCTCGATGCTGGAGCTGATCGAGGGGCCGGAATCTGAGGGTAAGTACAAGGACATTGATGTGATCGAGGATGACACAGCCAAGCTGGTCGCTGAAATCCACTAGGTAGGGGAACGGGAATGTTATTTGGTCTTGATGGCGTAGAAATTAGCCTGATCATCGTATTTGCCAGCCTGTTTGCCGGCATTATGTCGGGCTTTCCGGTGGCATTTGCCATTGGTGGCGCGGCGATGATTTCCTTTGGTATTCTGGCGGTGCTCGATAGTTCGGGAGTGCTTGTCAAACAGGTGATTGATACGGGCAGTGAGGGTTATTTGACGCTGATAGATCAGGGGGTGCGGGCCTATGATATTTCGCAATTTAGGTATCCTGATTTGCCGGTTTACACTGAACAACTGTTTGTAGGTGGCTGGGAACATGCACTAAACCGCAACCTGTCGTTTATCGTGAACCGTATGAATGAGCGGGTGCTTTCTGGTCCCTCCATTGAAACATTGCTGGCGGTGGCGATGTTTGTTTTGATGGGGATCACGCTGGAACGCTCCAAAATCGCCGAGGATTTGCTAACCACAATGGCGCAGGTTTTTGGCCCTTTGCCCGGCGGCTTGGCCGTATCGGTGGTGATTGTGGGGGCATTTCTGGCGGCCTCAACAGGGATTGTCGGGGCGACGGTGGTGACCATGGGGTTGCTGTCTTTGCCTACCATGCTGCGCCATAATTATTCACCAGAGCTGGCGACGGGGGTTATTGCGGCTTCGGGGACGTTGGGGCAGATCATCCCGCCCTCGATTGTGATCGTGCTTTTGGGCACGCTGGCGGGGGATCTTTATGCCACGGCACAAGAAGAACGCGCTTCAGTCGCGGGATGCTCCGATGCGCTTACCTATCTGGGTGAGGCTGCGGTGCTGTCGGTTGGCACGCTTTTCAAGGCGGCGTTGTTGCCGGGGATATTGCTGGCGGTGCTTTATGGTCTTTATGCGTTTGGTTTTGCGATGCTCTACCCCCATAAAGCCCCCCCGATCCCTATAACCGGCGGCCAGGCCGCGGGCAACGGGCGCGCACATAATCTGATGTGGTTCCTTGGGGTGCCGGTTGCGATTATTCTGTTCGCGGTGGCCATGGGATCGTTCAATATGGCGGGTAATCAGACAATCACGGTGTCGTCCGTTGCGGCGCAAGGCCAACAGGCGGCGCTGCGTACCAATGTGGGGGCAGAGTGTCAGGCCTCTATGATTGAGCTACACGGGCAGGAAAAATGGGATAGCGCCGTTGTGGTTCAGGCAGAAATTGCCGCAGCGGGTGGTGCGCAATCTCAAGCATCCCGCACCCGCACGCCTGAACAAATGGCAGAGGTGCGTGCGCAAATGGTCATGGATGCCGCCCCGATTGGCAACGGTCTGCTGACCCTGCTGATCCTGTTTGCCATTGTCCTAAGCATGGCGTACGGGGTTGCGCCATATGCTGATAAAACCCCGCTTTATATCGGGGTTGGTGGCATCCTTTTGTCGGTGCTTATCGATGTGATGGTCTTGGGGCCGCTAACATCGCCGGGTACGGTATTTTTGGTGCAAGCCATCCCCTTTGTCCTGATTTTCTATGCCCTGCGCATCGCTGCCGCGCGTTTGGCAAAGAATGAGCTGCTGCGGGTGGTTTTCCCGCCGCTTGTGTTGATTGTGGCCGTGCTTGGCTCGATCCTTGGAGGGGTGACCAATCCAACCCCGGCGGCAGCGCTCGGGGCAGGGGGCGCGATTATGCTGGCGGCATTTCGCAAGTTGCAAGAACAGCATAAAACCGGCAAAATCATCCTTATTTCCAGCTTTTCCATGGTTATTTTGCTGCTAATCGGCGTGAATTTTGATTTACGTGCGACGATTGAGCATGTGACTTTTGAAAACTGGATGGCAATTATCGCCGCGTTGATTTTTTATCATATCGCTATCGGCGGTCTGCTTTATGCGGTCTGGACCCTGTGGAAAACGGCCGTTTTGTCGCCGGTTGTGCGCGAAACCGCCAAGGTAACCTCGATGGTATTTGCGATCCTGATTGGGTCACAAATGCTTAACTTGGTGATCATTTCCTTTGGCGGCGAGCATTACATACAGGCGTTTCTGCGCAGTTTTGAACGGGAATGGGTCGTGTTTCTGATCGTCATGCTGGTGCTGTTTTTCCTGGGCTTTGTGCTCGATTTTCTGGAGATCATCTATATCGTTATCCCGATTGTCGGGCCGGTAATTTACGGTGGTACGATGGACCCAAAATGGGTGACGATCATGATCGCGGTGAACCTGCAAACAAGTTTCTTGACGCCGCCCTTTGGCTTTGCGCTATTTTACTTACGCGGCGTGGCGCCGGCCAGTGTAACGACGGCCCATATCTATCGCGGCGTAATTCCGTTTGTGCTGATTCAGGTGCTAGGGCTGACGCTGCTGTGGCTGTTTCCAGGCGTTGTCACCATCGTTCCCAGCTTGCTGTCGGGGGGTTAACTCTCGCTTAAGGTGGGTAGGTGAATGGCGGCGATTTGCGTGGATACCGGGTCAAGTTCTAGCGGGTGATCAGCGGTGCTGAAAGTGTGCACATTTTCAACTTCTTGCCAGACACTGCCGCGAAAAACCTCCAACGGGCGATATTTGGCTTTATAGGCCATCTTGGGGCTGCCGGGCACCCAAAATCCAAGGTAAACATAGGATAATTTCGCCGATATCGCCATGTTTATATGATCAAGAACGATATAAGAGCCAAGACTGTTGCGATCAAGCGCGGGGTCAAAAAATGAATAGACCAGCGATAATCCATCCTCCAGAACATCCGTCAAACAGGCGGCAACCAGTTCTGTGCCCGTGTCGGTTTCACGGTAATATTCCACCACGCGGCTTTGCACAGGGGTTTCTTCGATCATGGCGGCAAATTCAAATATATCCATATCCGCCATTCCGCCATCTGCGTGCCGGTGGCCAAGATACTTTTGGAAAAGCGTGAAATGTTCCTCATTTGCCCAAGGGGATTTCACCTCACGGGTAAGGGATGCATTGCGGCGCAACACCCGCTTTTGGCTTTTGCTGGGCGTGAAATCTTTGGTCCGGATGCGGGCGGACATGCAGGCCGAGCACCCTGCACAAGTGGGCCGGTAAAGCACGTTTTGCGAGCGGCGAAACCCCTGTTGTGACAGACTGTCATTCAGGGTCTTGGTATCCTCGCCGTAAAGAGCTGTGAATAATTTGCGCTCAACCTTGCCCTCAAGATATGGGCAAGGTTGGGGCGCTGTCACGTAAAACTGTGGCGATTGTGGTAATGAATGGCGCATGCATAAACCTTGTTAAGTTGCCCAACCCTAACAAGATTGCACAAACGTCTCAATATTTAATTGACAGGACGGTTTATAACCGTGGTGCCAAGGATCATATCGGGCAGGCTTTGGCCATAACGCGACCCCAAAATAAGCCCGATGCTAAGCAGTTGCAGCAACATGGTACCACTGAAAATCGTGTACAGTGCAGTGTTTGCAAACGATACTCCGGTGCTCAACTTTTCCCCGCGTTTATTGCGAAATTCAATGCCAACCATGCGCATGCCATAGGTTGCCGAGCCACTGGAGATTGTAACCGTGCGGTAAATCAACCCAAGCACCAGCCATGTGAGAGGCAGGAATATTATGGCGATGCCAAAGGTAATAATGCCAACCAGCACGGTTATCGCAAACACGATTAACCCGTCGAATATCCAGGCAACGAACCGGCGCGTCGGCACGTTTTCATAAAACCGAGCCTCCATTTCCGGGTCTGGCAGGCCGGTATAACTGGCGTCGTAGTAGGTCATTTTTGATCCATTTGTTAGTTGATCCCCCGCTTGCACGGGGGGATAAGCCTATTAGGCTGGCGAATATGTTGACGTATAAGGCGAGGCTGCCGGTTTATCGTCAGGTGCTGTCTGATCATTCATGAATTGGTCAAACTCAGCGCGATCTTTTGCGGCCCGAAGATTGCCAAGGAACGATTGAAAGGCCGATTGCTCATCTTCCAGACGTTTCAGGGTTTCACTGCGGTAGTTATCAAAGGCAACATTGCCAGTTGAGGTGCCAAAACCGTGTTTACGGCCCCATGTGCGGCTATTCTTGCATTTTCCCATGCGATTAGTTCCAATCATGTAAAAGAGGGTGACAAGGCCAACAGGCCAAAAGAAGATGAACCCAAGGATCATTGTGGCTATCCACGCCTTTTTTCCGTGACCATCCAGCCAGTCCCGTCCTTGTTCCAAGAAGTTTGCGGGAGTGTTCATTTTT
>CAYSAZ010000010.1:42104-44300 GCA_964429065.1 uncultured Rhodobacterales bacterium
ATGTGGTGGCTGACCATGGTTGCGGGCGGGCGCTGGCCTTTGGGCAGATGTTCAAACAGTTTTTCCGCAGCTTGGGTTTGCACTGCCATAGCGCGGTTGGCGACCATGTTCAGCCCGGAATTTCCGGCGATCGAGACACCTGATTCAAACATTGCGATATAATGCCCGGCGTGGGCACGGGCGAATTGCAGATAGGCGCGGCCAACAGCCTCAAACGCGGCCATGGGGTTTGGTTTGCCACGATTAAAGGCGGTTTCCATCTTTTCCGCAAAAATCTCAAACCCCTGGCGGGCAACCTCTGCGATCAAATCCTCGCGGCCTTTGAAATGGCGATAGGGGGCTGCGGCACTAACGCCAGCTTGGCGCGCAGCTTCAGCCAGAGTAAATCCGGTCGGTCCCTTCTCTTGGATAAGAGAAAGAGTTGCCTCCACAAGCGCCTGCTTGAGATTGCCGTGGTGATAGCCTTTACGTTCGCGCTGCGCTTTATTCATGGGCTATACATAACGCCTGCGGGCAAGGGGAACAAGGTTTGGTCAATTTTGCTCCAAGCCCATAAGCGCTGGCGTGCCACAAATCTGTGCGTCGGGGGGCTGCACAACATTGGTGTTTTTACCGTCATACGCCAGCTCAGATAGCACAAGTTGCATGGCCGCAATGCGGGCGCGGCGTTTGTCATCAGAACGAATGACATGCCATGGGGCATCTTGGCTGTGGGTATTTGCAAACATCATTTTAATGGCATGGGAATATTCAGACCATAATTCCAGCCCTTTGACATCAATACTAGACAATTTCCATTGTTTTAGCGGATCAGATTCGCGAGCCAATAAGCGGCGCAACTGTTCAGCGCGCCCGACGGTCAGCCAAATTTTGATCAAAATGACCCCGTCATCCAACAACATGTGTTCAAAATCGGGGACTTGGTTAAAAAAGTGCTGGCGCTGATCTTTGCTGCAAAACCCGAAAACCGGCTCAATAACCGCGCGATTATACCAGGAACGGTCGAAAAACACGATCTCGCCAGCACTTGGCATGTGGCGGATATAGCGTTGAAAATACCATTGCCCCCGCTCGCGATCCGTGGGTTTTGACAGCGCGATGATCTTGGCCCCGCGCGGATTCAGGTTCTCGCTAAAGCGTTTGATCGTGCCGCCTTTTCCGGCTGCATCGCGCCCCTCAAACACAATCGCAATGCGTTTACCTGTCGCATTGGCCCAAGCTTGCATTTTCACCAGCTCGATTTGTAACGTCGTAAAAACCTCGTCGTATTCACGCCGTTTCATACGCTTTTCATAGGGGAATGTGGGGTTGAGGATGGCACCTTTGGCCCCATCTGCAATGGCCGTACGGATTTTTTGCGGTGCGTGATCATTATAAAATGTGCTGATGGCACCTTTGAATGGCTTGGGCGTCACTTTGAATCCCCCTCAAGGATTTTATCCAGATCAATATTTGTCGTCTGGTATATCTCATTGATCCAGTTACCATAAAGCAGATGTGCATGGCTACGCCAACGATTTTCGGGCTGCTGGTCAGGATCATCATTGGGGTAGTAATTTAGCGGAATATTAATCGCCGCACCCTTGGCTGTATCGCGATCATATTCTTCTTTGAGGGTGTTGCGGTCATATTCCAGATGGTTGAAAATATAGAGCGCGCGGTTGGCATCATCCTCAATCAGGCAGGGACCGACCTCGGGGGAATCCATGAGCAGGGTCAAATCAGGATTGTCTTCGATGTCGCGGGCCCGAATTTCCGTCCAACGGCTGACTGGCACGACAAAATCATCGGAAAACCCGCGTAAATACGGCGAGGTCGGGGCAAGGTTTTTATGGCGAAAACAGCCAAAAGCTTTGTTCTTTAGCATATGCTTCTGGACTGCGTGAAAATGATATATCATCGCCATCCCCCCCCAACAAACACCGAATGTCGAGTGCACGTTGGTTTTGGTCCAGGCAAACACCTCTTGCAGTTCACGCCAGTAAGAAACTTCTTCGAACGGCAGATGCTCAATCGGCGCGCCGGTGATAATCAGCCCGTCAAATTTTTCGCGCTTTACGTCCTGAAACGTGCGATAAAATGATTCCATATGTTCAACTGAGGTAGTCTTGGCTTTATGCTCTGACATGCGGATCAGGGTCAGTTCAATCTGCAAGGGCGTGGCCCCGATCAGGCGGGCAAATTGGGTTTCTGTTT
>CAYSAZ010000011.1:0-4859 GCA_964429065.1 uncultured Rhodobacterales bacterium
CCTCCACAGCCTCGCCAATCACCAGCCCATTTCCGTCTGCGCTGACGGAGATGGTTGCGCCGTCCAGCACTTCGCCGCTTAGCAGGCGTTCGGCCAGTGGGTTTTGCAGGGCGTTTTGGATCACCCTTTTGAGGGGGCGGGCGCCATAAACCGGATCATATCCCTGGTCCGCCAGCCATGTGCGCGCTGCGGCGTCCAGTTCCAGTGTGATTTTGCGCGTGCGCAACCGTTTGGCCAGTATATCCAACTGAATATCGACGATTTCGTCCATATTTTCGCGGCTAAGCCGATCAAAGATGACGATTTCATCCAAGCGGTTCAGGAACTCGGGGCGGAAATGTCCGCGCACGGATTCCATCACCTGTTCTTTGGCCGCATCAACATCCGCACCGTCGGGCAATTGGCTGAGGGCTTGGGAACCAAGGTTCGAGGTCAAGATTATCAACGTATTTTTGAAATCCACCACATGCCCCTGCCCGTCTGTCAAACGCCCGTCGTCGAGCACCTGCAACAGCACATTGAACACATCCGGATGCGCCTTTTCGACCTCGTCAAACAGGATCACCTGATAGGGTTTTCTGCGCACAGACTCGGTCAAAACCCCGCCTTCGTCATAGCCAACATACCCCGGAGGGGCGCCAATCAGGCGTGAAACTGCGTGTTTCTCCATGAATTCCGACATATCCACCCGGGTCATGGCGGTATCATCGTCAAACAGGTATTCGGCGAGCGCCTTGGTCAGCTCGGTTTTCCCGACCCCCGTTGGCCCCAAAAACAGGAAACTGCCCAGCGGCCGGTTCGGGTCATTCAAACCCGCCCGTGCCCGGCGCACGGCGTTTGAAACCGCCGCCACCGCGGGGCTTTGACCAATCACACGGTTGCCGATCTCGGCCTCCATTTTCAGCAGTTTATCGCGTTCGCCTTCCAGCATTTTATCCATCGGAATGCCGGTCCAACGCTCTACAACACTTGCGATATGATCGGGCATCACCGCCTCTTCGACCATCACGTCCGTGGCCTGATCTTCCGCCGCTTCGGCCTCTGCCAGCTGAGCTTCCAGTTTTGGAATGACGCCGTAAGACAGCTCTCCGGCTTTGGCGAGGTTACCTTCGCGTTTTGCCTGATCCAAGGTGGCGCGGGCCACATCCAGTTCTGCCTTGATGTCGCGCGCCCCTGCCATTTTATCACGTTCAGCCTGCCACCTTGCGGTCATCTCAAGGGATTGATCCTGCAATTTAGCCAGCTCTTTTTCCAGCTTTTCCAACCGATCCCTGGAGGCGTCGTCTGTTTCCTGTTTCAACGCTTCTGCTTCGATCTGCTTTTGCAAAATATCCCGATCGAGCGCATCCAGTTCTTCGGGTTTACTGTCGGCTTCCATACGTAGACGCGAGGCCGCTTCGTCCATCAGGTCAATGGCTTTGTCGGGCAAAAATCGGTCGGTGATATAGCGATCCGACAAGGTTGCCGCCGCCACCAAAGCCCGGTCTGAAATACGAATGCCATGATGCAGTTCATATTTTTCCTTGATGCCCCGCAAAATGGAAATCGTGTCCTCAACCGTAGGTTCCTCGATCATGACCGGCTGGAAACGCCGCGCAAGGGCGGGGTCTTTTTCCACATGCTTGCGGTATTCATCCAAGGTTGTTGCACCAACGCAATGCAGCTCGCCGCGCGCAAGGGCCGGTTTCAACAGATTGCTGGCATCCATCGCCCCATCGGATTTCCCCGCCCCGACCAGCGTGTGCATCTCGTCAATAAACAGAATAATTTCGCCGTTGGCCTCGGTCACCTCGTTGAGCACCGCTTTCAGGCGTTCTTCAAATTCACCACGGTATTTCGCCCCGGCAATCAATGCGCCCATGTCCAGCGACATCAGCTTTTTTCCGGCAATGGAATCGGGCACATCACCATTAACGATCCGCAGGGCCAGCCCTTCGGCGATGGCGGTTTTACCGACACCCGGATCCCCGATCAGCACCGGGTTATTCTTGGTGCGCCGCGTAAGTACCTGCATTGTGCGGCGAATTTCCTCGTCACGCCCGATAATGGGGTCAATCTTGCCCTCGGCTGCGGCCTCCGTCAGGTCATGGGCATATTTCTTCAACGCATCATAACCTTCTTCGGCACTGGCCGTATCAGCCGTGCGCCCTTTGCGGATCTCGTTGATCGCGATATTTAATGCCTGCGCGCTCACGCCTGCATCTTTCAGTGCCTTGCCTGCATCGGATGTAACAATCGCAAGGGCCGTTAATAAGCGTTCAACGGGCACAAAACTGTCCCCGGCTTTTTGCGCCAATTTCTCGGCCTCCCCCAAGACTTTGTTGGTTTGCGCATCCATATAGAGCTGTCCGCCCGAAACTTTGGGCAGTTTGGCTAGGTTTGCCTCAACTGTCTCAAGGGCACGTTTGGGATCACCACCGGCCCGGGTTATCAAATTTGCCGCCAAACCTTGCGTGTCATCGAGCAAGGCTTTTAACAAATGGTCCGGCAAAAACTGTTGGTGATCTTCGCGTTGTGCAATCGTTTGCGCCGCTTGCACAAAGCCGCGGCTGCGCTCGGTGAACTTCTCAAAATCCATAGCGTTCTCCTCTTTTAAGCGTTCATACATCCGGCGCCCGTTCGGCACGCCTTGCATGACCTTGATGATTGAGCCATCCACACGGGCATGGCCCTTTACGTTATAAATGGGGGTAAACTGCGCGCCTTGCAAGGACTTGGGTTTTGCGGTTTCCCGATTTCTGATAGGCTCGAAAACGAGAGGGGCAATTTATGCGTAATTTGACTGATATTAGAGCTAATACGCCAAAAACCGAAGTTTTTCGCGGGCAAGTCCAACACGCCATGATTGCAGCATTGTTAACCATTGGCGCCTGTTCTTTGTTACGAGACGATGGCGGCAGCTTTCTTGGTATCCGCACTCTGACATGGTCCTATATCACAATCGCAACCGGCTTGATCCACCAAAGCATTGTAGCGGTGGTTTTTCGCCTGCAACTGCATTTTAACCTGATGGTGCGCCTGTTCGGGGACAGAGCCTTGAAAATCTGGGGGTTCATATTTTTGCCCCTGCTTGGCGCCCGCCCCGTTCTATTAATCCTTGTTGGCATCAGTGACTACGGATCCCTTGGAGGTAACAGGACACTGGAAATTTTGGCCGGGCTGCTTTTACTGGGACTTATCGGCTGGACCATGCATTCGGTGTTGAAATATTTCACCATAAACCGGGCCCTTGGCGGAGATCATTTTTATGACGAATATCTGAATATGCCGATGGTGACCCAAGGTGCATTCAAATATTCGGGCAATGCCATGTATAGTTTTGTTTTCAGTGGATTATGGGGCATCGGTCTGTTGCTGGGCTCCTGGAACGCGCTGGTTTTGGCCCTGTTTTACCACGCCTATATTTGGGTGCATATGTATTGCACCGAAGACCCTGATATGCGCATTTTGTATAAATCAGCATAGGGCGTTTTTGCCGCCTTGTTTGGATATTTTTTGTGGCGTATATCCATCAAAACCCTTTGAACGGAGCACCCTATGACCTCTGCTGATGATCGCCTGATTGTGGCCCTTGACCTCCCCAATGCCCTGCAGGCCCTGCGCCTTGTGGAAACCCTGGGGGATGAGGTGTCGTTTTACAAAATCGGCCTTGGCATGTTGACCGGCGGCGGGTTGGCGTTGGCCAATGAGTTAACGGAAATGGGCAAACGGGTATTTCTGGATATGAAGCTGTTTGATATCACCCAAACCGTTGAGCGCGCGGTCACCGGGCTGGCGCAGTTTGATCTGGATTTTCTGACCGTGCACGGGGATCCAAATGTCGTGCGCGCGGCCGTTACCGGGCGCGGGGATCGGGGCATGAAAATTCTGGCTGTCACTATCCTTACCTCCATGGACCGCGCCGATCTTGACCTTGCCCTCTATCGGGATGGCACAATCGGGGCGCTGATCAAAGAACGTGCGCGTCTGGCATTTTTGGCCGGAGCCGATGGCGTTATCGCCTCCCCCCAGGAAGCGGCGATGATCCGCGCCTTGCCCGAGGCTGCGGGAAAACTGATCGTCACCCCCGGCGTGCGCCCGGCTGGCACCAACACCGACGATCAAAAACGCGTTGCCGCACCTGCGGTTGCCATAACCAACGGTGCAAACCACATCGTCGTTGGTCGCCCGATTCACGCCGCAAATGACCCGCTATCCGCTGCCAGAGTGATCAAAGCCGAACTGGCAGCAATATAAAATAACGCCGTTATTTCTGCGCCATCAATTCTTCAATAAAATATCCCAGTAGCTGCGTGCGACTGACAACCCCCGCCTTTTTATAGACCGCATTCATCTGTGCCTTAACCGTGCCAGCGCTGGTGTCACGCAGCTCCGCAATTTCTGTATTTGATAGGCCTTTAATGGCAAAATATGCTACATCTTTTTCCGAGGGCGATAAATCCCAAGTGGCAAAATGTTCTTCCAGAAGCTGGTTGAACTCACCTGCAACAACGCGCAGCTGCCCTTCAACTTTGTGGTTTCTCAGCACCAGTTGTCGCAGTAAAACGCCGCCAAGAATCAGCCCCAAAATCAACCCGATATTTGCTGATACCTCTACAAATTCATGAATTTTCCAGCTAACCGGTTGGCGATTTTTTCCGAAAACCTCAAAAGCAAATTCCGTGATAAAAAATGCCGCACATAAACCTTGTATGACAACAATGATCCATATTGGCACTGTTCTTGATATTTTACGCAACATCTATCTCCCGCAGGTTACTAGGTAATATACCGTTTTTTTAAATGAACGCCAAATGTCGAAAGGCCAGCATATGCCAGCCTTTCTCGATGTCATTGGTTAATTAACCCTCATCATCTTC
>CAYSAZ010000011.1:4959-43459 GCA_964429065.1 uncultured Rhodobacterales bacterium
GTCGTCATCATATCCAGTAACTGACTTTGGGCCAGAGCCGTCATGATCATCAATCTCATCGCGCAACACCTCACCGGTGCTGGAACTAATGATCAGCTCGCGTTCTACATTTCCCAATACAGCTTCGATTTTATAGCGCCCCAAAAAAGTTCGCTCTATACTTACAACCCTATATCCCTGTGCTTCCAGTTGGGTTGTTATGCTCTGCACGAGCGGATCGTCTGCATATTTTGCCGGGTTTTCAGCCAGTGCGGAATTCGCAGTAAGGACCATTGCGGTTACAACGGCGGTTACAAAACGTGAATGTGCCATTTTAATCTCCAATCTCATTCGCAACGACATGCCGCGATTGCCAATAGACTGATCAAATATTCCCTGAAAGATATTGGCTTGTGGGTATAATACGCCGAAATAAACCTTTGCACCAAAACATCATGCTTTCTGCGCAAGGGTATAAAATACGACGTATAAACTAAAGTTTATGCCAGATATTAACTATAATAAACGTGTATTTTCAGATTTCCACACCCAAAGCCGCGGCAACTGTAAAAATATCCTTATCACCACGCCCGCACATGTTCATGATAATAATATGATCTTTTGGTAAATCCGGGGCGATTTTGATAACATGGGCCAGCGCGTGAGAGGGTTCAAGCGCTGGAATAATCCCCTCGCAGGTGCAAGAAAGTTGAAACGCTTCCAGTGCCTCAACATCCGTAATTGCCACATATTCCACGCGGCCAATATCATGTAACCAGGAATGTTCCGGCCCAATTCCCGGGTAATCCAGCCCCGCCGAAATTGAATGCCCCTCTAGTATTTGTCCGTCGTCATCTTGCAACAAATATGTACGGTTTCCATGCAAAACACCGGGGCGACCGCCGGTCAGACTGGCGGCATGTTCGTGGCGATCATCCACCCCGTGGCCACCTGCCTCAACCCCGATAATGCCCACATCCACATCATCCAGAAACGGGAAAAACAGGCCCATGGCGTTTGATCCACCACCAATCGCTGCGATCAATGTGTTAGGCAACCGCCCTTCGGCTTTCAGAATTTGCGCGCGCGCCTCCTTGCCGATGATCGACTGGAAATCGCGGACCATTTCGGGATAAGGATGCGGCCCGGCAACGGTTCCGATACAATAAAACGTGTCCTCAACATTGGTCACCCAGTCGCGCATCGCTTCGTTCATTGCGTCTTTTAGCGTGCCGCGCCCCGAGGTGACCGGGATTACTTCTGCCCCCAGAAGTTTCATGCGAAACACGTTTGGGGCTTGGCGTTCAACATCCGTTTGCCCCATAAAGACCACGCATTGCAGCCCGAATTTTGCGCATACCGTCGCCGTTGCAACCCCATGTTGCCCGGCCCCGGTTTCCGCGATAATCCGTTTCTTGCCCATGCGCCGCGCCAACAATATCTGCCCCAGAACATTGTTAATTTTATGGGCACCCGTGTGGTTCAACTCATCGCGTTTCAGATATATTTTAGCCCCCCCCAGATGGGCTGTCAGGCTTTGCGCAAAATAGAGCGGACTTGGTCGGCCAACGTAATGGGTCCACAGATCATCCATTTCGGCCCAGAACGCATCATCGGTTTTTGCCGCCTCATATTCGGCCTCAAGGTCCAATATCAGCGGCATCAAAGTCTCGGCCACAAAACGCCCGCCGTAATTACCAAATCTACCCTGTTCATCAGGACCGGTTTTATAGGAATTCATCATCATCTGGCTCCTTTAGCGGCCTTTACGAACGCTGCAATTTTATCCAAATCCTTCACCCCTGCGGCACTTTCCACGCCCGAGGAGACATCCACCATCTCGGCACCCGTCAAACGCACCGCCTCGGCCACATTGGCGGGCGTCAACCCACCGGCCAACATCCACGGCACCCTCCATTTTTGATGGGCAATCAACCGCCAATCAAACGCCAGACCATTGCCCCCCGGCAAGCCGTACCCTTTTGGTGGCTTTGCATCAACCAGCAACTGCTCGACGAGCCGGGCATATTCATCAAGTTTAAACAGGTCGCTTTCATCGGCGATTCCAACGGCCTTCATAATTGGCAAACCAAAACGTTGCTTGATCTCGGCCACTCTTTCAGGGCTTTCGGCCCCGTGTAATTGCAACATATCCACCGGCACCGCAGCCAGCAACGCATCAAGCGCATGATCGTTTGCGTTTACCACCAATGCAACTTTGCAAATACCCGCAGGCACGGCCCTCGCCAGGTCAGCGGCTGTTTTTATATCTATATTTCTGGAGGATTTTGGGAAAAATACAAACCCGAGGTATGCCGCCCCTGCATCTACAGCAGCAGCTACACTTTGATGTGTTTTCAGGCCACAGATTTTGACTTGCATCAGTTCAGCAGCGCGAGGACATCATCCTCTTGTGTACCAGCTTGGGATTTCAGCACCGCCACTTCGCGACTAAGTTCTGCGGCTTCGCGTTTTTTCAGCGCACCTTCGCGGCGCAACTTATGTTCGCGGAAATATTCCAGCACATACCCCACCAGCAAGCCCCCCAGCATTGATAGCATTATCACAACAAATAATGGCAAACGTACGGTTGCTGGAAACAGCCCGCTTAGTTGTGCCGGTAGCAGCGAGAGGGTCACCATTTCACGGTTCGCCAGCGCCAGCAAAACCAGCACCAACATAAGAGCCGCGTAAAACATATAACGAAGGTAGCGCATTCACATTCCTTAAGCGCGCTTACTTGCCGTTCAGACGGTCGCGCAGCAGTTTACCTGTTTTAAAAAACGGCACATGTTTTTCCGCAACCATAACCGAGGCGCCCGAGCGTGGATTACGGCCTTTGCGCGCCGCACGTTTTTTTACAGAGAACGCGCCAAAGCCACGCAACTCCACCCGATTACCAGCGGCCATCGCATTGATAATCTCATCAAAGATGGTAGCGACAATACGTTCAACATCCCGCTGATATAAATGCGGATTATCATCTGCTATTTTTTGAACAAGTTCTGATTTAATCATTTTCTTTCCTTCTCCTGAATTTTTTTCCGCTAATATACAGAAACATTCAAGTACACCCATTTACGCTACACCAGATTTGTCATTATACTGACAGGAATTATCTTTTTAGGGAATAGAGCCGAGGGCCATTGCGGCCAGATAAGCCGTTTAACAGCGGATTTATGCCCAATTTTGCACCAAAAAAATTCAACAACCCGGTTTCTTCAGTCTCAACTGACCATGTTTCCACGGTGACGTTACGTAACGTAATATCGACTGATTCGAAGTAACTTACCGCCGCGGGCTCACCACCAAGTGCATCAATCAGGTCGTTTTGAACTGCCTGTCGCCCGGAAAATACACCGCCACTTGCAACGCTATCCAGTGCTGAATCTGTCAGGCCGCGACGGTCCTGAACCAATGTGCGGAACCAAATGTAAGCCTCTTCGACCATCGCCTGATTTTCCGCCTGCTCGGCTGAAGTCGGCGCGCGAAACGGTGAAACGCCGCCCTTGATATCTGAGGAGCGGATGGTTTGCATCTCAATCCCGATCGCCTCCATCAAACCTGTCACATCGGGATATTCCATGATCACACCGATAGAACCGGTGATCGTATTGCCCCGTGCAATCACATAATCTGCCGCTATTGCAGCGATATAACCGCCAGAGGCCGCGACTTCACCCAAAACTGCAACCACGGGTTTACGTGCTGAAATATTGCGGATTGATTCAAACAATGCTTCAGAGCCAACGGTAGTACCGCCGGGGCTGTTGATACGCAAAATTACCGCCTGTACGTCCGTGCTGTCAGCCATTTCGGCCAAAATTGCGTCGCGTTCAGGGTTATCATAAATCACATCGGATATATAAAACCGTGCAATATGCGGGCCAACGGGGCGATCACCGCTGTAATTTACAGCCCAAAACGCCAGCGCTGCGAGAACGCCAAGCGTAACCAGAACCCCGCGCCAAAACGCGGAGCGACGCCACTTGCGGCACCGCTCCTCATAATAATTTTGCTCCTCAAAGCTCATTCAGGTCGGGCGACGCTTACGCGTCGTCCCCGCCTTTCAGAGCCGCGCCAAGGATATCGCCCAAGGACGCGCCAGAATCAGAGGAACCATACTGTTCGACGGCCTCTTTTTCCTCGGCAATTTCACGGGCTTTGATCGACAGGCCAAGACGACGGTTTGCGCGATCAATGTTGGTCACACGTGCATCGATTTTATCGCCAACCGAGAACCGCTCGGGGCGTTGTTCGGCCCGGTCACGCGACAGATCAGAGCGCCGGATAAAGGCTTTCATACTGTCGTATTCAACCTCGATGCCGCCATCCTCGATTGAGGTAACCTCAACCGTGACAACTGCGCCGCGTTTAATACCGTCCGTTGCGCCAACAAACGGATCCCCATCCAGTGCTTTGATTGACAGTGAAATACGTTCTTTGTCGATATCAACATCCGTAACGACAGCCTTGACCACGTCACCTTTGTTAAAGTCCTGGATAGCATCATCACCGGAACGATCCCAATCGAGATCGGACAGGTGCACCATGCCATCAATGTCGCCGTCCAGACCAACAAACAAACCAAATTCGGTGATGTTTTTGATCTCGCCCTCGACTTCGGTGCCAGCAGGGAATTTCGCAGCAAAGTTATCCCATGGATTGCCTTGTGTCTGCTTCAGGCCAAGGGAAACACGGCGCCGGGCGCTGTCAATTTCCAGAACCATAACTTCGACTTCTTGAGACGTAGAAACGATTTTACCCGGATGGATATTTTTCTTGGTCCAGGACATTTCAGAAACGTGCACCAGACCTTCAACACCTGCCTCAAGCTCAACAAATGCACCGTAATCGGTGATGTTGGTGACGCGGCCAGTATGTACAGATTCCAGCGGGAAACGTGCCTCGACGTCAGACCATGGGTCTTCTTGTAGCTGTTTCATACCAAGGCTGATACGTTGCGTTTCTTTGTTGATTTTCACAACTTGAACTTTGACGGTACCGCCAATTTCCAGAATTTCGGAGGGATGGTTTACCCGACGCCATGCCATGTCTGTGACGTGCAACAGCCCGTCAACACCGCCCAGATCGACGAATGCTCCGTAGTCCGTGATATTTTTGACGACACCTTCAACAACGTCACCCTCGGACAATTTGCCGATGATTTCAGAACGCTGTTCAGCACGGGATTCTTCAAGGATAGCGCGGCGTGAAACAACGATATTGCCACGACGACGATCCATTTTCAGAATCTGGAACGGTTGCGCAATATGCATCAGCGCGCTGGCATCACGCACGGGGCGCACGTCAACCTGGCTGCCCGGCAAGAACGCAACAGCACCGCCAAGATCAACCGTAAAGCCGCCTTTGACACGGCCAAATATTTCGCCTTCGACCTGCTCTTCGTTCTCGGTCGCTTTTTCCAGACGATCCCAAGCTTCTTCGCGGCGCGCCTTTTCGCGGCTGAGGATGGCCTCGCCACGGGCGTTTTCAACGCGGTCAAGAAATACCTCAACAGTATCACCAACGGCGATTTCTGCGGGCTGACCAGGCATTGAGAATTCTTTAAGATCAACACGGCCTTCCATTTTATAGCCGATATCGATGATGGCTTGTCCCGCTTCAACAGCGATTACAGTGCCTTTAACTACGGAACCCTCATCGGGGGTTTCCAACTCAAAGCTCTCGTTCAAGAGGCTTTCGAATTCTTCCATGGATACGGAAGCTGACATATGATGTCTCCTAGATTTTTTTACGGGCCGAGCGGTTGGTTCCGCCGGTCTTTGGGTGAATGGGTTTGAAGGGCTGTTATGCAACGATAATGGGGCGAAATTTCCACCCCTATTCGAATCGTTTTTGTATCAGCGCAACCACTTCGGCAACGGCAGCGTCTATAGTCAATTTTGAGGTAGCAAGCAAGAGCGCATCATCAACCAGGCTCGGCCACCTCATTGCAGCACGGCTTCTTTGCAACAATAAATACCGTATCCGCATTTTTGGGCTGCCATTGCTGATCTATCGTGAAACCGGCGTTATTCAGGCTTTGCACCAGATTTTTGATACTGAAAAACTGAACGCGCACAAAAAGACCAAGACGGCTGGCAACGGCCAGGCCAATGCGCATAAATGCTTTTTGCCCGCTCATGCAAGCCGTATCCGAGATGAAAACGCCCCCGGGTTTGAGCATATCGTATACCTTCGCCAGAACCGTCTCTTTATCCTCCAGTAGGTGCAGAATATTGTGGCCCATAATGACATCATATGTAGCATTATTTTGCGAAAACGCCTCAATATTTGCACAAACAAACGTCACATTTATGATATCCGCAACCTCTACCTTAGCTTGCGCGAATTCCAACATTTTGGGGGATACGTCTATCGCATGTATGTGTTGCACAAACGGTGCATGGGAAATCGCAATCTCGCCCGTGCCGCAGCCAAATTCCAGCACTTCGGAATTTGGTGCAAAATATGCACGGGTAATTTCCAGTTTTTTCTGGTAGGTCGTTTCGTTTGAAACCGGAAGCGCTGCATATCTTTTGGCAATGCGATCCCAGAACTTTTCTGGTCTAAGCATATGCGGCATATATGGAGTGTTTGCGCCTATTTCAAGTTTGAGAAATAGGCGCTTTGGATGACTGAATAGCGTTTATTGCCTGTTGCACCGCCTCGTCTATGGACAGCACAGTTGTGTCCAGCAGCAATGCATCCACCGCCGGACGCATGGGGGATGTATCGCGCGAAGCATCCCGGGCATCGCGCGCCCGCAAATCCGCCAGAACCTGCGCAACCGTCAGATCAGGTTTGGCAAGAACCAATTCCTTGTGGCGACGCTTTGCACGCACCTCGTCACTGGCCGTCACATAAATTTTTACCTCTGCGGCGGGGCAAATGACGGTGCCAATATCGCGCCCGTCAAGCACCGCACCACCTTCACGGCGCGCAAAATCCTTTTGGAAATCCAGCAACGCGGCGCGCACCTCGGGAAGAGCGGCAACCTTGCTAGCCGCCTGCCCCGCCATGGCTGTGCGCAAATTATCGCGTTGTAGATCATGATCTGTCAAATTACCCGCTACGCGCGCCGCAACCTTTGGATCAATAGCCCCCTCCCCGATCTCCAAAGCTTTGACACCTATCGCGCGGTAAAGCGAGCCGGTATCAAGATAGGCAAACCCGAACCGCGCCGCCACCGCCCGACTGATCGTGCCTTTGCCAGCAGCGGCCGGGCCATCTATGGCAACTGTGAAAATCATCTATATCCTGTTTTCTCGCTAAATAACTCTGTGAATATTGGCACTATATCAATAATGAATGGTCTTCTCGATTGCGTGTTAACTTGCTAACCCATATGATTTCCTAATGAAATACATATCGCTCATTACCCTCGTAATCCCCCCACTGCATAGTGCTATTCAGGCAAGTCGCGCATATTCTTGGTATATTAAACTATGCATCTTTATCTATCGAGAACCAATGAAACACGCATTTCACCGGATGGCTGACTGATCATTCAACCATCGTCGTCAACACAGGGTCATATGTCTGTGCTTGCGGCAAATCATCCGTAATTTCATAATAATCTCCCTTATCAGCCACATAGATATGCCCTTTGGTTTGCAGTCCGCTCGCCCCGTCCAGCGTACCCGCAAAAATTGACAGGTTTTTGCCAGCGCCATCCCAAAAGAGGTTTGCACCACAGGTCGCACAAAATCCTCTTTGCGCCCTGTCAGAAGATGCATACCATGTCACACCACCCTTAATCTTAACATCCCCGCGCGCGGCCGAGGTTGCGGCCACATGGTGTCCCGAAGATTTACGGCATTGTTGGCAATGGCAATTCACCACTGGGCGCAATGCTCCGTTAACTGTGTATTTCACCGCCCCGCATAAACATCCGCCCTTCATCTGTTATCCTTCCTGAAACTTGCGCCCAAGCGTTCCATCAATGGGATAAAATCGGGAAAACTGGTCTCAATCGCGCCTGCATCATCAATGCGAACAGGTTTTTCTGTGGCCAAACCAAGGCACATAAAGCTCATGGCGATACGGTGATCGAGGTGGGTTTTGCACATACCTCCCCCGGGGATTTTCACCATGCCGTGCACAATCAACGCATCCTCATCCTCCTCAATCCGCACGCCGTTTGCCTCTAGCCCGCGGGCCATGGCATCGATCCGATCGCTTTCCTTGACCCGCAATTCCTTGACCCCGCGCATCACGGTCACGCCATTGGCTGTAGCCGCCAGAACCGACAGGATAGGGTATTCGTCAATCATGCTCGCCGCACGTTCCGGCGGAACCTCGACACCTTTTAATGGCCCGTATTTCACCCGCAAATCGGCCACAGGTTCACCGCCCTCTATACGTTCATTCTCAAACGTAATATCGGCGCCCATCTCAATCAACGTTGTAAACAGACCGTTGCGCGTAGGATTTTGGCCGATGTTTGGCACCAAAACCTCCGAACCTTTGACCAGCAGCGCCGCCGCCACCGGAAACGCCGCCGAGGATGGATCGCGTGGCACAATAACCGTTTGCCCCGTTAACTCCGGCCTGCCTTTCAGCGTAATCACGCGGCCCTGATCGGTGATTTCTGTGGTGATATCAGCCCCGAAACCTGCCAGCATCAGTTCTGTGTGATCGCGCGTTGCCTCATGTTCAATCACCACGGTATCGCCCGCCACGTTCAGCCCCGCCAGCAGCACCGCTGACTTCACCTGCGCCGAGGGCATTGGTGTTGTATATGTCACGGCCACCGGATCAGCGGCCCCGAGTATCGTCAAGGGCAACCGCCCGCCAGAGCGCCCGAAACTTGCGGCTCCAAACAGGGCCAAAGGATCCGTGATCCGCCCCATAGGCCGCGCGCAAAGGCTGGCATCACCGGTGAAGGTTACCGAAATATCGGTCGTTGCCATCGCCCCCATGATCAGCCGCACACCGGTGCCGGCATTGCCACAATCAATCACCTGGTCAGGCTCATGAAAGCCACCAATGCCCACACCCTCGATTACCCACTCACCATTATCCAGTCGCTCCACACGGGCGCCAAACGCCCGCATGGCTTTTGCGGTATCCAGCACATCGGCCCCCTCCAAAAGCCCCGTCACATGGGTTTCCCCATGGGCCAGCGCCCCCAAAATCAACGAACGGTGTGAGATCGATTTATCCCCCGGCACATGCGCGATTCCCTTGAGCGGGCCAGATTTTCGTGATGTCATGGGGCGTAAAGTAGCGTGAGCAGACATTATTTTCGAACCTTTATGTAAAAACTGTCGCCTAACATATATCGAAAACCGTTTAGGCGGTCTATAAGTGAAACGCTGTATTATTATAAGGAGCTATCATGACAGTACATATTGGCGCAAAACCCGGTGAGATTGCGCAAACGGTTTTACTGCCCGGAGACCCTTATCGCGCGAAATGGGTGGCCGAAAATTTTCTTCAAGATGCTAGATGCATTAACGAAGTGCGCGGCATGCTGGGCTATACCGGCACGTGGAACGGCAATCGGGTAACGGTGCACGGGTCGGGCATGGGAATGCCATCGATCTCGATTTATGTTAACGAATTGATCAAGGATTACGGCGTAAAAACCCTGATCCGTATTGGTTCGTGCGGGGGTATGCAGGATCATGTCAAGCTACGCGACGTTATTATTGCCATGGCAACAACATCCATGACCAACATGAATCGCCCGATTTTTGGCGATGTGAATTTTGCGCCCTGCGCTGATTGGTCTTTGCTAAAAGCCGCCGTATCCGTGGCCGAACAGCGGGATATCGGGGTGCATGTGGGCAATATATTCTCCTCGGATGTGTTTTATTCCGAACACCCTGAATTAAACGCCCAAATGGTGCGCCACGGCATTCTGGCAGTTGAGATGGAAGCCGCCGAGCTTTACACTTTGGCCGCACGTTACAACGCCCGCGCCTTGGCCATTCTGACCGTTAGCGACCATTTGGGCACTGGCGAATCCCTGCCATCCGGGGACCGCGAACGCAGCTTTGGCGACATGGTCGAAATTGCGCTCGAAACCGCGTTTCCTTAACCGTTTTTGTGAAATGTCAGATAATGGGGGGTGCGCCCCTCCTGCAGGGCTTTGGCCTCATATCGGGTCTTGGTCCAGTCAGGCCAGGGGGCGCGCCAGTTTTGCAGATCACCTTTCGGACACACAAAATCATCGCGATCAGCCATATGTTGCAACGTGTGGCGCACATAATCTTCAATATCTGTGGCAAGGCGCAGCTCGGCCCCCGGCTTTAGTGCCTGCGCCATCGCTTGCAGATTTTCATCATTGATAAACCGGCGGCGGTTGTGACGTTTTTTGGGCCATGGATCAGGGTATAACAGGAACATTTTATCCAGTGAGCCGGCGGGAATGACCTCAAGTAAATCGCGCGCATCGCCCATATGGATGCGTACATTCTGAATGTTTTCCGCTGCAATATGGGGCATCAACATGGCAACGCCGTTGATAAAAGCCTCACAGCCCAGAATATTAATATCTCCGTAAGTTTTGGCCATGTGCAACAGATGCTCACCACCACCAAAGCCGATTTCTAGCCAGACGGGGTTATCATTGCCAAACAGCGCACCAAAATCCAGCGGGTTGCGCGCAGGGTTATCTGCACGTTCCACTCCGCTCGGCGCAAATTCGCGCAACGTTGTATTCAGATGCAAGACCTGTTTAGGCCGCAGGGTTTTACCTTTGCGTCGTCCATAAAAATTGCGCAGCGGCGCGCCGTCCGGCACTTTGGAGATGCTCATAATATGTCTATCCGTTCCATTTGGTTACCTACTATCCCATCGCCCCTGACGTGGTCAATTGCTCTAGATATCCAGTGGCAGCGCTGTGGAATATTTGTTTTGGCGCAGCACAAAATGGGTGGTGGAGGATCGCACGATCCCTTGGCGCAGTATCTTTTTCATGATGAATTGCTCCAGCCCTTCGGGATCCTTGGCGACGACCTTAAGCAGGTAATCATCCGCCCCGGTGATGGAACAACACTCGATGATCTGTGCTTCATTTTGCACAAAATTGTCAAACGCGCGGATGGAATCCTCTGTGTGCTCCAGCAGCGATACATGGATATAAGCCCGCGCATTCAGCCCCAGTTTGTTGGGATTGAGCAGGGCGACATAGCCCTCAATATGGCCGGATTTCTCAAGTTTTTGCACACGGCGCCAACAAGGTGATGCCGACATGCTGGCCTGTTCTGCCAGATTTTGCGTACTGATTTTCCCGTCACGTTGCAAGATATTCAACAGACGTCGATCTTGGATATCCATATTTTCCATTGGATGGATTTTTCCTTCTTTTATGAAATGCGGACAATATATACCATACATCTATAAATTACCTCAAAAAACGACCGGTATTTTGCCGGTTACGCTGAAATACTCGGACAACGTGATATAGAAAGGGTTACATATGTCTACATCCTCGGCCTATGCGGCACGCTTGCCGGATTCACAGGGTAATATTGCCTATAGCAATGAGGATAACGCCGTTTGGAGCGATCTGATGGCCCGCCAGATGCCCAATATCACGCGCTATTGCGCCCGCCCTTACCTTGATGGGTTTGCCCGCCTTGCCTTGCCTCAAAATCGGGTGCCGCAATGCAATGAAATTTCGGCGATGTTAGAGCCCTTGACCGGCTGGCGTGTAACGCCCGTACCCGCCGTCATAAAATTTGAACGTTTCTTCCAGATGCTGTCGGAAAAACAGTTCCCCGCCGCCTCGTTCATTCGCAACCGCGCTGATTTTGACTATATCAAAGAACCCGACATATTTCATGAAATTTTCGGCCACACGCCGCTGTTGAGCGACCCTCGGTTTGCGACATTTTCCCATGCGATCGGCAAGGCGGGGCTGCGTGCTGGCCCAAACGAATACACCTGGTTGATCCGCCTTTACTGGTTCACCATCGAATTCGGTCTGGCCCGCGAAAACGGTGCGATCAAGGCGCTTGGTTCAGGTCTCGCGTCCTCACCGACGGAGCTGATTTATTCAGTGCTGGATGATGTCCCCGAGCGGCGGGAATTCAACATAATTGACATCATGCGCACCCCTTACCGCATCGATATACAACAGCCGATTTACTTTGTGCTTGATGATATTGACGCGCTACTGGCTGCTGCGGATCGGGATTTGTTGGGCGATGTGCACCACGCCCAATCGCTGGGCCTGTTCGCGCCAACATACCCGCCAAAACAAAAGGCATCTTAGGCAGGTATGTTTTACACCCACTCGCCTTTGCGAAAAACCGGAGTGCGATTGCCATTTTCATCCAGCCCATCGATGTCGATTTCCCCCGAGCCAATCATCCAGTCAACGTGGATAATACTGGCGTTACCGCCTTGCACCGCAAGCTGGTCTTTGGACAGTTTTTGATCCATAAAGCATTTGGAATAGCACTGACCAAGCGCAATATGGCAGGCCGCGTTTTCGTCAAACAACGTGTTATAAAACAGGATATTGCTTTGTGAAATCGGAGAGCTGTGGGGCACCAGTGCCACCTCGCCCAAGCGCCGCGCACCCTCATCTGAATCAATCAGCTTGATGAACGCGGCTTCGCCTTTGCTGGCGTGGGCCTCGACAATTTTCCCGCCCTCGAAACGCACGACAATATCCTCAATCACAGCGCCCTGATGGGCCAGTGGTTTGGTGGCGCGCACGCGGCCATCCACGCGCAGGGCGTGAGGGGTGGTGAACACCTCCTCGGTGGGGATATTGGGGTTGCAGATGATACCGTTATTGGCCGTGGAGGCCCCGCCAGCCCATTCATGCCCGTCCGCTAACCCTACGTTCAAATCTGTACCGGGACCGGTGAAATGCAGCGCATGGAAACGCTGCGCATTCAGCATATCGGTTCTTGCGCGCAAGCCTGCATTATGTGCCATCCAAGCGGCCACGGGATCGGCAAAGTTTACGCGCGATGCCGCAAAGATCGCCTCGGCCAGTTGATAAACCGCCTCATCATCGGGCCGGTCAGGAAATGCCAGTTTGGCCCAAGCAAGGCTGGGATATGCCGTGAGATTCCAGTTGATGTTGAACTTGACGATATGTTCCATCGCCGCTTTATAAGCCTGTGAATTCGCCTTGCCCGCCCGCGCAATTTTGGCCGGGTCCTGCGCGGCCAGCAGCGCCGGGTTATCCGCCACAATCGCCATGCGCGCAGCATTGCCGGCAAAAGCCTCGGCCATGCCATTAAACAGCCAGTCTGGCGCGTGATCAAAGCTTTCATCACGGGCATTTTCATAGCGCGCCAGTGTAATTTCATCATCCGTCAATAACGGTGTGACCATATTGGCCCCGGCCCGGTAAGCAGCCGCCACGACCTTGCGCACGAAAGGCAGGGCAGATGTCGGCGCAGTCAGCACCAAATCCTGACCCGGTTGCAAATTAAGGCCAACCTGAACGGCAACCTCAGCCAGCCGGTCCAGTTTAACGGGATCAATTACCAGTGCCATCGTATTTTCCTTTTGGTTAAACGGCCTTTTTCAACGCCTCAATCAGATCAAGCTTTTCCCAACTAAAGCCACCGTCGGCCTCAACTTGGCGCCCGAAATGACCATAGGCCGCAGTGCGTTCATAAATCGGGCGGTTCATGCCCAGATGTTCGCGAATACCGCGCGGAGTTAGGTCCATGACCTTGGCTATGGCGCGTTCAATTTCGGATTCGTGCACCTTGCCGCTGCCATATGTATCGGCGTAAATTGACAAGGGTTTGGCGACACCAATCGCATAAGAAAGCTGGATAACACAGCGTTCGGCCAGCCCTGCCGCCACCACATTTTTCGCCAGATAACGCGCTGCATAAGCCGCCGAACGATCAACTTTGGTGGGATCTTTACCGGAAAACGCACCGCCCCCATGAGGGGCTGCACCGCCGTATGTATCAACAATAATTTTGCGCCCCGTCAGGCCTGCATCACCATCCGGCCCGCCGATTACAAATTTCCCCGTGGGGTTCACGTGCCATTCAGTCTGATCCGTGATCCAGCCTTTGGGCAGCACCTCGTGGAAATAGGGTTCCACAATCGCGCGAATGTCGTCCGAGGACTGGTCCTCGCTGGCGTGCTGGGTTGACAAAACGATGGAACTGACACCGATGGGCTGCCCATCCTCATAGAACACCGAAAGTTGCGATTTCGCATCCGGGCGCAGCAAAGGTTCAGTGCCATCCTTGCGCACCTCAGCCAAACGGCGCAATACCGCGTGGGCATAATGAATGGGGGCAGGCATCAGTTCGGGCGTTTCTTTGACTGCATAGCCAAACATAATGCCTTGATCTCCGGCGCCCTCGTCTTTGTTGTCACTCGCATCAACCCCTTGCGCAATATCGCTGGATTGCGCGTGCAGATAACTATCAACTTTCAGGTTGGCCCAGTGAAATCCGTCCTGCTCATAACCGATATCGCGCACACATTCGCGCGCAATATCCTCAACCCGCGCCAAAACCGAGGCCGGGCCGCGCACTTCGCCGCCAATCACAACCCGATCTGTTGTCGCAAACGTTTCGCATGCAACGCGCGCGTAAGGGTCTGCGCTCAGGAATGCATCCAGAATTGCGTCTGAAATTCGGTCACAAAGTTTATCAGGGTGCCCCTCAGAGACGGATTCAGAGGTGAATAAATAATTTTTTCGAGCCAATTTGGCCTCCTGAATTAGGAAATAAGCGGGTATGGTTTTCTAATGGGAAATTTGCAGTGGCGTCAATGGCTTGTTAAGACTTGCGGCGTTTGGGAGCGAAATATTGCAAACCACCCAACATCAATAAAAATATTCCAACGGGCCAATCGCCAAACCGCCCGTAAAGCGTCTGGGGTAACGGCGCAGGCAATGCTGCATCTATATACCCCTGTTGACCAAGCGGCAGCGCTTTGAGTATGCGGCCATACGGATCAATCATCGCCGAAATGCCGGTATTGGCCGAACGCACCAGCGGTAAACCTTGTTCAATCGCCCGCACCCGCGCCATTATCAGATGTTGGTAAGGGCCATTGAACTGCCCAAACCAGGCGTCATTGGTGATCTGCACAATCCAATCGGGGCGCGGGCCGCTAATACGGGCATGGTGTGGAAAAATCGCCTCATAGCAGATTAACGGCAAAAATGGCGGCATATGCCCGTCAGACAGGGTTTTAGGGCCAGAACCGGGGGTAAAAGCGCCGCCTGTAAGTGCCTTGATTCCGGTTTTTGACAGAATGCTGGCAAAGGGAATATATTCGCCAAACGGCGCAAGGTGGTATTTGTCATATGTATCAATAATATTGCCAAGCTGATCTAGCATAACCATGCCGTTATACCAGTTCCCGGCCTCGTCAATGCGCCGCGCACCCAGCAAAACCACCGCACCATCAGCGGTTTTGGCGATTTGCTGCATCAAATCAGGGCGGCGCGCGGGAATGAATGGCACGGCCGCCTCTGGCCAGATAATGATATCAGGCTTGCGAGAGGAGCTGGCGCGGCTCAGCTCCAGATGACGCTCATAAAATACACTTGCAAACTCGGGCAGCCATTTCAGGTGTTGTGCAACATTTGGCTGCACGATGCGCACGGTTAGTGGGTCCACAGAGGGGGGAGGTGTTTGGGACAATCGATAGCTGCCAAAACCCCACATCGCCAGCAAAATAGCGCTGCCGGTGACCCAGCGCCTGTCGGCCAGCAACATTACTGCCAGCAAGCTCAAAAAGCCGGTGCCATGCACCCCGATCAGCGCGGCCATCTGCATCACGGGTGTGTCAGCCCAACCATAGGCAAGCAGCCCCCAGGGAAAACCCGTTAATACATACGCGCGCCCCAGTTCCATCAAGGTCCAAAACACGGCCAGTGCCAACAGGTTGCCACGTTTAGCTATGCCAAAGGCCAGCCCCCAGAACAGGGCCAGAATGCAGGCAATAAGCACCAACGCAAAGGGCGCCATCCAGCCGTCACGCGCCGCATCGACCATAAACGGTTCAACGATCCAACTGAGCGTCAGGGCAAAATATCCAAACCCGCCCCACCAGCCGATCAAGGTCGCCCGCCAACGTCCCTTAGCACCCTTATGCAGCCAAAACAGTACCGGAATTGCCAACAGGAATGCCAAGGGAAATGACCACGGAGCCTGCACCAGCCCAAGCACCACACCAGCAACCAGCGCCAGCAGTAATTGTCGTTTGCCTGTTAAATTGCCCAGTGCTATTGCAATGCCCACCCCGGTTAATCCGCACGGCGCGCAGGTTTGGTATGCAGCCGTACCCTCAGGCGTTTTACGCTGCGCGCATCGGCCTCGATAACCTCAAATTCATGACCCTGATCATCGCGGATACACTCGCCGCGCGCAGGTACCCGGCCCGACAGCATAAACACCAGACCACCCAATGTATCAACGTCCTCATCGAGATCATCAGGCAAAAGATCGACGCCGGTAAACGCCTCAAACTCGGCCAATGGTGTGCGGGCCTTGGCCAGAAATACGCCCGGGCTTTCCTCCACCCAAAGTTGGGTTTCTGCAACATCATGTTCATCTGCGATTTCCCCGACGATCTCTTCGATCAGATCCTCAATCGTAACCAACCCGTCAACGCCGCCATGTTCATCAATCACCAGCGCCATATGAATCCGTTCATTCTGCATCTTTTGCAATAGCGCACCGAGCGGCATTGAAGGGGGGACATAAATCAGCGGGCGCAGAACCTCGCTTAGATCAAAACCCTTGCGTTTGCCAAAGCCATGCTTGAGCGCCACATCTTTCAGATGCACCAGCCCAACGGGATTATCGAGGGTCTCATTATACACCGGCAGGCGCGTGTAGGTAGATACCTGAAATGCCGTAACGACCTCTTTTAGCGTTGCGTCATCAGCAATCGCGACAATATCGGCAATTGGGATGGCGACATCCTCAATGCGCATATCCTGCATTTTCTGAATGTTCAGCACCATCGCATGCGCGCCACGTGCGCTTTGCACGGTTGCGATGTTATCTTGCGTGGTTATACCGTTAAATTTACGTCCAAAAAAACGATCCCAAAAATTCACCGATTTACGGGGGGGATTGCCTGTCTCTATCTGCGCGCTATGCGCTGCAATAGAGGATCCGTCTGTCGTTTCGCCCATGGCTCCTTATCCGTTTAGGGGGCAAATTGCGCCCGCGTATCTAATATGGGTTGCTTACCCCCATGCTGGCAAGGGCTTTAATCTCTAAACCCTCCATAATTTCGGCATCCGGTGCAGTTTCATGATCAAAACCCAGCAAATGCAAACACCCGTGTATCAGCAAATGGGTTACATGATCCTTAAAGGCAATCGATTTTTCCGCCGCCTCGCGCTGACAGGTTCCAAATGCGATGGCGATATCTCCGAGGCTTTCGGGGGGGCGGGGTGCAGGCAGTGGCATCACGCCCGGCTTTTCAGCAGCCAGATTAAACGCAGGCCATGACAGCACATTGGTGGCGCGCGGGGTTTTGCGAAAATCAGTGTTTAATTGCATAATCCGCGCATCATCACATGCCATAACACATATTTCATAGCCATCCGGAGGGGTGTTAATAATGTTTAAAGCAGTAAGAGCCGCACGGTTGGCAAGGGTTGCCAGATCAAGAACATCCCAACGTGCATCTTCAATAACGACATCTACCAGATCATACATTCGGTTTTCCGGCAGCGTCATAGGCATCGATTATCTTGGCAACCATCGGGTGGCGCACCACGTCTTTGCTTGTAAAATGTGTAAAACCAATGCCTTTAACCTTGCGCAACACGCGTTCTGCCTCAACCAAGCCCGATAACGTACCGCGCGGCAGGTCAATCTGGCTGGTATCACCTGTGACAACTATGCGGCTGCCCTCACCCAGACGGGTCAGGAACATTTTCATCTGCATAGTGGTGGTATTTTGCGCCTCATCAAGGATCACAAACGCATTGGCCAGCGTGCGCCCGCGCATGAAGGCCAGCGGGGCGATTTCAATTTGCTTTTCCTCAAGCATCTTGATGACCTGTTTTGCAGGCAAAAAATCGTTGAGCGCGTCGTACAGTGGTTGCATATAAGGATCGACTTTTTCCTTCATATCGCCGGGCAGAAAGCCCAAACGCTCGCCAGCCTCGACCGCCGGGCGGGTCAGAATGATGCGATCAATGCGCCCCTCGATAAGGTTTGCAACCGCCACCGCGACGGCCAGATACGTTTTGCCGGTGCCGGCCGGGCCAAGACCAAAAACCAGCTCATGCTGAAAAAGGAACTTAACGTAATCTGCCTGCCCCGGAGTGCGCGGCTCGACATTGCGTTTTCGGGTTCTGATTTCAATCTGGTCACTGCGAAACATCTCAATCTGGTCATCGACAAGGGATTCATCAAACATCTGGAAAGACATACGAATTGCTGCATCAATATCCCCGGTTTCCAGCGGCTTACCCAGTTGCAGGCGGGCATAGATTGTCTGCAATGCCGTTTGTGCATGTTTGCGGGCAAGTACATCACCTTGCAAAAACAACTGATTACCCCGATGCGTGATCTGCACATTGGTCGCAGCCGCGATTTTTGCAATATTCGCATCAAGCACCCCGCACAGATCAATCAATAGTCGATTATCTGGAAACGTGATGGGTATCTCAACTGAATTTAGAGACGTATCTGTATCAGGCAGGTTCGATATTGCCAAAGTTCACCATCCATAGAAAAAATGCACACACAGCTATCGTGCAATAGCTACGTAAAACGAGCAAGCTAAATTCGCCTGTAATCAGTGCTGATCCAGCCCGAAAATGCTACGATGGAAGTCAACGGTCGAGAAAGGAACCACACCGGCGCGGCAGACTGGTTTTCCATCCTTGCCGAAACGCGGGGTCATATACCCTTCGATTCCGTCGTCAATAATCCAGTGATCGCAGCCATTTCCATCAATCCAGATACCGGGTTTCATACCCTCAAGAGAGTTATCATCGATGCCGCTATCGCTATCTGACGGGCCGCCAAGGCCGCAGCCGCTCAAAACCAAAACCGTTGAAATCACTACTATATATGTTGTTTTAAACATCAAACCACCCCTTACTTACACATGATTTCGACACGGCGATTACGGCGTTTACCATCAGATGTGTCGTTTGTTGCTATGGGATTTGCTTCGCCATATGCGCGTATCTGAACCGCAGCACCCGATTCTTTTGCAATGACTGCAACAGCATTGGCACGCGCACGTGACAGCACATCATTATGCGCATCCGATCCGTCACTGTCTGTATGACCCGCAACGACAAATCCGGTATTACCCGCACTTAAGGCCGTGCCAAAATACGACCGTAATTGTTTCATTGCCTGTTGTGATAATACAGATTCATCTACATCAAAAAGCATATCGCTGGGAAATTCCATGCAAATGTTCGTTGCACGTCCGCAAACTGGCATGCCGTCGCGATCAAGATGCGGTGACATCATGCCTTCGACACCCAAGTCGAGCACCCAATGCTCGCAGCCATCAGGGTCGATCCAGATCGCCGCCTTATAAGTGCCCGTGTCAGCCGATTGCGCAGCCATGGGTAATGCAAGAATCATAAGTCCTGCAAATAATGAAATAACTACTGTTTTCATACTGATACCATCCTGAAACATACACCCAATTTTCGTATTACTTACTGATAACATCTAAATATTATCGATATTTGTAAATTCCACCTTAATATCCCCACTCTTTTTGAGGTACTATCAGCTTGAGATACTATCAGCAATTTTCAATATATTCTAGGTTTTTATGCCGGAAAGTGAATTTCGTTCCGTGGCAATGATCTTGGCCTCAACAACTTTCCCGACCTCAGAGGGGGTTGCCTGCATATGCACTGCATGAAAATAGGGGGATTTTCCTATCATTTGCCCAGGATCACGGCCCGGTTTTTCCAACAGTACCGGTAATGTTTTACCAACCATCGCGTTTTGATATTCCGTTTGATATTGCGTCAACATGGCCTGAAGCCGGGCTAGACGTTCAGATTTCACACCCTCCTCAACATGGGCGCGATCCGCCGCCGGAGTGCCGGGGCGTGGCGAATATTTGAAACTGTAGGCCTGCCCGTAACGCACCTGTTCACACAGATCCAGCGTCGCCTGAAAATCCGCGTCTTCCTCGCCGGGAAACCCGACAATAAAATCACCAGAAAGCGCAATATCAGGGCGGGCCGTGCGAATGCGGTCCAGCAGTTTCAGATAGCCCGCCGCCGTGTGCCGCCGGTTCATCGCCTTTAAAACCTTGTCGGAACCCGATTGCACCGGCAAATGCAGATACGGCATCAGTTTTTCAACATCCCCGTGCGCCGCGATCAGATCATCGCCCATGTCGTTGGGATGCGAGGTTGTATACCTGATCCGCTCCAGCCCGTCGATTTTTGCCATTGCACGGATAAGGCGCGCGAGGCTCCAGTCATCGGCCAGATAGGCATTTACGTTTTGGCCCAGAAGATGCACCTCAACAACGCCGCGTTCAACCAGATCACGGGCCTCGGCCAGCAATCGTTCGGGCGGGCGCGACACTTCGGCCCCGCGGGTATAGGGCACCACGCAAAAGGCGCAAAACTTGTCACAACCTTCTTGCACCGTCAGAAATGCCGCTGGCGCACGCCGCGCCTTGGGACCACGGGGCAGATGCTCAAACTTGTCCTCCTCGGGGAATTCCGTGTCGATCAGACGCACGCCGTTGCCCACCTTTTGCGCCATCCCAGGCAGCCGGTGATAGGCTTGGGGACCAACGACCAGATCAACCAGAGGCTGGCGGCGGATAATTTCCTCGCCCTCGGCCTGCGCTACACAGCCCGCAACCCCGATCTTCAAATTCGGGTTCTTTTCTTTAAATACCTTGTAACGCCCCATCTCGGAATAGATTTTCTCGGCCGCTTTTTCACGAATGTGACAGGTGTTGAGCAAAATCATATCCGCATCCTCAGGAGAATCGGTTGCCACATAACCATCCTCAGCCAATGCATCGCCCATACGCTCGCTGTCATAGACATTCATCTGGCAGCCGTAGGTCTTGATATATAGCTTTTTGGTATCAGGCATCGGGGCGCTCTCCTTGGGGTATCGATCCTGGCCCCTTTACAACGTCGGTAAATCTTGCGCAATGGAGGGGGATATTGTTAACCTGACATCAAAACCATGAAAGCACCGGATGCAAACCGAAACCCTTGAAAAATTCCTGCGCGTGCACGGCAAAACCCTGCCCTCTCCGCTTGCCGTGATTTTTGCTGAAGACGATGTGGAGCTGGCGGGAACCATTGCACATCATCGCACGCTGGGGTTCGGGGCAATACTGGTTGTTGGCGAACTTGGTGAACTTGACCCCGAAATCACCAAAGATGTGCATGTTTTTCCAGCTGATCTTGATACGCTTGAGGACAGTGTGGCCATCCTTAACCAGATCATCAAAGCCTGTGAAAACACCTGGATATATTACTGCTTTAACGCGGAATACCTGTTCTTTCCCTATTGCGAAAACCGCGCCATCAAAGATGCGATTGCCTTTATGGAGGAAGAGCGTCGCACATCGGTTTTCACCTATGCGATTGATGTATACCCACAAAATCTAGCCGATCACCCTAACGGTGTGGACCTTGCAACGGCGCATCTGGACAGCGGCGGGTACTACGGGCTTAATCGCTTTGAAGACGCCGACGAGTTGGAGCGGCAGACCGATATTTTTGGTGGCTTGCGCTGGCGTTTTGAGGAACATATCCCGTGGAAAAAACGGCGGATTGACCGCATTAGCCTGTTCAAGGCCCTTAAGGGGGTGCAGATCGACATGGATTTGCGCCTCAACACGCCCGAGATGAACACAATTGCCTGCCCTTGGCATAATAATATGACCATGAGCATTATGTCGTTTCGGGTTGCCAAGGCCTTGATGCATAACCCCGGGTCTGCCGATGAAATCCACACATTTGAATGGGCTGGCAGCCGAAAATTTAACTGGGATTCCGCGCAACTGCTTGACATGGGCTTTATGGAGCCGGGCCAATGGTTTTAAGGGCGGATCAGGGGTTAAAGTTGAACTTGTCGGCAGGGGCGGCCTCGGTGCTGGTCGCGGTGCTGCTGGTGGCGCTGAAACTCTGGGCATTCAGGGAAACCGGGGCGCTGTCCATTGCTGCCAGCCTGACCGATAGCGCCCTTGATCTGGTTGTCTCGCTCACAGGATTGCTGGCAATATTTTACGCGGCCCGCCCTGCGGATGACGACCACGCATTTGGCCATTCCTCAGCCGAGGATCTGGCAGCGTTGGGTCAAGGTATTCTGGTCAGCATTTTAGCCATTGTGATCGCTTGGAGCGCCATTGAACGCCTGTTATCAACCACCCCGCCCGTGCTAACAGCCGAAGGCCCGGGGATGGTTGCAATGGGGATATCTGTCGTGCTGACAGGGCTGCTGATCCTGTGGCAACGCCGCGTGGTGGCGCGCACGGGCAACCGGGTTATCGCGGCTGACAGCTTGCACTACATCGCCGATCTTTTGCCAAACCTCGGGGCGATTATGGCGCTGGCTGCATCCTCGATCTTTGGGCTGGTTGCAATCGATTCCGTCATTGCCATCGCCGCCGCAGGGTTGTTGTTATTTGGGGCCGCACGCATCACCAAAGGCGCGTTTGATGCATTGATGGACCGGCGCGCAGATCCTGAAAGCATCGCCAAAGTAGCGCATATCGTCAAAAACTGGCCCGAAGTTCAGGGCTATCACGATCTAAAAACCCGCACTGCCGGCAACCGCTTTTTTGTGCAGCTTCACATTGAACTGGACGGCGCGCAAACCCTGCATGAGGCCCATAGCATTGGCGCTGCCTTAAAACGTGAAATCCTGCGGGTGTTTCCAAATGCAGATGTGCTGATCCACAAAGATCCGGTCGGGGATCCGTTATCTCCGAACCGAACGACGTAATGCGGCGCTGAAACCTCTAATCCAACCCGCGCCCTTTCAGCAATGCCTCAACCTTTGGTAAAGAACCGCGAAATGCCGTGTAAAGCTCTGCGGCGTCCTTTGAGCCACCGGCGGTGTAGATATGTTTTGCCAACTTTGCCGCCACTTCAGGATCAAACACATCGCCGGTTTCTTTAAATGCTTCAAATGCATCCGCATCCATCACTTCGGACCACATGTAGGAATAATAGCCGCTGGAATAGCCGTCGCCGGAAAACACATGCTGAAAATGTGGTGTGGCATGACGCATGGTGATCGCCCCTGGCATGCCGAGACGATCCAGCGTTTTTGCCTGCGTGGCCATTGGATCCGATGGCGCCGAGCCGTCATGAAAATCCAGATCAACCAGCGCCGAGGCCGTATATTCCACCGTCGAAAACCCTTGACCAAAATTTTCGGCCGCCAGCAGTTTATCCAACAAATTCTGCGGCATAGACTTGCCGGTATCCACATGCAGCGCGTGTTTGGATAAAATCTGCGGCGTGCTTAGCCAGTGCTCATAAAGCTGGCTGGGCAGCTCGACAAAATCGCGCGAAACCGAGGTTCCGGAAATAAAGCTGTATGTCACATCCGACATAAGCGAATGCAGGGCATGGCCAAATTCATGGAACAACGTGCGCGCATCATCAAAGGTTAATAGCGCCGCTTCGCCTGCGGGTGGTTTGGCAAAATTGCAGACGTTGATAGTGATCGGGCGCACCTCGCCGCCCAATTTTGATTGGGCCCGAAACCGCGAACACCATGCGCCTGAACGTTTGCTGGCGCGGGCGAAATAATCACCGATGAACACGCCGATATGACGATCATTGCGGCGCACTTCCCAGGCCCGCGCGTCCCCATGATAAAGCGGCACATCAAGCGGTTTGAACGACAGGCCAAACAGCCGCCCGGCCACATCGAACGCGGCCTCTATCATGTTGTCGAGCTGCAAATACGGCTTGATTTCCGCCTCGTCCAGATCGTGCTCGGCCTTTTGCAAAATCGCCGCGTAAAACCGCCAATCCCACGGGGCCAGATCACCGTTCACACCGTCCTTGTGCAACAGCGCTGTCAGTTTCACCGCATCACGCTTGGCCGCAGCCTTGGCCGGTTTCCAAACGGCCATCAGCAATTCGCGGACTGCTTTGGGGGTTTTGGCCATCTCGTTATCAAGTTTGAAGGCGGCAAAACTGTCAAAACCCAGTAATTTTGCCCGCTCTTCGCGCAAAGCCAGCGTTTCAGCAACTGCGGCAATATTATCTGTCGCCCCCCCGTTTTCGCCCCGCGCCACCCAGGCTTTAAACGCGGTTTCGCGCAAATCGCGACGGGTGGAAAACTGCAAAAATGGTTCAATCAAGGAACGCGAGAGCGTGATCACATACCCCTTTTGCCCACGATCCTTTGCCGCTTGGGCCGCCGCAGAAATCAACGCATCGGGCAGTCCGGCCAAATCATCAGACCCGAGCACCATCTCCCAGGCTTTTTCATCGGCCAAAACATTTTGCGAGAACGCCGTGCCAAGAGTGGCGAGACGTTGCATAATATCCTTAAGCCGTGTTCGCGCATCCGGTGTTAGCGCAGCCCCTGCCCGCAAAAACATCCGGTTATATAGCGCCAACACACGGGATTGCTCGGCACTCAATTCAGCATCGCTAATGGCTGAAACCCGGGCAAACAGCGCCGCATTCATCAGGGTTTCAGCTGAAAACGCCGCAAATTTCGGGGCTAAATCCCGCTGCAAAGCCTCTAGCGCATCATTGCTATCCGCACCTGCGAGATTGAAAAACACACCCGCCACACGTTCCAGCAAAACCTCGGCCTGCTCCATCGTCTCTATGGTATTTGCAAAATCCGGCGCATCAGGATTGGCGGCAATGGCATCAATCGCACCGCGCGCTTGCCTGAAAGCCTCCGCAAAAGCTGGGGCGAAATCTGCGTCTTTGATCACATCAAACGGCGGAATCTGGAACGGTGTGGTCCAGTTTTGCAGTAGTGGATTCATGGATTATCCTTTTTCAAATGTGCCTTTACGCCCCATATGCCGCTCAAACCGGCGCAATATCAGGGATATTGTGATCGTCATGAACAGATAGATCAAGGCCACAATATTATAGGTCTCAAGAAACCTGAACGAGCCGGCGGCGTATATCTTGCCCAGCTGTGTCACATCCGCCACCCCGAGCACCGAGACCAGCGAGCTGTCCTTGATCAGGGCCACAAAATCATTGCCAAGGGGCGGCAAAATGGTACGTAATGCTTGGGGAAAGACGATATGGCGAAACCGGTGCCAAGGCCCCAGACCCAAGGCTTTGGCAGCCTCGATCTGGCCGACATCCACCGATTGCAGACCGGCGCGAAACACCTCGGCGATAAAGGCGGAATACCCGATCATCAACGCCAGAATTGCCCGCCACATCAAGGATAAATCACGGGTGCGCATGGGATCAAACCCCAAAGGCTCGCCGATCCAGTTGATCAGTACCACCAATTGCGGCGCCCCGACAAAGGCGATGTAAAGCAGCAGCACCAACATCGGCACACCGCGAATAACCTCTATGTAAAATCGCGCGCTTTGCCGCAAAACCACATAGGGCGACAGCGCCCCGAGCGCCAGTAAAAGCCCAATGCTTGAGGCCATGAAAAACGCGATGAACGTCACGAAAAGCGTGATAGAAACCCCGCGTGATACGATCGTGAACACTTGAACATAAAGCTCATCAGAAATGACCCTATAGGCAAAGTACAGCCCGATCCCGATCACAACAATCAACCAATAGGGAAATTCGTCTTTTTGGGGGGAAATGCGCATAGGATATCAAAGCCCGACACATTGGCCGGGCTTTTCAAATATCATTGGCCGATTTCGTATTCAAGAAACCACTTGGTATTAAGCGCTTCAATCGTGCCGTCAGCCTTCATCGCAGCAATTGCTTCATTCACCGGACCAACCAGATCGGAACCTTTAGGGAAAATGAATCCGAAATCCTCGGCGCCCATGGCGTTGCCGATGATTTTGAAGGTGTCAGGGTTGGCTTTCACATAACCGTTGCCCGCCGTGCCATCGGTCAATACCACATCGACATCACCTGTACGCAGCGCCTGAATGGAGGCCCCAAAGGTTTCAAAAAGTTTGATGCGCGGGTTGGCTTCATCGCCATCGAGCATATCATAAACCGCCACATAGAAGGGTGTTGTACCGGGCTGCGCGCCCACCAGACCGTCGCCAAAGGCTGCAAAACTTGGCCCGTCGGTGAAATTACTTTCATCTGCACGCACCAGCATAAACATCTCTGAACGCATATAGGCATCGGAGAAATCGACCTTTTCCTTGCGCTCTTCTTTAATGGTAATGCCGGTCATGCCCATGTCATATTGGCCGGTTGAAACCGAAGGGATCATCGCATCCCAGCTGGAATTTTCGATGACGATTGTTGCATTGATCCGTTTGCCAATCTCGGCAATCGCATCATATTCCCAGCCAATCGCATCGCCGGTTTTGGGGTCAATGAATTGCAGCGGCGGATAGGCATTTTCTGTCACCACGACGATTTCACGCCCACCAAGATCCGCCGCAAAAGCCGCGGTTGTTACAAAAATGGACGCCATGGCGCCTGAAATAATTTTCTTGAACATTATGTCTCCGATCCCATTGTTGTTAGAGTCTTCTTGAGTCTTTAAGGTATTGCCACAAACACGTTTCTTGTTGCAAGGGAAAGCCGCAAAAATCGGGTGATGGTGGCATATCTTAAAGTTTACCGAGCTTGCACGGTTATTCACGTTTAATTCTTATACCGCGTTGTACATATTTAAAGTTATGAGCATTCTTCAAAATTTACGCACAATATGTAGTGACAAACAGTGGATGCATTAAGGGCAAGCGACTGACATATCAAAGGACTGACGCAACTAAGCCGCGCGATACTGAGGGCGGTTGCGCGTTTAATGATTGCAGTTTCAACGCCTAACAAAAAGCTAACCGGCGCATTTGATGAACAATAAAAACCTATGTATTGCGAAGCCATGGAACGGATTTTATTGCTAATAAGGATGCATTCCATAATCAGGTTATCGTGTATTACTGGCGCTGGATTGGGCCGGGTTAAACCTTGCAGCGTTTCATAAACTACGCCTCGGCCCCTGCCTCAAGTGCCGGATAGTATCGCCACAGGGTCAATGCGCGTATGATGTCAAAAATCATCAGGGATGCCCATAATCCATGATTGCCGAACGTCGGGACCAGCAGGAACAGAACGGCAATATAAATTCCGGTGGATTGCAGCATGGCCACGCGCATGTCGCGGGTGCGGGTGGCGCCGATGAAAATGCCGTCAAACATCCAGCTGGGCAGGCCGATCAGCGGGAAAATAACCATCCACCAAAGATAGGATTTCGCCTCTAGTCGCACGTCTGGCGCGGTGGTCATTACATCGATTATGGTAGGGCCAAGTAGCAAGAAAACCGCCATCAGCAGCGCACCACCTGCCAACCCCCATTGGCTGGACAGAATAGCGGCCCGGCGCAGGGCCACACGGTTTTTGGCACCAAATGCAACCCCTACCAAGGCCTCGGCGGCAAAGGCAAAACCGTCGAGCGCATATGCCGTTATTTCGACGAATTGCAACAGGATTTGGTTGGCGGCCAAGGTCACATTGCCCAGTTTTGCGCCGATAAACAGGAAGGTCATAAAGCTGCCGTTCAGCAACACGGAGCGGACCATAATATCACCACTAACCGAGGCCATTCGGCGGATTTTGATGCGATCAAACACCCGCGCCCAGTCGCGCCAGTGATCCGCAAAAAAGATGCTGCGACACAGCCATAAGCCCAGCGCCAGCCCGCTCCATTCGGCAATGAGGGTTGCAACCGCTACGCCCTCTACGCCCATGTCCAACCCCAGCACGAACCACAGATCCAGCGCCACGTTCAACCCGTTCATCCAGAGCTGTAAAATCAGCACCGCACGGGTACGCTCCATCGCGATCAGCCAGCCGGTTATGGCGTAAAGTGCAATCGAGGCCGGGGCGCCCCAGATGCGAATGGACATATAGCTATGGGCAAGGGTTTCAACCTCAGAGCTGGCCGGGGCGATCTGGAATGCCCCCCAGAACATCGGGATTTGCAAGACAAACATCACAACCCCCGCCACGATACCAATGATCATGCCGCGGATGAATATAGCGCTGGTTTCTGGGCCGTCGCCTGCCCCGCGCGCCTGCGCCACCAGCCCCGATGTGCCCATGCGCAAAAATCCGAAAATCCAGTAGATGCCCGACAAGATAATCGCACCGATCCCGACCGCACCGATCGGGATCGCATCGCCAAGCTGCCCGACAACACCAGTGTCCACTGCACCCAAAATCGGATAGGTAGCGTTAGAGATCACAATCGGGATCGCCACGTTCAAAACGCGGCGATGGGTGATGTCTGCGGGCTTCATTCAGCGACAACCTTTGGCATCAAAAAATGCCCGGTAGCTTGTGCAAAAACCCGGGTTTTATTGTCTTGCCATGCTTCCACATGCACCGACGCATAGCGCCGCCCCGAGCGGTTTACCCGCGCGCGCGCATACGCATCACGCGGCAGCCCGGGGCGCAGGTAATCGATGGTGAAATCAATGGTTTTAGGCATAGGGCATAACCCTGTGGCTCCAGCTTCCATCGCTGGCCAGTGTAGCGCCCAGGCCAGCTCAATCTGGGCTGCGATTTCCAGAAACGCGCCCACGGCACCACCATGCAGCGCAGGCAGCATCGGGTTGCCGATCAGATTTTCACGGTACGAAAGCTGTGCCGTCAACTCGTCACCGCGCCGGTCAAACGTTATACCCAGATGTTTGATATATGGAATGCTATCGGCCAGTTGAATCAGCGCTGCATCCCGGCGTTGCTTGATCACTTGCATGGGTTCAGCGGGTTTACGCATCCTTGCTGCCCTCGACTGTAAAGGCGGCGGCTGCGGTAGCGACCGGCCCGTCGCCCTCGTCTTGGGCTGTTGCACGTACAAACGCCACCGAGCGTGTCACGCGGTAACATTCTGCATGTGCGGTAATGCGTTGATGCGGGGTGGCGGGGCGCATATAATCAATGCGCAGATCAATGGTTGCCGTGCCGCCATGGCTGTCGCCATGCGAAACCACCGCCGCCCCCGCTGCCGTATCAAGCAGCGCTGTTACCACGCCGCCATGCAGTACGCCAGTTTCCGGATCGCCGATAAATCGCGCGTCATAAGCAATCGATAGCGTCGCTTTGCCATCGCCAAGCGCGTCAATCCGCATGCCCAGATCCTTGGAATGCGGTATTGCGGAAATAAATTGTTTGGCAATCATTGCCTTGCGTTCTTTGTGCTCCACCTGCGCCTCTCTTTTTGTTTACTCTACCCCTCTTGCTAATTCAGTTTCAATAGGATATTTGCAATTGAGAATAATTCGCAATCGCAGGAATAAGCCGTGCACCCAACCACCATATCGCAAAAACCTTGGGCCTTACCCGGGCGGATCGGCCCCTTCAAAGGCAAACGCCTGCCAATTGTGCTGATCCTGTTGGTGTTGGCCGTTTTCCCGGGCACTTTAGGCGTGCTTACCCGTGGTTTGATGGTAGATGCCTATGTGCAGGTCAGCGCCTTTGTCGCCACAACTTTACTGTTGTTTTATGGCGTAGAACGTCTGTTTAACTTTGAGCTGGGTGTAGCGTTACGCAATTCAAAACACTTTCAGATCCCGCTCTCGGCTTTGCTGGGGGCAACCCCGGGATGTGGCGGCGCCGTAGTGGTTGTGGCAGCTTATACCGCAGGCAATGTCAGCTTTGGTGCGGTGGTTGCGACCTTGACCGCCACCATGGGCGATGCGGCTTTTTTGTTGATTGCGGTGCGCCCGGATACGGCCATGATCGTGTTGCCAATGTCGTTTGCCGTTGGCATTTTCACCGGTTTTATTGTCGATAAAGTCAATAAAACCGACTATCGCGGTAATACCTCTGCCACCTGCGAGCTGGCCCCGCTTATCGGGCGCATCCGGCTAAAGGACTATATCTATGTGGCCGCAATCATACCCGGACTGATGATCGGCATCACCCAGTTAATGCAGCTGGACCTTGTTGCCACATGGGGTATTTTCATGCCGATTATCGGCCTCAGCGGCACCGCAATCGGGCTTTGGGTGTGGTCAACATCCAATATTCAGGCGATGACCAATGTCAAGGACGCCCCCTTTACCCGCGCCGCCGAAGAAACCAGTTTCATCGCAATCTGGGTCATCGGCGCCTATCTGGCCTATGATTATGTCGTAGCTTTTGCCGGGTTTGATCTAAAAGACCTGTTTGCATCGGTTGCACCATTACTGCCCTTGATGGGGGTTGTGGTCGGGCTGATCCCGGGATGTGGACCACAAGTGCTGGTTTCGACTCTCTATATCAACGGTATTATCCCGTTCTCTGCCCTGCTTGGCAATGCAATATCAAACGATGGCGACGCGCTGTTTCCGGCTATTGCGCTCAATCCCAAAGCCGCGGTGATGGCGACGCTTTACAGCACGGCACCGGCACTGTTTCTTGGGTATGGATTTTATTTCTTTGCCCCAAACGCATTCAACTGATTGCCAAATCACATTCTGCTTGTCAAAATACCAGCAGGGGGAGGCAATGTCAGATACAAACTTCACACTTAAAGAGATGTGCGCATTGTTTGATGTAACGCCGCGCACCCTGCGGTATTACGAATATTTGGAATTAATCAGACCTGCAAAAATCGGACGCCGCCGGCAATATGGGCCAACAGAACGCGCCCGCGTTAAATTGATCCGGCAAGGGCGACGTTTTGGGTTTTCCCTTGAAGAAATCCGCCAATGGCTGGAACTTTACAATCAAGATGCGCAAAATCGTCGGCAAATGGAACGTTGGGTTGAGATGTCCACGCAACAGCTTGCTGAACTTGCCAAACGCAAACAAGAGCTTGACGAGGTCACTGAAGAGCTGTTTCGCCTGCGCAGCATGGCACAGAAATCCTTGAATACCTTGGGTTAACGATAGAGATCAAGCTGCGTTCACATTACCGTTACTTGAATAATTAACGCCGATACCTTACGTTGACGTAAGCTGCAGTAGGGAAAATAGCTATGACAAATACACTAATGACAATTGGACAAATGTGTGAAGTTTACGATGTAACGCCGCGCACCCTTAGATTTTATGAGGCAAAAGAGCTGGTCTTTCCGGTGCGTGAGGGCCAAAAACGTCTGTTCACCAAAAGCGATCGCGCGCGCCTGAAACTGATCCTGCGCGGAAAACGATTCGGGTTTAGTCTTGAAGAAATCCGCCATCTTCTAGATCTCTATTCCCTTGGTGATCAACAGGCCACGCAGCTGACGCAAACATATGAGCTGGCCCAGGAACGGCTGCATGATATGCAAGGAAAGCTTGAAGAGCTGACCGAAGCCATTGCCGATCTACAAGATCAACTGAAATGGGGTGAAACCCTGCTTGTTGAACGTGGCATTAAACTCGCTGCTGAATAACCAAAGGATACCGATATGCCGACCTATACTGCGCCGCTCAAAGACCTTGAATTTGTGCTTCACGATGTTTTACGCATCCATGAAAGTGCCACGCCGGGTTATAGCGAACTTGATCAGGATTTCACCGGCGCAATTCTGGATGAAGCCGGCAAAATCGCCCGCGAAGTTCTGATGCCCCTGAATGCGGTTGGCGACAAAGAGGGCTGCACACTGGAAAACGGTATCGTGCGCACCCCGACCGGATTTAAAGCGGCCTTTGACACATTGCGCGCCGGGGGCTGGACCAGTCTTGGGTGCGATGCAAAATACGGCGGACAGGACATGCCTTATGTTCTGAATACTGCGGTGAATGAGATGCTCGGCTCGGCCAATCTTTCGTTTAACATGTATCCTGGCCTGACCCACGGCGCCTATGCTGCGATCCACGCCCATGCTTCGGATGAACTGAAAGATATTTACCTCCCAAAGATGGTTACCTGCGAATGGACCGGCACCATGAACCTGACGGAGCCTCATTGTGGCACTGATCTGGGGTTGATGCGCTCTAAGGCTGGGCCGTTGGATGACGGGGCTTATGCGATCACCGGCCAAAAGATTTTCATCTCGGCGGGTGAACATGACATGGCGGATAATATTATCCATCTGGTGTTGGCCAAAATTCCGGGCGGCCCTAAGGGCGTAAAGGGGATTTCGCTGTTTATCGTACCTAAATTTCTGGTAAACGCCGACGGCACGCTTGGGGCACGTAATGGCGTTGCCTGCGGTAATCTTGAAGAAAAAATGGGTATTCACGGGAATTCCACCTGCGTGATGAATTTCGACAATGCGACTGGCTATCTGGTGGGGGATGCACATAACGGCCTGCGTGCGATGTTCACCATGATGAATGCGGCACGTCTGGGCGTTGGCCTGCAAGGGCTGGCACAGGCAAGCGTTGCCTATCAAAATGCCGTGGAATACACCCGTGAACGTCTGCAAGGGCGCGCCGTTACTGGCGCTCAAAACCCCGATGGCCCTGCTGATCCGCTGATCGTGCACCCCGATGTGCGCCGCTCGCTGATGGATCAGAAATCCTTTGTCGAAGCCGGGCGCGCGTTTATTTTATGGGGCGCAACCCTGCTCGATGCCGGCGAACTTGCGGGGGATAAAGATGCCGAGGGGCTGATATCCTTGCTAACTCCGGTCATCAAAGGTTTTTTGACCGATCGAGGGTTTCAGATGACCGTGCAAGCCCAGCAACTGTTTGGCGGACACGGTTATATTGAGGAAACGGGTGCCTCACAATTTGTGCGTGATGCCCGTATTGCTATGATCTATGAGGGCGCTAACGGCGTGCAGGCCTTGGATCTGGTCGGGCGCAAACTGGCCAGTGATGGCGGTAAACATGTGATGGCATTTTTTGAGATGGTAAAATCTTTCATCAAGGAAAATACCGAGGATACCACCCTGAAATCCGATTTTCTCGATCCGCTGAAAGCTGCAAGCAAAGACCTGCAAGCGGCGGCAATGTATTTTATGACTGAAGGCGCGAAAAATCCCAATGCAGCGCTGGCAGGTTCCAGTGATTTCATGCATCTGTTTGGCCATGTGGTCCTTGGCCTGATGTGGGCACGCATGGCAAAAGCCGCGCAATCGGCGCTGGATAACGGCGCCAGTGACGTAGCGTTTTATGAAACCAAACTTGCCACCGGGCGGTATTATATGGCTAGATCACTGCCAGAAACCGGCCTGCGTTTGGCGCGGATCACCACAGGGGCCGATCCGGTTATGGGACTGGCCGCCGAGAACTTCTAAAAGGGGCATGCGCGCGTGACATTTCCAAATCTGAAATCGGACTGGATGAGCGACGAGCATAAAATGCTCGAAGAGATGACTGCGCAGTTTATAGCAAAGAAATGGGCACCTAAATTTGAACGCTGGCGTGCAAAAGGTTTTACGCGCGGCCGAAACCTTGATAAAATTGGGCTAAAAGCGGCTGATACCTCTGAACTTTTCTTTGACAATGTCGAAATCCCCCCCCAAAATCTGCTAGGAAGCGAGGAAGGTCAGGGGTTTTATCAGATGATAAACCAACTGCCCCAAGAACGGCTGATCATCGGCTGCGGCGCTGTCGGTGCAATGGAAGGCGGCGTGGCCCTAACGATTGAATATTGCAAAACCCACGAGGCCTGTGGCGGCCCCCTCATCCAGTTTCAAAACACACGTTTTAAGCTGGCCGAAGCCAAAACCAACACCGTAGTAGCCCGCAATTTTCTGGATGGCTGCATCACAGCACACCTGCGTGGCGATTTAACGGTAGAGACCGCCGCTATGTCGAAATACTTGCTAAGTGATTTGCAATGTCAGGTGCTGGACGAATGCTTGCAACTACATGGCGGATACGGCTATATGATGGAATACCCCATCGCTAAAATGTGGATAGATGCGCGTGTACAACGGATTTATGGTGGCACAAACGAGATCATGAAAGAACTGATCGCGAGGAGCCTGTGATGCCCGGCAGTCCAAAACTATTATGCCTCCGGCGGGAGTATTTACGAAAGAAAGAAACGAATGCGCCCCTGCGATTAAACAGGGGCGGATTCTCTCTTTACGGCCATCGGCTCTCCAGCCTGTTCCGTATCACCACTCTAATCAGCTTATGGTTAATGAACTGTTACGTGCCTTCTTTCTTTTATAAATACTCAAATTCTGCACTGATCAAAGAAGGTGACACATGAAACTATATTGCTTTGCCCAATCCGGAAACGCCTATAAGGTCGCAAATTATCTTAATGTCACCAGCACGCCTTGGGATGCGCATTTTGTTGATTTTTTTAATGGCAAAGCCCGCAGCCCGGAATTTCGTGCCATCAATGAGATGGGCGAAGTGCCGGTGCTGGTGGATGGTGATTTAACGTTAAGTCAATCTGGTGTAATCCTCGACTATCTCATTGCAAAAATTGGCAAGTACGCCCCAAAAAAGGACGATCCCCGCGAGGTTTTGCGTTGGGTTTTATGGGACAATCACAAAGGGTCCAGCCAATTTGGTATGACCCGTTTTATGGTGAATTTCTTGCCTAAAAAACACCGCAATGCAGATGTTAACCAGTTTCTGATGGGCCGCTGTCAAGCCGCGCTCAAGGTTTTGGACCGGCATCTGGAGGGCCGCGACTGGATGGTTGGCGACACCCCCACGGCAGCCGATTTTTCCTGCTCCAGCTATCTGTTTTACGACGAACCCTTTGGCATGGATCGCGCAAAATACCCGAATATTGAGGCATGGCTGGAAAATATCCGCCAACTGCCCAACTGGAAACATCCCTATGACTTGATGCAGGGCCACCCCCTGCCCCGCACTTAACCGGAGGATCCGATGATTGAAGCCTATATTTACGACGCCGTGCGCTCACCCCGTGGCAAAGGCCGCAAAGGTGGTGCGCTAAACGAGGTCACATCCGTGCGCTTGTCGGCCGATATTTTGAATGCACTTGCGGCGCGCAATAATCTCGATACCGAGGCTGTTGAAGACGTGATTTGGGGTAATGTCACCCAAGTGATGGAACAAGGTGGGTGCCTTGCGCGCTCGGCTGTGTTGCTGTCGGATTATGCTGAAAGCGTGCCAGGCCTGTCGATCAACCGTTTTTGCGCCAGCGCCATGGAGGCCACCAATCTAGGTGCCATGCAGGTGCAAGGTGGTGCCGGGCAAGCTTATGTCACCGGCGGGGTTGAGATGATGAGCCGCGTGCCCATGGGGTCTGACGGCGCGGCGATTGCCGTGGATCCAGAGCTGGCGTTCAAAGCCTATTTTGTCCCCCAAGGGATTTCGGCGGATATTATCGCCACCGAATACGGGTTTTCGCGCGCCGATGTGGATGCCTATGCGGTTGAATCCCAAGCCCGTACCAAGATCGCACAAGCCGAGGGCCGGTTTGACAAATCCTTGATCCCGGTTACAGATCGCAACGGTTTGCCTATTTTGGCGCGTGACGAATTTCCACGCCCGCAAACCGATATGCAATCGCTTGGCGCCTTGAAAGCGGCGTTCAAGGACATTGGCGAAAGCATGCCCGGATTTGATGCCGTGGCTTTGCTGAAATACCCGCATCTGGAACGCATCAACCACGTGCACCATGCTGGAAATTCTTCTGGCATTGTTGACGGGGCCGCAGCGATTTTGGTTGGTTCTGCGGATTTTGGTGCCAAATACGGCCTGAAACCGCGCGCCCGTATTCGTGCCGCAGCCAAAATCGGCACAGACCCAACGATTAACCTGACAGGTCCGGTGCCGGTTACCCAAAAAATTCTGTCCGAAAGCGGGATGAACATTTCGGATATCGACCTGTTTGAGGTTAATGAGGCCTTTGCCGCCGTGGTTTTGCGGTTCATGCAAGCGTTCGATGTGGACCATTCAAAGGTTAATGTAAACGGTGGTGCCATCAGCCTTGGCCACCCTTTGGGCGCCACCGGCGCCATGATCATCGGCACTGCATTGGATGAGCTGGAACGCAGCGGAAAAGGCACCGCCTTGGCCACCCTTTGCGTGGCCTCCGGCATGGGTGCTGCAACCATAATCGAGAGAATGTAATGCCAAAAATTGACCTTACAAAAGTGCCGGTGAAAAACGGTTCCAGTTATCCCGCACCTTATGCCGCCCGGATGGGTGATCGCGCTTGGCAGGAACTTGGCGATGCAGGTGGGCTGACCCAGTTTGGTGCCAGTATGATGATCATGCCGCCAGGGTCTGTGTCATCTATGCGGCACTGGCATACCGGCGAAGACGAGTTCGTAATGATCACCCAAGGCAAGCTGGTTCTGGTTCAGGATGAGGGTGAAACCATCGTAAAGCCTGGCGATTGCGTCGCCTTTCCCGCAGGCGATACGAACGGACACCATTTCATCAATCGCAGCGCTAGCGAGGCCAGATTTCTGGTTATCGGCACAAGAGCAAAAAAGGATACCTGCACCTATTCAGATGTCGATATGAAAATCGAACTGGTCAATGGTAAAGGCAAATATACGCGCAAAGATGGCTCGGCAATGCCAACCCCTTCAACGGAGGAAACAAAATGACCCAACAATTTTTCTATGATCTTGATCATGACGGCGTGGCCACCATAACGTGGAACCAGCCTGAAACTTCGCTGAATGTTATGACCTTTGAGGGGTTCCAACAGCTTGACGGTTTTGTCGATAACGCGTTGGCGGATGATGCGGTTAAGGGCGTTATTATCACTTCGGCGAAAAACGATTTTGCCGGCGGGATGGACCTTAACGTGCTGGCGCAAATGCGTGCCGATGCGGGGGATAAACCCGCCCAAGGCATTTTTGATGGCATCATGGCAATCCACCGGATTTTGCGCAAGATTGAGCGCGCGGGTATGGAAGCTAAAACCAACAAAGGCGGCAAGCCGATTGCTTGGGCAAACCCCGGCACCAGCGCCGGGATCGGCACCGAAATTGCGCTGGCGTGTCATCGCCGGATTGTCGCGGATAACCCCAAAGCCAAGATCGGCCTGCCGGAAATTTTGGTCGGCATCTTCCCCGGATCAGGGGGCACCACGCGCATGGTGCGCATGGTTGGCCCGATGATGGCCGCGCCATCCTTGTTGGAGGGCAAAATGATGCCCCCTGCCAAGGCGAAATCGGCGGGCATGATTGACGAAGTGGTGCCCGCCGATGCGCTGCTGGCGCGCGCCAAGGAATGGGTGTTGAATGCCAGCCACGATGACATCATCAAACCGTGGGATAAACGGGGCTATAAAATGCCCGGTGGTGCGCCCTATCACCCCGCCGGTTTCATGACATTTGTTGGCGCAGCCGCCATGGTGCATGGCAAAACCCAAGGGGTGTATCCGGCGGCCAAGGCCATGCTTTCAGCGATCTATGAGGGCGCGTTGGTCGATTTTGACACTGCCATCCGGATTGAGGCGCGCTGGTTCACCTCCGTGATGCTCCACCCGTCAAGCGCGGCGATGATCCGGTCATTGTTTGTCAACAAAGGTGCGCTTGAAAAAGGTGCGGTGCGGCCAGATATTGCGGATCAACGGGTGAAAAAGCTTGGCATTATGGGGGCTGGCATGATGGGGGCTGGCATTGCCATTGTTTCCGCGATGGCAGGGATAAAAGTAGTGCTGATTGATCGTGATCAAGACGCCGCCGACAAGGGCCGCGCCTATGTCAGCGACTATCTTGATAAGGGGATTAAACGCAAAAAAACCACGCCTGAGAAAAAAGACGCCGTGCTGGCGCTGATTACGGCCACCACCGATTACGACGCGCTGAAGGGCGCTGATCTGATTGTTGAGGCCGTGTTTGAGGATGTCGACGTTAAGGGCGAGGTGACCAAAAACGTGCTGAAAGTCGTGGGAGATGATTGTATTTTTGCCACCAACACCTCGACCCTGCCGATCACAGAGTTGGCCAAAGCCAGCGATAAGCCGGAACAATTCATCGGCATCCATTTTTTCAGCCCGGTGGAACGCATGGCGCTGGTCGAGATCATCAAAGGCAAAAAAACCGGTGATCGGGCCGTGGCCAAGGCGCTCGATTTTGTGCGTCAAATCCGCAAAACCCCGATCGTGGTTAATGACGCGCGGTTTTTCTATGCCAATCGCTGCATCATTCCCTATATCAACGAGGGCCTGCGGATGGTGCGTGAGGGCGTAGCACCTGCAATGATCGAGAACGCCGCCAAACAACTGGGCTTTCCGCTGGGGCCACTGCAACTGAACGATGAAACCTCGATTGATCTGGGCGTAAAAATCGCCAAAGCCACCAAGCTGGCCATGGGGGATGCTTATGACGACAGTGCTGACGAGGTGTTGTTCAAGCTGTTCGATGAGGGGCGTTTGGGGCGTAAATCCAAATCTGGATTTTATAATTATGATGAAAAAGGCAAGCGCACCGGGTTGTGGGAAGGTTTGGCTGAAAACTGGCCCGTGGCCGCGCAGCAACCTGATTTTATGGACGTAAAACATCGTCTTGCCATGGTGCAAACACTGGAAGCCGTGCGCGCGTTTGAAGAAGGTGTTTTGGAAGATATCCGCGAAGGCGACGTCGGTGCGATCCTTGGCTGGGGCTTTATGCCATGGTCCGGCGGGCCGTTTAGCTGGCTGGATAT
>CAYSAZ010000012.1:0-42357 GCA_964429065.1 uncultured Rhodobacterales bacterium
TGGTAGGCCCGGCAGGACTTGAACCTGCGACAAAAACGTTATGAGCGTTCTGCTCTAACCAACTGAGCTACAGGCCCGCCTAGGCGCTTCAATACGCGCTGGGATTTGGCGGGTCAAGTGGGTTTCCTTTTGGGCAGGCTTGCGCTAAAGCAGGCGCAAATTATTCCACTTCAGGAGGGCATTATGCCAAACGGTTCCAACGGGCTAACTTACGGCGATGCGGGTGTTGATATTGATGCGGGCAATGCGCTTGTGGAGCGGATCAAGCCGGCGGCGGCCAGTACCAAACGTGCCGGAGTCATGGATGGTTTGGGCGGATTTGGGGCGATGTTTGACCTCAAGGCTGCGGGATATATTGACCCGATTTTGGTGGCCGCGACAGATGGGGTTGGCACGAAATTACGCATTGCAATCGATACCGGAATTTTATCCACCGTCGGCATTGATCTGGTGGCGATGTGCGTTAATGATTTGGTGTGCCAAGGTGCGGAACCACTGTTTTTCCTGGATTATTTTGCCACAGGCAAGCTTGATATAGACGAGGCCGCCCAAGTGATCGAGGGTATCGCCGAAGGTTGCCGTCAGTCAAATTCAGCGCTTGTTGGTGGGGAAACGGCAGAAATGCCGGGCATGTATGCCAAGGGCGATTTTGATCTGGCGGGGTTTTCTGTTGGCGCGATGGAGCGCGGGGCGATGTTACCCAGTGGCGTGGCCGCGGGCGATATTTTGCTTGGATTGGCCTCAAGCGGAGTGCATTCCAACGGCTATTCGCTGGTGCGCAAAATTGTTGAAAACTCCGGCCTTGGTTGGGATGCACCCTGCCCGTTTGGCACAGGCACTTTGGGCGCAGCATTGCTGGCACCCACACGTCTGTATGTGCGTTCTGGTCTGGCGGCGTATCGCGCTGGCGGATTGCATGCGCTGGCCCATATCACTGGCGGCGGATTGACTGAAAACCTGCCGCGCGCACTGCCTGTTGGCCATGGTGCAGACATCGATCTTGGTGCCTGGTCCCTGCCCCCGGTCCTTAAATGGCTGGTGGATCAGGCCGGGATGTCGCAATCCGAGCTGCTTAAAACCTTTAACTGCGGCATAGGTATGATCGCCGTGGTCGCCCCTGATCGCGCCGATGATTTACGCGGAATTCTGGAAGAAAACGGCGAAACCGTGTTTACCATCGGCACAGTCACCAAGAGTGAAAACATACGTTACAGTGGCACGCTTGCATGAAAAAACGGGTGGCATTTCTGATTTCGGGGAGCGGCTCCAATATGGCGGCACTTGTGCGCGATATGGATGCAGATCACCCATGTGTGCCGGTGTTGGTATTTTCCAATAACCCACAGGCCGGCGGGTTGAAAATCGCCGCCGATATGGGGATTGCAACGGCACATGTCGATCATCGCCCCTATAAAAACAACCGTGCAGCTTTTGATGCAGCTCTGCACAAGCACTTGCTTGCCGTGCAGCCTGATATCATCTGTCTAGCCGGTTTTATGCGTATCTTTACCCCAGAATTCATGGCCAAATGGCAGGGTAGGATGCTTAACATTCACCCATCGATTCTGCCGCTGTTTCCCGGATTGCACACCCATAAACGCACGCTTGAGGCGGGGATGCAGGTCCATGGGTGCTCGGTGCATTTGGTAACACCAGAACTGGATGCCGGGCCGATCCTTGGGCAGGCGGTGATGCCGGTTTTGGACGGGGATACGCCAGAATCACTTGCCAAACGGTTGCTGCCGTTGGAACATCGCCTCTATCCGGCGGTTTTGCGAAAGTTTGCGGCAGCTGACACCCGCCCAATCTGCCTGTTTCAGGAGCAACCACATGAAATTCATTCTGCGTGACGAGGCCCGCACCACAGAACGCCGCACCCCGATTACACCAGATGATGCGCAAAAACTGATACAATCCGGTTTTGAAATCGCAGTTGAGCGCAGTGAAAAGCGGATTTTTTCCGATGCGGAATATGCTGCAGCGGGCTGCAATCTAGTGGCGAGATTGAGTTGGCAAAATGCCGGGGATGCTACGGTTTTAGGGCTAAAGGAACTGCCCGAAGCGCCAGTGCAATTGACCAGTCCTTTCATTCATTTCGCCCATATTTACAAGGGTCAAACCAATTGGCGCAAGGAATTGGCGCGTTTCACCAATGGTGGCGGGTGCCTTTATGATCTGGAATATCTGACCATCAATAACCGGCGCACGGCCGCCTTTGGCTATTGGGCCGGTTGGATGGGGGCCGCACTGGCGGCGTGGCGTCAGCTTGGCGGCGGACCAAGGGGCGGCGTCAAAAGTTTTGAGAGCCGCGTTGAGGTTGAGGATATCCTGCGTAATCTGGTAAATCATCCCCGCCGCGCCATTATTATTGGGGCCAAAGGGCGCTCGGGGCAAGGGGCGCTTGAGGCGCTGGAACTGGCAGGTTACAAGGTCACACAATGGGATATTGAAGAGACCCGAAATCTGGATCACGCCGCCCTGCTTGAACATGATTTACTGGTCAATTGCGTGCTGATGACTGGCCCGGGCTTGCGTTTACTTGGGTCCGATGACCTTGGCAAAGGCCGCTTGAAAATGATCTCGGATGTGTCTTGCGACCCGTTCAGCGATTTTAACCCCTTGCCGATTTATGCTGCGCCAACCACATGGGATGCGCCGTTTATTGCGCTTGCGAACGGGGTGGAATTAACCGCGATTGACAACCTGCCCTCGCTGTTGCCTCGCGAATCCTCGATCGATTTTTCGGCCCAATTGTTGAAATCCCTGCTGCATTACCCCGATGGTAGCGAATGGCAGGCCGCGCGCGCCTGTTTTGATGCGGCCCAAGCCCGTGCCTGATCCGGTTTCCACCATCCGCAACCTTGGCCCGGCTTCGGACAAAAGTTTTGCCAAAATCGGCATCACTACAGCAGATCAGTTGCGCGAAATCGGCGCTGATGCAGCCTATCAAAAATTACTTAAAAACGGCACCCGCCCCCATTTCATCGGCTACTATGCGCTGGTTATGGGTCTGCAAGGGCGACCTTGGAATGATTGCAAAGGCGATGAAAAAGTCGCCCTGCGTAAACGTTTTGATGCGTTGAAAGGCCACAAAAAAGACCGCCCCGATATCGAGGCGGCCCTTGATAAGCTTGGGATTCGGGTGTCCGATTACCCAACTAATTCCAGACCGGAAAAGAAATAGGCGATTTCTTCGGCGGCGGTTTCCGGGGCGTCGGACCCGTGGACCGAGTTTTCACCGATGCTCAGCGCGAATTCTTTGCGGATGGTGCCGGCGTCAGCGTCGGCGGGGTTGGTGGCGCCCATGACTTCGCGGTTTTTGGCAATCGCATCTTCGCCTTCAAGGACTTGTACAACGATCGGCTCGGAAATCATGAACTCGCATAACTCGCCAAAAAATGGACGCTCGGAATGCACGCCGTAGAATTCTTGCGCTTGTGCCAATGTCAACTGGATGCGTTTAGAGGCAACGACGCGCAGGCCGGCGGCCTCAAATTTCGCGACAATCGCGCCGGTCAGGTTGCGTTTGGTGGCGTCGGGTTTGATGATGGAAAATGTGCGTTGAAGTGCCATGGGAATCGTCCTTTTGCGCGGGCCGCAGCCCAGTTGAATATGGCGCGCAACTAACATGGCATTGCACCACATTAAAGCCCTAAATCCGACCCGTCACGCTCAGCCATTGACAGCGGCGCACAGAACGGCGACATAGCCGCCCATGCTGGCAATACGAAACATATCCTTTACCCTTGAAGGCAACAAGCTGATCGACAGCTCTAGCGTTACAATTCCTGCCGGGCATAAGGTCGGAATCGTCGGGCGTAACGGTGCGGGTAAAACCACGTTATTCAAGCTAATTCGCGGCGAATGGGTGTTGGATGATGGGGATATCGAGATCCCGCGCGGCGCGCGTATCGGCGGTGTTGCCCAAGAGGTGCCCTCTGGCCCTGAAAGCTTGATTTCGGTGGTTTTGGCGGCTGATACTGAACGCATGGAACTGCTGGCGGAGTCAGAAACCGCCAGTGATCCTATGCGGATTTCTGACATCCATATGCGCCTTGCCGACATTGAAGCCCATTCTGCCGAGGCCCGTGCGGCCAGTATTTTGCATGGTCTTGGCTTTGACAATGACGCCCAACAACAGCCTTGCGCGGATTTTTCCGGGGGCTGGCGGATGCGGGTGGCTCTGGCGGCTGTGCTTTTCTCAAGACCGGATTTTTTGTTGCTCGATGAGCCAACAAATTACCTTGATCTTGAGGGGTCCATCTGGCTGGAAAACTATCTGACACGCTATCCGCATACGGTGCTGATCATTAGCCACGACAAAGCTTTGCTTAACCGCTCGGTCACCTCGATCCTGCATCTGGACCAACAAAAACTGACCCTTTATACGGGCAATTACGACACATTTGAACGCACGCGGCGGGCACAACTTGACCAGATCATCGCCCAGAAAAAGAAACAAGACGCGGCGCGCGAGCATATGCAAAGCTATATCGATCGGTTTCGCTATAAGGCCTCCAAGGCCAAACAGGCGCAAAGCCGGATCAAGGCGCTGGAACGTATGGGCACGATTGCCCCGATTGTTGGCGACCATGTCAGCCCGTTCAATTTCCCCGAACCCGAGGAGCTGTCGCCCCCGATTATCCGGCTGGAAAATGCTGCCGTTGGCTATGATGGCAAAGCGATTTTGCGCGGGTTGGATTTACGGATTGACCAGGATGACCGCATCGCGCTTTTGGGGGCGAACGGGCAAGGGAAATCCACTTTTGCCAAACTGATTGCTGATCGTCTACCTGTTATGTCGGGGCAAAAATACGCGGCGACAAAATTGCGGGTCGGTTTTTTTGCCCAGCATCAGGTCGATGAACTGGACGTCGAGGAAACGGCAATCCAGCATATCCAGCGCCTGCGCCCCAAAGAATTGCCGGGCAAAATTCGCGCCCGTCTGGCCGCGGGTGGCTTACATGCTGAAATTGTAGAGACCAAAGTCGGGCGCCTGTCTGGCGGACAAAAAGCGCGCTTGTCCTTGCTGATCGCCACCATTGATGCCCCTCACCTGATTATCCTCGATGAGCCGACTAACCACCTTGATATTCAATCCCGCGAGGCGCTGGTGGCGGCTTTAACCGAATACACCGGGGCAGTTATTCTGGTTAGCCATGACCAATCCCTGGTCGAACTGGTCGCCGATCATTTATGGCTGGTAAAAGACGGCGCCGTTACCCCTTACACCGAGGATATGGACGCCTATCGCAAGATGCTTTTACGCGAACGTGGCGGCTTGCCAAAGACTGATAAAAAGCAAAAGGGCAAGCGGGCAAAAAAGATTTCCAAAGAAAAATTGCGCGAAGAGGTTGCTAATTGCGAAGATCGCGTGACAAAGTTGCAGCAGATGCGCGACAAGCTGGATCTAAAAATGGCCGAGCCCGGATTTTATGATGGCGAGGCAGCGGCGATCAGCATGTGGCAAAAAAAACACGTTGAGGTAAGCGAGGGTCTGGAACGCGCGGAAACCTTGTGGATGAACGCGCTGGAAAAACTGGAAGCAAGAGGCTGATATGGATATCGAACTTGCAACGGCTGCGTTTGTCACCCTGTTTGTGATTATCGATCCCATCGGTTTGGCACCGCTTTTTGTTACTTTGACCGTTGGCATGACCACACGACAACGCTTAAGTGTCGCGCTGCGGGCCTTGGCAACGGGCGCCGGTATTTTAGCTGTGTTTGGTATTGCGGGCGAGTTTGTCTTAAACAAAATCGGTATCGGCATGCCGGCGTTTCGCATCTCGGGCGGGATATTGCTGTTTTTGATTGCTATCGAAATGCTGTTTGAAAAACGCACACCACGCCGCGAAAAAACCGCCGAAGATAATGCCGAAGATGACGCCAGACCGGACCCCGCAGTATTCCCCCTCGCCATGCCGCTTATTGCCGGTCCCGGGGCGATGACAACAATCATCCTGTTGATGGGGCAAAATTCCGGCGTGGTTTCCAACCAGATCACCATCTATCTGGTGATGCTCGCCGTGTTGGTTATCGTTTTTTTATTATTTATGGCTAGCGGCATGATGGAACGTGTGCTTGGACATACAGGCATCAACCTGATCACCCGTCTGATGGGCATGTTTCTGGCCGCCCTTTCGGTGCAATTTGTGCTGGACGGTTTGCGTGAATACGGATTTTTGGCCACACAGTCTGGATGATATATATCAAGGTATGTATCGCGTATTTATCCTAATATTGGCTTAACAGCACTATTTAGGAGCATGTTATGACATTTAAAAATATTCTTGTCGCATATAATGCCAGCCAAAGCTCACAATCCGCACTTGGCTATAGCACCATGATGGCAAAGGCTTATACGGCACATCTGACCGGCGTTTTGACCCGTGGCCTACCCAAAATGCTGTATGCCTATGGGGATTATTTTCCGCAGCTTGCCATGCAACAGATCGAAGAGGCAGATCGTGAACATCGCGCTGAAATAAAAACGGCCTTTGAGAGCGCCACAATTTCCATGAATACGCATATGGTGCATTATTTGGATAAATTTGGCGAGGCTGATCAGAAATTACTGGAAATCGGACGTGCCTTTGATGTGATTATTATGGGTGTTGAAGATCGTGAAAACTATTACCAGCATATGGAAGTCCACCCCGATATAATCGCCCGAAATGCCGGACGCCCGGTGCTGGTTGTGCCCAAAAACTATAGTGCTATACGGATACCAAAACGCATTGCCCTGGCTTGGGATGGCCGTCGAGCTGCGGCCCGAGCACTTGCCGAAGCTATGCAGTTTTTGGATGATACATCAGAGCTAACACTGATAAATATCAGCAATGATGAGGATTTCACCACAACAATTCAACCAGTTATCACCCATTTAGCGCGCCACGGCATTACGGCAAAAGCCATACAAAAGCCGCATAAAATTGGTTCTGTTACCAAAATCCTTTTGGAAACACTTAGCCAAACAAATGCTGAATTATTGGTCATGGGCGCTTATGAACATTCAAAACTTGCCGAAGATCTATTCGGAGGTGTTACCAATACGGTGCTCGCCAAAAGTGAAATTCCGGTATTTCTGTCACATTAAGGTAAATTTTCCGCCTTTTGTGCCCAGCTGCCATCCTGTTGTGCCCAGTATTTCGCCGGGTATTTAGCTGCCGTTACCGCCTTCCAGTCTGCCCGTGCTGCAGTTACGGCATCAACGTCATTTCCATCAAATAGCAAACATACACGGGTGAATTTTGTCATGTTTTGTGTGGGGTATGTTGCCCCGTCCACCAACATCAGAATATCTGCACTATTGGGTTCCTCATCCGTTGTCGTCAGGTAAACTGGCTGATCCGCAGGCATCGGATCATCAGCCGTGCCATGGGGCAAAAAAGCGTCATCACGATAGGTCCAAAGCGCCGCATTTAAGAAATCCAGCCGCGCCGAATCCCCGCCTTTAACCAACACCCGCCACCCCCGTTGCAAGGATTTTTCCAAAAGCTCCGGCAACATACGTTCCAACGGAGTTTGGGTTAAATGGTAAAACAGAACCTCGGCCATATTTACGTCTCGAACTTATTGCGAATAAGTCGATCAAGCGCGCGTACACCCCAGCCAGTTGCACCCTTCGGGGCCAATGTACTCTCGGTTTTGAGCAAGGCCACACCGGCAATATCAAGATGAATCCAGGCCGTGTCTTCCTTGATAAAACGTTGTAAAAATTGCCCTGCAGCTGATGCTCCGGCTAGTTTTCCAGTGGAATTTTTCATATCCGCCACGCGCGATTTTAGCATTTTATCATAAGGCGCACAAAGCGGCATGCGCCAGGCACTTTCGTCTTCATCTGCGGCCGCTTGCATGAATTCCTTGCAAAGCCCATCATTATTGGAAAAAACACCGGCATGCACATCCCCGAGCGCGACCATAATCGCCCCGGTAAGGGTCGCAAGATTTATCACGCCGCTCGGTTGGAACTTTTCTTGAGTATACCAAAGAATATCGGCCAAAACCAGGCGTCCCTCAGCGTCGGTGTTGTTAATTTCAATCGTGTCACCCTTCATAGAGCGCACTACATCGCCCGGGCGCATTGCATCGCCATCGGGCATGTTTTCCACCAGTCCAACCACGCCGACAACGTTGGTTTTTGCCTTGCGCAGCGCCAATGCGCGCATAACCCCTGAAACGACCCCGGCCCCGCCCATATCCATGGTCATATCTTCCATTCCGATGGATGGTTTGATCGAAATACCGCCCGTGTCAAACACCACCCCCTTACCAACAAGCGCAAATGGCGCCTCATCGCCGCCACCATTCCAGCGCATAACAACAACCTTGGAGGGGCTACGCGACCCCTGCCCCACGGCCAGTAACGTGCGCATACCAAGCGCTTCCAAGGCTGGCTCTTCCAGAATTTCAACATCAAGACCAAGCTCTTGCATTGCCGCCAAACGCGCCGCAAAATCGGTTGTGGTCAAAATGTTTGACGGCTCATTCACCAGATCACGGGTAAAAAACACAGCCTCGCTAAGGGCGGCCATTGGCGACGCCTCCGCGGCAACGGCAACTGGATCATTTACCATAAATTGCGCACCCAGCATTTCATCATCCACAGCGGTTTTATGCGCCACAAAAGCATAGGCCCGCAAAGCAAGCCCATAAGAAATATCCGCCGCTCTTGGATTGCTTGCGGCCAGCACATGCAGCATATCATGGCCCTTAAATTTTGCCATCGCGGCCCCGGCTTTGCGGGCATCAAAAATACTGGGGCGTTTGGGCAGTTTGACCACCTGCACGGCCTCGGCCTGCATACCGGCGGGGAAGGATAATGTGATCCCATCACCGATTTCCAACTTTTCAAACGCATCATTTTCAATAAACCGCGCAATCGCACCCTTTGACAGGCGGTTAACCCGGCGCGCCAATGTGTCCATTTTGCCATCTGGACTAACCAAAAGGGCAATTTTCCCGGTAAGGCTTGCAATTTTTTCAATGTCAGCGTCGTTGAAATTAATTTCAATCGGGGTTGTCATGTGTCTCTCCTAAAAACGGGCAGAATCTTGCTATGTTATTGGTACCCTCATAACGAGCGCTTGACCAGTTAGGGGTGACGAAATACGCCCGGTTAGGTAATATGTCCAAAAATTAAAGGGTATGCTGACTCGTGAACCGGCTTGATCGATATTTATTTTTGCAACATCTCGGACCATTCGGGTTTTTCACGTTGGCGCTGGCGGGAATATTGTGGCTGGCGCAGACCTTGCCTTTGGTGGAAATTGTGATCGACAGTGGGCGTTCCGGCCTTATTTTTCTGGAATTTTCATCCCTGCTGTTGCCAAATGTCCTGTCGATGATCTTGCCCATATCAGCGTTCATCGCGACTATCTTCACGGTTAACAAACTTTATACCGAATCCGAAATGGTCGTTGCCATGGCCGCGGGTGTTTCACCAATGCGGATCGCAAAATCCACATTAATATTCGGGATTTTTGTCATGATGGGCATGTATATTGTGGTAATTGCCCTGCTGCCGATTGCTAATACGCGCCTTGGTGATCAAATTCAGATCATCAAACGCGATGCTCTTGGAACATTTTTGCGGGAAAAACAGTTTATTCACCCCGCTCAAGGCATTACAATCTACATTAAGAGCTCCAGCAAAGCTGGTGAAATCATTGGAATGTTTCTGCACGACCAAAGAGACCCAAATTCCCCCGTGACCTATTCTGCACATCAGGCATTACTGCAACAGGATCAAAATGGTGACAAGTTGGAGCTGCGGTTGGTGATGTCAAATGGTATTGCCCAGCGGTATTTTGTGAAAGAAAACACCGTGAATACGGTAGAATTCAGCCAATTCGTCTTTGATTTATCCGATTTGGTTAACCAGACCAATACCCGCAACCGTTTACCTGTGGAATATACATTACCGGAACTATTAGCGCCGCAAAAATTGATCGATGCAGGCGCAACCCGTCCATTCGGGGCGTATTTCGCCGAAGGGCATAATAAGTTGGCCCAACCGATGTTAGCGTTAATTTTACCACTTTTCGCCGTGGCAATGCTATTATCCGCAAAATACCGCCGAGCCGGCCTTGGGATGCGCATCACAGTAACATCGGTTTTGGGTATAACTGCGCTGATTTTGACCCTGGCGGCTAAATCCTGGGTTAGCGCCGAGCCGAGCCAATACCTCGCCGCATATTTGCCCCCTTTAATTACATTACTTGTCGCCAGCCTGTTATTGCTGCACGCAAACAATAAAGGGCAGTGGAAAACCCGTGTGCTTGAGGGGGTAAAATGACAATATATTTCTATATTATCTGGCGGTTTTTAGGTAATATGCTCAAGGTGCAAATCGGGATATTTATCCTTATATTATTACTAAACGGAACCGAGCAACTGCGGTTTTTGGAACAAAAAGGTGCCGATTTTGCAACCACAATCTGGCTTATTCTGACCAGCATGCCAGAGATTCTTTTTATTACCTTTCCACTGGTTGCTCTGCTGGGCAGCCTATTTACATTCCTTGGCCTTTCGCGCTCCAGTGAACTGGTCGTGGTGCGGGCTTCGGGGATTTCAGCGCTCAAAATTCTGATGGGGCCAGTGTTAACGGCGATTATACTTGGCATGTTTGGCGTTGCCATTTTCAACCCGATAATTGCAGCAACCATTCGCAAACATGACACAATCCGTGCAAGTTTTACCGGGAATGATCCAAATTTGCTGTCTTTTTCTAAAGATGGGTTATGGCTACGTCAATCGACCGAGCTTGGTAGCTTTATCATCCAGGCCAAAAGCGCTGCAAACAGTGGCGCGTTGCTTTATAGCGTGCGTTTTCACGAATTCACGCCCGAGGGTATATTATTGCGCCGGATTGAGGCCTTGCGCGCACAATTATTTCAAGGGAACTGGCGTTTAAGTCAGGCAACCCAATGGCAGTTTATGGATGAAAACCTCACAGTTATGAATGATATCAAGACATTTAACAGGCTTGATATCCCGACAGATTTAACCGGCGACAAGATCCTTGGCAGTTTTCGCCCGCCACGAAAAATCTCGATTTGGAAGATCCCCGAGTTTATTCAGCAACTTGAAACATCCGGTTTTACATCCGTGCGCCACCGCTTGTTTCTCCAATCACAACTGGCAACCCCGATGTTACTGGCAGCAATGGTCCTGACCGGCGCAGTTTTCGCGCTTAGACCCTCACGATTTGGCAATGCGGGGGTCATGGCACTGATTGCTGTCCTGTCTGGTTTTCTGCTTTTTGCCCTTAAAAACGTTGTCGAATCCCTTGGAGTAGCGCAAGAAGTCCCTATTCTGCTAGCCGCTTGGGCACCTGCAACTGCGGCACTGCTGATTGCATTGGCCTTACTGTTACATTTGGAGGATGGGTGAAAATAGATGTGGAGGATGTTAAAAAAACACAGCTATGTACATATAATTCTTTGTAAAATAGGTTTTTTTTCACTGACTCTATGTCTGTTATTTCCCAACATATCTACAGCCCAGACAACCCCGGTGATTAGTCTTGTTGCTGATTCAATCTTTCTTAATCAAAGTACAGGCATCCTGATAGCCACAGGGAATGTTCAAATTTATCACAAAGGCCGCCTATTAACGGCTGCTGAAATTCGGTATGATTCACACGCGGGTAATATTTCGGCAACCGGGCCAATTACCATTCATGAGGAAAATGGCACTGTAATAACAGCCGAGTTCGCCCAATTATCCAAAGATCTACGCAGCGGCATAATCCTTGGGGCGCGCCTGTTACTGGCCGAACAGTTGCAAATCGCAGCCGCCGAGATGCGCCGCACCGACGGGCGTTTCAACACCATGAGCAACGTTGTCGCCAGTTCTTGCCGTGTTTGCGCCGATCGCCCGACACCGGTCTGGCAAATCCGTGCCGCAAAAATCGTACATGATGAAAAAGCACGACGCATATATTTCAGTGACGCCACTCTTGAAGTCTTCGGTTTCCCTATCGCTTTTTTGCCCTATATGCGCATACCTTCCCCTGATGTGACACGCGCGTCCGGCTTTCTAGTCCCGACATTTCTATCCTCGGAATATTTTGGTAATGGCCTGAAATTACCTTATTATCTTACGCTTGGTCATCATGCCGATGCGACGATCACCCCGACGTTCACCCTTGATGGTGCACAAATAATTGACGCTGAATATCGCCAGAGGTTTCAAAACGGTGGATTTGATATGTTTGGCGCATTGGCTCTAAAAGACACAGCTGGCGCGTTCGGGCGCGGTTTTTTCAAACTAAAGGGCGGGTTTGCCTTTCGCGATAGCTATGCGCTTACCTTTGATATTACTACCGTCAGTGATACCGGTTTTATGAAGCAATTTGGCTATGATACTACGGATCGAATTGTCAGCGAAATTGTCCTTAACCGCTATAAAGAAGATCAGTATTTTTCACTGGCAAGCGCCTATTTACTTAGCCTCAGAGACGATGAGGATAATGCCACAATCCCCTTTGTGATCCCTGAAATATCATATCGGAAATACTATACGGATTTGGCTTTTGGCTCTAAAGTCGGCTATGAAATCAACAGTGTTGGCCTGTTTCGCAAAACCGGGCAGGATGTAGCCCGCCTTGGTGCCAGCGCTGATTGGCGTCTGCCGGTTGAATTTGCTTTTGGTATCCGGGCTGCGGTTTTTGCCCGGGCGGATCTTAATTTTTATCGTGTATGGGACACGCTTGCCTTTCCTGATCGAACGTTGATAAATTTTCACCCGACAATCGGCGCCGAGCTTAAATGGCCGTTGATCCGCCAAACCTCTAATGGCAGTCATGTCTTTGAGCCAATTGTACAATTTTTATATACTGATGATCCTAACTGGAATGATATTGTACCTAATGAGGACAGTTTACAGGCGGAATTTGATGAAACAAACCTGTTCAATTTCAGCCGTTATCCCGGGCGGGATGCATCTGAAACCGGGCACCGCGCCAACATCGGTGCGACCTATACAATTTTAGATGATGACGGCTGGAATATCGGTTTGGCTGGCGGTGTTGTGCTGCGTTCAGATACAACCAGTCAGTTTACGCAGGATTTTCTTGGGGCGATAAATTTTGCACTGCCGCCAAATTTTTCCTTTGCAAACCGGTTTTTGTTTGATGAAAAATTGACCGTAAAACGCGCGGAATCCAAATTTGATCTTACATTTTCTCAATGGGATGTCGGGGGTACGTTTGTGTACCTTTACCCTGACCCTTTGGCCGGCTCTCCGATTGAACGGGGCGAAGGTACTTTGCACGGGCGCTATCGTTTTGCGCCAAACTGGGAGATTAACATGAATTGGACCCGTGATTTTGTCTCTGGAGCGGCGGTTTCGGCGGGTGGCGGCATTACTTATGGCAATGAATGCATCGAAATAGGGCTTTCGCTCTCGCGTCGCTTTACAACTTCGAATATTGTACCTGCAACAACTGATATTGATCTGATAATAAAGCTTGCAGGATTCGGTGGAAATACGGAAGATAAATGGCCAGCATCGCGCTGTTCGTATTAGGGTAATATGAGGTAGAGATTATGGGCAAGCCCCTTAACTGGTTAATAATACTTATGATTACGCTGTTTGGGGGGCTTGGGCCTCTACAGGCACAAAACCCATATTCTGCCGCCTATGCGGTTAATGATTCCATCATCAGCCATTTTGATATCGATCAGCGTGTAAAGATGTTGCGCGCGCTTGGTTTTCGTGGAGGTGATATTAAACAGGCCGCAGTTGACCAGCTGATCGAGGATCGTTTGAAGATATCCGCTGCCCGGGCGATTGGTGCAAATCTGACCGACGGCTCCCTTGCCCGCGCGATTGATACAGCCGCCCAAAACAGCAATACCACAGCTGAGGCATTGTGGTCACGTGCACGCACTCGCGGGGTTTCGCGTGAGGCGTTTGAAGAATATTACATGGTGCAATTGCTGTGGCGCGAAATTGTTCAGGCGCGCTTTCGCAGTTTTGCCGACCCTACCCAGGTTGATCTTGATAATGCCATAAATGTCGCGGCGGCTGTTACGCAGGAAACCATTCTTTTGGCCGAAATCGCCCTGCCCTTTGCCGAACGCGGCGAAGAGGCAACCATGGCTTTTTCCCAGCGTCTGTCACGCGATTTGAACAATGGCGCCAGTTTTGATGAGGCCGTGAAACGTTTCAGTCGAGCTGCTACGGCGGCAAATGGTGGTAAAATCGGCTGGCTTGCGCCCGAACGCCTGCCCGGCCCGATTGCGGCGCAGGTTCTGGGGTTGTCAGCCGGGCAGGTCTCAAAGCCTGTGCGCGTATCAACCGGCATTATTTTGTTGAAGGTGATAGCAAGCAAAGTCACAGGCAGCCCATTGCAAAAGCAGGTTTCGCTGCGCTATGCAGTGTTGGATTTATCCGGGCGCGCCAATGGGTCTGCAACCGCACGCGCAATGCAACACGGCTTGGATGAATGCAGTGAAAGCAGCTCAACGGCCGCGAATTATGCCGCTGGCAGCGGTCTGTTTGGCCCACTTGGCGTAAATGATGTGCCCACAGATATCGCCCTGGCGCTGGCCCGCCTGATGCCCGGCAAAAGTGAGGTGATTGTTAATGGAGACAGTGTAAAACTGGTGCAACTTTGTGACCGTTCAACCGACCTCAATGATGCCGTAAAGGCGCAACTGACAAATAACGTGTTCGGGCAAAAACTGGGTAATCTCGCCTCTGGTTACCTGTTAGAGCTACGCCGCAACGCCATAATTGAGAAACGATGAACCACAAACCTGTTGTCCTGACCTTAGGGGAACCCGCAGGTATTGGTGGGGAAATCGCCCTCAAGGCCTGGCAGGAAATGCAGATAGAAATACCGTTTTTCCTGCTTGCTGACCATAAACATATGGCAGATATGGCCGAAAAAATGAATATCCCAATTGTTGAAATCAGCTCTCCAGCTGAGGCGAGTGCGGCCCAGATGCGTGGCCTGCCCGTGTTGCACCACCCCTTGCAAGCGCCCGCCTTGCCCGGCCTTCCAAACCCCAAAAACGCCGCCATCGTGGTTGAAATGATCGAACGCGCGGTGGATTTTGTGCAAACTGGCAAGGCTTGCGCGTTGACAACAAATCCCATTCATAAAAAAGCGCTGCAAGATGGTGCTGGCTTTGCTTTCCCCGGACATACGGAATTTCTGGGTGAATTGGGCAATATTCCATGCCCGGTGATGATGCTAAGCGCCCCGGAATTGCGGGTCGTGCCGGTGACCATTCATATTGCGCTCAATCAGGTAACAGCCGTCCTAACCCCCACCCTGTTAGAGCAAACCATTCGCGTAACCCACGCAGCCATGATTGCGGATATTAATATCTCAACCCCGAGAATTGCCGTGGCAGGGCTGAACCCGCATGCTGGCGAAGGCGGGGCTATGGGCGGCGATGAAATCACTTTAATTACGCCGGTTTTGGATGCATTGCGCGCTGAGGGTTTTGATCTCTGCGGCCCAATGCCCGCTGATACAATGTTTCATGCAGCGGCGCGCGAAACCTATGATCTGGCCCTGTGCATGTATCACGATCAAGCCCTGATCCCACTTAAAACCCTTAATTTTGCTGCCGGGGTCAACACCACACTTGGCTTGCCGTTCATTCGCACATCCCCCGATCATGGTACCGCATTTGATATCGCCGGCACAGGGCGCGCTGATCCAACATCGCTGAAAGAGGCCTTGCGCGCTGCCTGGCGTATGGCAAAAAACCGTGGTACCCGATGAACATTGATGGCCTGCCTCCATTGCGCGAAGTTATTGCTGAACACGGTCTGAGTGCGCAAAAATCGCTTGGCCAAAATTTCCTGTTGGATCTTAACCTTACCTCAAAAATCGCCCGTCGTGCCGGGGATTTAAGCGCTTGCGATGTGTTGGAAATCGGGCCTGGCCCCGGGGGGTTAACCCGGGCTTTGTTGATGGAAGGTGCACGCAAAATTGTAGCTATCGAACGCGATCACCGCTGCCTGCCCGCCCTTAACCAAATTTCAGAGACCTATCCTGATCGCTTAACCGTGATTGAAGGTGACGCGCTTGAAATTGAGGCTTTTGATCAACTCAGTGCACCCATACGCATTGTCGCCAATCTGCCCTATAACATCGGCACGGAGCTTTTAACCCGTTGGCTTTCCACGAAAAATTGGCCACCAAAATGGCAAAGCCTGACCTTGATGTTTCAAAAAGAAGTGGCTGAACGTATCGTCGCGCGACCCGGCTCTAAGGCATATGGGCGTCTGTCGGTGTTGGCGCAGTGGCGCACAGAGCCAAAAATCGCCTTTGAAATTTCACCGCAAGCCTTTACACCGCCGCCCAAAGTTACCTCGGCTGTTGTGCATCTTGAACGTCTGGACACGCCGCGTTTTGAAGCTGATCAAAGAGATTTGAGCAGAACTGTAGCCCTGGCATTCGGGCAGCGGCGCAAGATGTTGCGCGCAAGTTTGAAAAGCCTCGGCCCTGATATTGCCACGCGCATTCAGCGTGCAGATATTGATCCAACTCTGCGCGCAGAACAGATCTCTCTTGAGGGGTTTTGCCGCCTTAGCCGCGTATTATTTCCGAAATAATCAGCCGTTAACAGAATCAGTTGCCGATGTTTCTTGCGGTGTTTCGACCACCGAAGCCTCGGTTTCAACCTTCACATCCAAATTTTCTGGCGCAGTTTCTTTGCGTTGGCGCGTATTTCGGCTGCGCGGTTTTGGCTGTGTGCTTTCAGGAGTAGCAACCAGATTGCTGGTATCTTCAGCCGGCTGCCCTGCATTCGCCTCAAACCCGCCAGGCACATCTGGTTGTTCATCCCGTTCCTTCTTTTTCTCAACCTGTTGCTGCTGGCGCAGCGCATTTTGTTCTGCCTGACGTTCTGCATGTTCGGCCTGACGTTCCGCTATTTGGCGTTGGGCGACTTGTAACAAACGGTTGTAATGTTCAGCGTGTTGCTGGAAATTCTCTGCGGCTACACGGTCATCCGCCAATTGAGCATCCCGCGCCAGCCCACTATATTTCTCAATGATTTGCTGTGGCGTGCCACGCACCCGCCCATCAGGGCCGGCACTGTCAAAAACTCGATTGACGACATTTCCGCCAGCATTATTATTGTTGCGGCGATTATTATTTTTGTTGCGTGAACGCGATTTGTTTGATGGTCTCATGTTCTCAGACTTATGAAATGTGGTTTGAAAAGGTAGCGCGCCATACGCGCTGTTTCCTTACGAAGTGTTTCCGATTTTGGTCAACGTATCCACAGACTGGGCAATGCCCGTAACAACCTTAATCTGATGCGGATACTGCATGTTATACGTAAAATACCCTCTACAACAAGGAAAAAATGGTTATAATCCTCTCAAATTAACACATTTTTGCGGTTTTTTAACTTTGAACAGTAACAACACGGTCATGATCGCTTAAATCTTTTGAAATTGTTGTTTTAAAGCCAACAGATTTAAATATTTTAGCAACGCTTGCACCTTGTAAATATCCGATTTCAAACATTGCAATACCGTCCACTGCAAGATGTTGCCTTAAACCTTTGGCAATAGCGCGGTAAGCATCCAAGCCGTCGCCCCCGGGGGTTAAGGCTAGATGTGGCTCCCAGTTTTTAACATCGGGTGATAGTGCCTGCATTTCACATTCTGTGATATAGGGCGGGTTTGAAAGGATTAAATCATAGCGCGCATTAATCTCATCAAACCAGTCAGAGCGTTGGAGCGTTATGCGGTCTTGCACCCCAATCAAACGGGTGTTTTGCGCCGTTATATCCAATGCTGCCACGCTGATATCAGCCGCCGTAAACTGTGAATCTGGCCATTCTGCGGCCAGTGTAATTGCCAAAATCCCCGCGCCACACCCAAGGTCAAGAACCCGCTTGACAGGTCCAAGATCAAGCGCCAGCCCAATCAGGGTTTCGGTTTCGGGGCGCGGGTCAAGCACATCTTGCGTGACCTTAAACCACCGCCCCCAAAATTCCCGCCCACCGATGATTTGGCTGATGGGCTGGGATTGCGCCCGCGCGTTTAAATACTGCTGATATTTGGCCCAGTTTTGCCCGGAAACAATTCGCAGAGGTTCCAAAAATAGACGGGCAGCATCGGTGTTTGTGGCGTGGGCCAAAAGCAACTGTGCGTCCCTGTCCGGATTGGGAATATTGGCGGCGGATAAGACGTCGCCACCCAAGATCAACGCGGCTTTTACAGTGCGTGTCACGGGTCAAGTGCCGCCATTTTTTCCGCCTGGTCCGCCGCAGACAATGCTTGGACAAATTCGTCAATACTGCCCTGCATCACCTGATCTAGTTTATAAAGCGTGAGGTTAATACGATGATCCGTCACCCGTCCCTGTGGAAAATTATAGGTGCGGATACGTTCCGAGCGATCACCGGACCCCACCTGCCCTTTGCGTTTGGCATCGCGCACATCATCCAGTTCCTGGCGTTTAAGATCATAAAGCCGAGTGCGCAAAACCTGCATCGCCTTGGCGCGGTTAGTGTGTTGGGATTTTTCCGAAGAGGTCACCACAATACCTGTGGGCAAATGGGTGATGCGCACCGCAGAATCAGTGGTGTTCACGTGTTGCCCGCCCGCCCCCGAAGAGCGCATCGTATCAATACGAATATCATTGGCGGGGATATCGATATCAACATCTTCGGCCTCGGGCAGCACGGCGACAGTGGCGGCTGATGTATGAATACGGCCACCGGATTCCGTGGCGGGAATACGTTGCACGCGGTGTACACCGGATTCGAATTTCAAAACCGCGAACACCCCTTCACCTTTAACGTTGGCGATAACTTCTTTATAGCCGCCGACTCCGGTGGAGGTTTCCGAAACGATTTCAAATTTCCAACCGTGATCCTCGCAAAACCGCTGATACATGCGCAACAGATCACCGGCAAATAACGCGGCCTCATCACCGCCCGTGCCTGCGCGAATCTCGATGATTGCCGGTTTGCGATCCGCCTCGTCTTTGGGCAAAAGCGCAAGGGTAATGGCGTGTTCCGCCGCAGGCAGCTTAACCTTTATCTGTTGCAATTCCTCTGCTGCAAGGCTGGCCATTTCAGGATCATCCAGCATGGATTTGGCCTCAGATTCAGCCTGGATATACCCCTGATACGCCTCAATTTGTTCGACTACCGGTTTTAGTTCAGCATATTCACGCCCTAGCGCCGCCAGTTCAGAGGCATCTGCACCACCGGATAGTTTCGCCTCAATAAAAGCAAAGCGTTGGCTGATTTGTTCAAGTTTTTCAGGGGCTATCATCGGTTTTCTTCATTTGATTTATCGGGAAATTGGCGAAGGATTTTCGCTATTCCTCAAATGAACTTAGCGTCGCAACCCAGGTTCTTACGCGTTGTGCATTCACCCCTTGATCGCTATGGCCAAAGCGCGAACGCGAATAGATTGCAATGGTGGATTTTCCGCCGTTTAGATCTATAAATTTAACCGAAATATAATCCGGAAAATTCAGCCGTGGCGTGCGTTGCACATAGGTCATCCAACCCTCTTCAGGGGATCCTGCGATGCGTTCTGTCTTGCTTTGACTTAGTACAAAATCATCAAATGCTTTGGCCATAAGGGTGGGATTCGCGCTGTAAACCGGCGAGGGCTGGTCAACGAATTCCGGTGTTAAATCAGGCGGTGCCATGCGGTAACTATTGGGTTTTAACGATTGCACTTCGGTCAGCGGGTCAACATGCCAAACCTCGGGATCATGTTCCACCGTGCCGATCTTGTAAAATATTGCCCCTGCTCCGACGATATTCAGGAATACTAAAAATATAGCCATTCGTATCATGTGATTACGCTGCGTTATCCGCAGTCCCCTGCATTGTTTCTATTTCTTTAACTCGAGTTTCAACCATTTTAACAATATGTTCAATCATTCCCTCATTGCCAAGCTTATGGTCCTGTTTGCCCGCCAAATAAACCATACCTGACCCCGCACCGCCACCTGTAAATCCCACGTCCGTCATCAAGGCCTCACCGGGGCCGTTGACCACGCAACCGATGATCGACAGGCTAATCGGTGTGTGAATATAGGCAAGGCGGTTTTCTAGCTCGGCGACGACCTTGATCACATCAAACCCCTGGCGCGCACAAGACGGGCAGGAAATAATATTGACGCCGCGATGGCGTAGCCCCAGAGATTTAAGTATCTCAAACCCGGCTTTTACTTCCTTGACAGGGTCCGCCGAAAGGGACACGCGAATGGTATCGCCGATCCCTGCCCACAAAAGGTTTCCCATGCCTATTGCCGATTTGACAGTGCCTGAAACCAGCCCGCCTGCCTCGGTTATCCCCAGATGGATCGGCGCATCCGTGACATCTGCCAACCCTTGATAAGCGGCTGCTGCCATAAAAATATCGGACGCTTTGACCGAGATTTTATATTCGCGAAAATCATTATCCTCAAGGATACGGATATGATCCAGCCCGCTTTCAATCATCGCATCAGGACAAGGTTCACCGTATTTATCCAATAAATGTTTTTCAAGTGAGCCGGCATTCACCCCAATCCGAATAGAACATCCGTGATCTTTGGCGGCTTTTATCACCTCTTTCACGCGCGCCGCAGTCCCGATATTTCCCGGATTAATGCGCAGACACGCAGCCCCGGCATCTGCGGCCTCAATCGCGCGTTTATAATGAAAATGAATATCGGCCACAATCGGCACCGGGCTTTCGCGCACAATTTCGCGTAACGCTTTGGTTGAGGGTTCATCAGGACATGAGACCCGCACGATATCTGCCCCTGCATCCGCGCAGGCCTGAACTTGCGCAATGGTCGCTTTGGCGTCAGAAGTCAGCGTATTGGTCATGGTTTGCACGCTAATCGGCGCATCTCCACCAACCGCAATATTGCCAACGTAAATCTTTCGGCTTTTGCGGCGCGCAATGTCACGCCATGGGCGAATAGGATTATGCGACATAAAAGTTTCCGAAATATAGTGGTGAACTCACCATGTTAATGCCGCCCGAACCATTACTATGCTAGTCGCTCATCCGCGCAGTATGCATTTTGCGCCAGGCATCGGCCGCAACCTGCAACGCCACGGAGGGGTTTTCAACAGACCCCATGGCACTGGCGATTTCGGTGGGTAATAACGCAATATCGCGCACCACTGCCTGCGTTGTGCTGATCGGCCCGTAAGCCGCATCATCAACCATAACGAAAACTGCGGTAGCGTTTCCGGCCCGCAAATACGCAGCCGGCGCATCGCTGGGCAAGGCGTATTGTTCCCCTGCTGCCAGGGTTTTTTCAAAAATAATCGTGCCATTTTCCTGATATACCCGCACCCATGCCTCTTGTTGGGCGATGATACTGATGCTGGGCACATGCGGTGTTTCACTGACAATCGGGGCGGTTTCAACAATGGCCATGACCAATTCATCGGATGCAGCATCAACAATGCCCAATGTTGGCGCCAAAATATCGGGATCAATCGCGGCAATCGGGCCATCGCGTGGTTGCACGACCGGAATATCCAGCTCTCGACGGTTATAAAGGATCGAGGGGTCAGCGGCGACCTCAATCCCTGAGGCCAGAAAACCATCGGCGCCATTCAGACGGGTTGCGCCCAGCCCTTCGGGCTCAAAAGCCACCATGGGATTATCTTCAATCGGGGCAAATTCAACCCGCTGGATATCTTGAAGTACGAACCAAACCCCGTAGCTAAGGCTGGCAATGACGACCGCCAAAGCCAGAACCGGGCCGGCCGCAGCCAAAGTTGCGCCGACATTGGAATTATTGCGCCCGTCAAATCCGCCGCCCGGCAAGGATGGCACCCATGCGTGCGGGTCCGTGATCGGGCGTAAATCAGTTTTGCCTTGGGGCGTTTTTTTCTGTACGCCGCCAAGTTCAGCGCCAGAACCTTGAAAGCGCGCCTCCTGACAGAACCGCGCGAATGTAGCGTCAGGCTCAAGCTTTAAATATCGCGCATAGGAACGCACATAGCCGGCTACGAAACTGGGGTTGGGGAAAACCGAAATGTCACAATTCTCAATAGCAGAAATATAAGCCGCTTTCACACGCAATTCGCGTTGGACATCCAACAAGGATTTGCCCAGCGTCGCGCGTTCACCACGCAACTCATCCCCGAGCTTCAATTCGAACGAGTCAAAACCGTGTGATGTATTATCAAAAGTCGGATTATTCATTAGCCTGCATTTACTTTTAGCCCTAACTGCCCACGTTATACATAAAATAACCATATTCTATGTTGTTAGCAATTTTTTAATAACATCTTTTTTTAGATTTGTCGCACTAAAAATACTACCGCAAAAACTTAACTAGCGCCGCTTTGGCCGCGTATTAACCTGCGATTTCAATACGGTTTAATTCGCAATGGCGCCATAGCGAATCCATTGCCTGGACAAGGTGATCCATCATCTTGGCGTCATGCACCGGCGAGGGTGTAAAGCGCAAACGTTCCGTGCCGCGTGGAACGGTCGGAAAGTTTATCGGTTGCGCATAAACCCCAAATTCATTTAACAGCCGGTCCGACAGACTTTTGCATTTAAGCGCATCTCCAACCAATACCGGCACGATATGACTGTCGTTATCAATAACCGGCAAGCCCATGGCTTTTAGTCGTATTTTCAATACCTTAGCAACATCTTGTTGTTTCTCTCGCAGCGCGGGGTGGGTTTTTAGATACCGCACAGACTCAGCCGCACCCGCAGCGATTGCCGGTGGCAGGGAGGTCGTAAATATGAAACCTGGCGCGTAAGAACGTACCGCATCAGCCATTTTTTTCGACGTGGCGATATAGCCCCCCATAACCCCGTAAGCCTTGGCCAGCGTGCCATTAATGATATCAATCCGCCCCAAAAGCGCGTCACGCTCGGCAACGCCGCCACCGCGCGGGCCGTACATTCCAACGGCGTGAACCTCATCGATATAAGTTAATGTATTAAATTCATCAGCCAGATCACAGATTTCTTTGATCGGGGCGAAATCGCCATCCATCGAGTAAATCGATTCAAATGCGATCAGTTTTGGGCGGTCCTTATCGACTGATTCGAGCAGCGAACGCAAATGTTCCAGATCATTATGGCGCCAGATATGTTTTTCCCCGCGACCATGGCGAATACCTTCGATCATCGAGGCATGGTTTAATTCATCCGAGAAAATCACCAACCCGGGAAATAGTTTTGGCAACACAGATAGGGTTGCCTCATTGGCGATATAGGCCGATGTAAAAATCAGCGCCGATTCTTTTTGATGTAGATCCGCCAGCTCGGCCTCAAGGTCTTTGTGATACATCGTTGTGCCAGAGATATTGCGCGTACCACCGGAACCTGCGCCGGCATTGCGCAGCGCGTTTTGCATAGCGTTGATAACGTCCGGATTTTGGCCCATGCCCAGATAATCATTCCCGCACCAAACCGTTATATCCTGCTGCGTTCCGTCCGGTTTTGTCCAAACCGCATGGGGAAAGGTGCCGCGTGTGCGTGAAATATCTGCAAAAACGCGATACCGCCCCTCAGCATGTAAGGCGTTCAGTGCAATATCTAAATCCGTTTCGTAATCCATGTATGTTTCCTTGGACACATTCAATAAACCGTATACATGGAAAATCCTGATCCACACGGCGCATATCGCCGCAGGATGTGCTCTTAGTCAATAGCTTTCAACGCACGTAGCTGTGATCAAAAATCAATAGATAAACCGAATTCGCTCTGACCAGAACCGTTCGATCTGGCGCAGGTTTGTGTTCATATTATCAAGCGATTCAATGCCCAAAATGGGAGATTTCACCAGACTATTAACATGTGTAGCAAATAAATCTGACAGTATTGTGCGGATTTCCTTGCCCTTTTCAGTCAACTTCACCCGGACAGCTCGGCGGTCAACTTTGCATTTTTCATGATGCATATAACCAGATTCCACCAGCTTTTTAAGGTTATAAGAAACATTGGAACCTTGATAATACCCACGGCTTTTCAGCTCTCCTGCGGTTACTTCCTGTTCACCGATATTAAACAACAACAACCCTTGCACAGAATTGATATCGATCAGCCCAAGGCGTTCAAATTCATCCTTAACCACATCAAGCAGCAAACGATGCAACCGTTCCAGCCGCCCAAGTGTGTCCAGATAAATTGCCAGATCATCGGGCGCGGATTGTTCCCCTACCGCAGTTTGAACATTCATATCCATTCCTCCAAAACAAATTACGCATGTACTTGTTTTGCCACCAAGAATCGAAACAACTGGTTAAAATTTGAAATTTTATTTTATTTTATGAAAATCCCTTATTATATTAACCATATTAGCGAATTCAGCCGGGGGGGGTTGCTGATCAGACATCCAAAGGTACAAATCCTGGTCATTTTCGTGCAACAATGCCTCGTATAAATTCAAGGTATTTTCGGAAATCATCGCCAGAGCAAAATCGGCATATTGCCCTAAAATCATATCCATTTCCTTGGTGCCACGGCGCCAACTGCGCATACGCAGACGTTTCAGCCTGTTTTCGGGGGTCTCGGACATATTTTCCTCCATGCATTCGTGCATTGCATAGAAATTCCGCCTGATGCAAGCTTGATCCTGTGACTGAGACGAATTAACGTTTCTGACAGGAATTCACAGGAAACCAAGTTTATGACCTTTATTGCAGACGCCCTTTCACGGGTGAAACCCTCTTCGACGCTTGCGGTAACTACAAAGGTGCAGGAATTGCGGGCAGCGGGTGTTGATATTATCAGTCTTGGGGCCGGAGAGCCGGATTTTGACACGCCCGACAACATCAAAAATGCTGCGATTACTGCGATCAATTGTGGTAAGACAAAATACACTGCCCCTGACGGGATTGCCGAGCTGAAAACCGCTATTTGTGCTAAATTCAAGCGCGAAAATAGTTTGTCGTATGATCCAAAACAGGTGATTGTTTCTTCTGGTGGTAAACATATACTTTTCAATGCATTAATGGCGACGCTTAATCCAAATGACGAGGTGCTTATTCCTGCACCTTACTGGGTAAGTTACCCCGATATGGTGCGATTATGTGGCGCAAATCCGGTGGTGATTGAAACCACGTTTGAAAGCCGCTTCAAGATCACAGCCATGCAGTTAGAGGCCGCAATTACGCCTAAAACCAAATGGATAATATTCAACTCTCCGTCTAATCCGACAGGGGCCGGATATTCCTGGGATGAGCTGAAAACGTTAACAGATGTCCTGCTGCGCCACCCGCATGTCTGGGTGATGAGCGACGACATGTACGAGCATATAACCTATGCCCCGTTTGAATTCTGCACCCCTGCGCAGGTCGAACCAGCGCTTAAAGCGCGCACACTAACCGTTAACGGTGTCTCCAAAGCCTATGCGATGACCGGGTGGCGAATTGGCTATGCTGGCGGGCCGCAGACGTTGATTTCGGCGATGATCAAAGTGCAGGGGCAGTCGACCTCCAATGCGTGCACGATCAGTCAATGGGCAGCAGTTGAGGCGCTGAACGGCCCACAGGATTACATCATAGCCAGCCGCGCAGCATTCGCACGTCGCCGGGATTTGGTGGTGGGGATGCTCAACGGGATCGCGGGTATCGACTGCCCAGTACCCGAGGGGGCATTTTATGTATACCCGTCGATTAAGGGCCTGATAGGTAAGGTTACAAAACAGGGACAACATATTGATAATGATGAAATATTTTGTATTGAGCTTTTAAAATCAGAGGGTGTTGCAGTGGTCTTTGGTGCCGCCTTTGGCCTTAGCCCGAATTTCCGTATAAGCTATGCTGCATCAGATGAAGTATTAACAAATGCATGTGTGCGCATTGCACGGTTTTGTGAAGGGCTGGAATGATGTTGGATAAACCCAATCTGTATTTTCGCCGCAAAGATAACGGGGCTGGTGTGTATCGTGTTGACGCGCAAAACACTAACCGGATAGATTTGCAGCATATCGCGGTTGTAAAGCAAAACGGTGATATAAAAGCGCAAAATAAACAAGAGCTTAGTCAAGATGAGGTGACCGAGATCAACGCATGGTTTACTGCGCGAAAAGCTGCGCAAGGCACCCGGAATTCGGCACGGATCGATATGTTAATCGCCGAGATGAACCATGCAGCGCAATGGCTGCAATCGGATGCCAGCGGGGCTGAAATTACGCAGGCAGCGCAGCCGTTATTGATGGCAATGCATGATTTGCGTACAACTTTAGTTAAACAAATAGCCCGAAACGCGCCCAGCATTGATTGAAAACCCCAACCGTGCGAGATTAGACAAAAGGGGAGCCATCATGACAAAGCTTTCAGACGATCAGGACGCATTACGCGGCTCCATTCGTAAAGGCGCGATCACCTGGGGGCTGATTATCGGGTTACTGGCTGCGCTGTTGGCCTATTGGTTGCTTGGTGCCCAAGGCAATGCTGTGCGTTTTGGCGGCTCTGGCCTCGCCGGGCTGGTTGTGGGCTTTGGATTGTATAAAAAGTCATTTGCTTTGGGTGCTAAAACGGCACGTTGCACGGCGTGTGATACAGCCTTTAGCATCACCCGCACCGAGCGCGCAGAAATGTTGGTTGCCAGTGATCCCAAAGAAGAACGTGAGGTTCAGGAGGGTAAATCCATTAAAGTCACAACATGGATCGCTGAGACATATGACGTAACAGATACATATACCTGCGCAGCTTGTGATGAGGGCACGACCAAGCATTACCAGACCAATCGCAAGCGGGATGAAGTAAGCACAGTTGAGCCGTTTGTGGCACCTAAGAGTCGGGACAAACAGGCAAAACCGATGTCGAAAAAGGCGCGCGGAAAAGACGCTAAATCCAAGACATGAATGGCAAAATCATGTGCAGATCATAAGAGCCGTTGCTTGTTACATTCACCTAAATGATCAATGCAAAAGCACCATTACATTGAAAATAATCGTGCAATAATAATAGGTTACGCTATACTCACCTAAACTACTAACCTAGTTTAGGTGTCGTTCCGGTTCTTACGTCTATTTCACGTCTAAGGCCAAGGCAGTTTAACACTGTACTGAATCGCCGCCAAAGGGTTTATCCGGCGCAATGTTTGGTGCATAAGCACGCTAACCGAATCCGCAACGAATGAGCAAAATCATGCATGACATACGCAATATCCGCGAAAACCCAAACGCTTTTGATGCCGGGCTTGCCCGCCGCGGGATGTCGGGCATGTCAGCTGAAATTCTGGCGATTGATCAGGCGCGCCGTGGCAAAATCCAGGCCGCCGAAAACGCATTGGCCGAACGGAATGCCGCTTCAAAACTTGTAGGGGCGGCAAAAGCCAGCGGTGATCAGGCGGAATTTGAACGCCTGCGTGCCCTGATGGGGGACAAAAAACTTGAGATCAGCCGCCTGGAAGACGAAGCCAAAGTTGAGGATCAGCGTCTGAATGATATGCTGATGGAACTGCCAAATATCCCTGCCTCTGATGTGCCTGATGGGCGCGATGAGGCCGATAATGTTGAAATAGAACGCCATGGCGCCCAGCGTAATTTTGCCTTTGCACCAAAGGAACATTACGACGTAGCGGGGGCCGCTGCTGGCCTTGATTTTGAAACTGCGGCCAAAATGTCGGGATCACGATTTGTGGTTTTAGGCGGCGCAATGACCCGTTTGCACCGCGCGCTTGGACAGTTCATGCTTGATACCCATATTGATGAAAACGGCCTGACCGAAATGTGGGTGCCGGTGCTGGTGCGGGATGCGGCGATGTATGGAACTGATAAGCTGCCAAAATTCGGCGCTGACAGTTATCGCACCGAAAATGGCTGGTGGCTGATCCCGACCGCCGAAGTGCCGCTGACCTATAGTGTCGCTGAAAGCATTCTGGAGGAAAACACCCTGCCCCGCCGCATGGTGGCGCTTACGCAATGTTTCCGCTCTGAGGCAGGTTCAGCCGGGCGAGACACTGCCGGGATTTTACGCCAGCACCAGTTTGAAAAGGTTGAGATGGTCTCGATCACCAAACCCGAGGATAGCGCCGCAGAGCTGACCCGCATGACCGCCTGCGCCGAGGGTATTTTGAAAGCTTTGGACATCCCGTTTCGCACCGTAATCCTGTGCACGGGCGATATCGGTTTCGGGGCGCAGCGCACCTATGATATTGAGGCGTGGCTGCCCGGGCAAAACACATTCCGAGAGATTTCATCCTGTTCTCTCACCGGGGATTTTCAGGCGCGCCGCATGAATGCACGGTTCCGGCGTGATGGTGGCAAGCCGGAATATGTACACACATTGAACGGATCCGGCCTCGCGGTTGGGCGCACCATGATTGCCGTAATTGAGAATTACCAGCAAGAGGATGGCTCGATTGATATCCCTGCGGCTTTACAAGCCTATATGGGGGCAAAAACCCGTATTACCGCGCATGGAACACTTGAATAATGGCCCTGCTAGAAATCTGCATTGATACTATCGCTGGTGCACAGCTTGCAGCTGCGGCCAATGTCGCCCGGCTTGAGGTTTGCGCCGCACTTGATCTTGGCGGGCTAACACCGAGTGCGGGGTTGATGCAGGCTTGCGCCAAATTGCCGGTGCAGAACTACGCGATGATCCGCCCGCGTGCCGGGCATTTCAGATACGATTCATCCGAACTCGATGTGATATGCGCAGATATCCGTATGGCGCAGGCATGCGGCATGGACGGGGTGGTTCTGGGTGCCCTTACCCCCGATAACACGCTGGATCTGCCGGCATTGCGCCAAATGCTTGCAGCCGCTGGCCCAATGAAAGCAACCCTGCACCGGGCTTTTGATCTAACCCCGGATGCCGCAGACGCGCTGGAACAGGCGATTGATCTGGGGTTTGAGCGGATACTGACCTCGGGCCAGCAGGTCAATGCGCTGCAAGGGGTTTGCCTGCTGAAAACTTTGGTCGATCAGGCAGAGGCACGCATTACCATCATGCCCGGATGCGGGGTGCGGGCCGAAAATGTGGCTGAAATCCTGCGCACCAGCGGCGCGAATGAAGCCCATAGTTCTTGTGCCAAAACCCGGCACACACAGGTTGATCATTTGGGCTTTGAAAACGCCAAAGGCCAGCAGGTTACGGATAAAACCTTAGTCGAAAAAATGCTCTCAGTGTTGAAAACTTTATAAATAAGCAAGAAACGGGTCGTGGGGCTGACGGTTGTGACAGATAAGCAGGTTTCTTATGAAAGGAACCAATATGTTGTTATTTCACGCCCTCCCCACCAAAGATGTTCGCGCATTGCAAGCTGGCCAACCTGATTTTAACGGACAGCCCGCTGAACGGGTAATGTCTAATGGCTCTGGCAATCCTTGCCGCCATTGTTTGTCGGAAATCCCGACCGGCACACCGATGTTGATCCTCGCCTATCGCCCGTTCCCTGCCCCGCAACCCTATGCCGAGGTTGGGCCGATTTTCTTGTGTGGTACGGCTTGTGCGCGATTTGAAACCTCTGACACTCTGCCTGAAAACCTGAAATCCTCACCGGAATATCTGATCAAGGGTTATACTGTGGATGACCGGATCAAATACGGCACCGGGGCAATTGTTCAACGGGAAAACCTGACGCAGGCTTGCGCGGATGTATTTCAGGATACAGATGTTAGCTATATTCATGTCCGGTCTTCCCAGAATAATTGCTATAATTGCAAAATTACGCGGGGATAGTGCGGTATTTAAGACTCACTTGCACAGAAAATGCCTGCCGGTGCTTGCAGGCTCTGGACGTCGTTAATTTGGCTGCTTAGAAGAAACTAAGTAGAACAATAGCAGGCGTTTCATGCGTATATTAATCACCAATGACGACGGGATCAGCGCTCCGGGGCTTGCCATTACAGAAATAATCGCCCGCGATTTGGCCGGACCGGATGGTGAGGTTTGGGTGGTTGCCCCGGCGTTTGAGCAATCCGCCGTTTCCCACTGTATTTCCTATATTCGCCCGATGCGCGTTGAAAAACTGGCATTTCGGCGTTTTGCCGTTGATGGTGCCCCTGCCGATTGCGTGCTGGTTGCCCTTAACCGGATTATGAAAGACACCCCCCCAGATTTGATCCTCTCGGGCGTAAACAAGGGTCATAACGTCGCCGAAGATGTTGTCTATTCCGGCACCATTGCCGGCGCGATGGAGGCGGCGATGCACGGTTTCAAATCCATTGCCCTGTCGCAGTATTACGGGCAGCGCGGTGTCGAAATGAAAGACGCCTTTGAGATCGCTGCCACCCATGGTCTGGATGTTTGTCGCAAATTGCTCAACAATGCACCTTGGCAAAACCATACATACGGCGTGTTTTACAGCGTTAATTTCCCCAATACTGCGCCAAAAGGTATCAAAGCCACCATTCAGGGCCATCGACCAGATCCGACCTTTGGTGTGGTCTCACAGCTTGCGCCAAATGGGCGCGAACATCTGTGGTTGACCCACAGGGCCGGCAATAAAGCGGCGGCATGCGGCACGGATGCGCGCGAAGCCGCAGAGGGCTGGATCACGGTAACACCATTGCGCGCCGATCTAACAGCCCATGACATGGTGGACAAACTGGCAGGGATATTTTGATACAATGAATTTTGATGAACAACGTATGGAATTTATCCTGATGATGCGCAGCCAGGGCATCACCGATCCACGTGTGCTGGCAGCCATGGAAAGCACCCCGCGCGATGTTTTCCTTGAAGGGGTATTTCGCGCCCGTGCCTATGAAGATCGCCCGCTCCCCATTGCTTGCGGACAAACCATTAGCCAACCCTCGGTGGTGGCAAAGATGACCGAAGCGCTTGAGATCACCAATCGTTGCAAAGTTCTGGAAATCGGGACCGGCTCGGGCTATCAGGCCGCCATTCTATCGCATCTGGCCCGGCGGGTTTACACGATTGAGCGCCACATGGGGCTGGCGAGGGCGGCAAAAGCGCTGTTTCAGCGACTGGATATGGGCAATATCACGGTGATTGCCGGGGATGGTTCCAAAGGACTGCCCGCACAATCGCCCTTTGATCGCATCTTGCTAACGGCCGCTGCCGAAGACCCTCCGGCGCCGCTTTTGGCACAACTTAAAGTTGGCGGGATCATGATTTTGCCGGTGGGACAGTCGGACACTGTTCAAAATCTTATTAAGGTGGTAAAAACCGACAATGGTTTGGAATATACTGAACTGGGAGAGGTCCGTTTTGTCCCTTTGTTAGAAGGGGTGGCAAAGGATCCCGCAGAATGGGGCACGCCGGCATCGGCATAAGGCATAGGATATATTATGATTTTTACTAGAAAAACAACAGGGTTTATTGCGGCGTTAATGGCCGCCAGCTTTCTAAGCGCCTGTGAGGGTATGTCGAATTTCAAAATTCCCAGCCTTGGTTTGCGCACCAATAGCAATGCTGATACGGCCCCCCCTGCAATAAACCGCCCACAACCTGACGGACGCGGCGTTATTACCTATGAAACCTATCAGGTGATGGTGGCGCGCTCCGGCGATACGGTCGGGGCAATGGCGGGCCGGGTTGGCCTGTCGCCTGAGGCATTGGCGCGCCATAACGGGCTTGAGCTTAGCTATGCACCGCGCGCGGGCGAGCTGTTCGCGCTACCGGGCAATGTTGGTGGTAACGTGGTTGCCAGCCCCACAGGTTGGAGCCCCGAAATTGCCGCAACCGCCATCAGCAATGCGACTGGCGGCGGAATAGGCGGCGCAACCCCATCGCTTGGCACCCCCAATGAACCACTGCGCCACCGCGTAGAAAGCGGCGACACCGCCTATTCGATCGCGCGGCTTTACAATGTGTCGGTGACCGCACTGGCATCCTGGAATGGGCTTGGGGCGGATCTGGGTGTGCGTGCGGGTCAAGAGCTGATCATTCCTGTGCCAGATACGGCGCAGATGGCTGTGGCCACGCCCACACCTGTCGCAACCCCGACACCGACGCCAACAACACCAGTTGTAACACCCACTCCGACCCCCGCGCCCACCCCGGCCCCGGTTGCTGCTAAATTCATAGCACCGGTAAACGGTCCCGTCGCGCGGCCCTATAATCCCCAACCCGGCAGCAGTAAAAACGATGGTATCGATTTCGCAGCACCTGCGGGCACAGCCGTGCATGCGGCAGCCGCAGGTACGGTGGCGCTGGTTTCCAAATCCACCGGCGGGCTGGGCACGATTGTGCTGATCCGCCACGCCAATGGAATATTAACGATTTATGGACGTGTAGATAAAGTAAGCGTCAGCAAGAACGACAAGGTCAGCCAAGGACAAACCATCGGCGTTGTCGCGGCTGGCAATCCCGCAACCGTGCATTTCGAGGTCCGTAAAGGCTCTGATAGTGTTGATCCAACACCGTATTTGAAATAATACGCGCAATATTTTGTGCCATAGCCAAGTATGTGCTATGCTGACACTACAGATGTGAATCGCTATATCCTGCTTGCATGAAAGGATAGACCATGATCACGCGCCGCACGATGATAGTCACTGCCCTGTTGTCCTCGCTAACCCAAATTGCCTTTGCACAGAATGTTGGTGATGACGGCCTGCATAAACAACCCTGGTTTCATGACGGGTTTCTGGAAATGGGGCCTGATCTGGCCGAGGCCGCCGAGGCTGGCAAAGGTTTGATCGTGATTTTTGAACAAAAAGGCTGCCCCTATTGCCGTGAATTGCATGAGGTTAACCTCTCGATCCCTGAAATAGCTGAATATCAGGCCGAAAATTTTCTGACCGTACAGATAAATATGTGGGGATCACGCATCGTCACGGATTTTGACGGTGTTGAGCTTGGCGAACGGGAGTTGGCACAAAAATGGTTGGTAAATTTCACCCCAACGATATTATTCTTTGCAAAAGAACGGGTTGATGCCGCAACATTCCAGGCATCCGAAAGCTTTCGGATGCCTGGATATTTTAAACCCTTCCATTATGCCAGCGCCTTGGAATTTGTCGCGAGCGGCGCATATGGCGAACAGGGTTTTCAACGTTTCACCCAAGCACGCTTTGATCGTTTGGTTGAAGAGGGAAAAGACCCTTCCATATGGATCGATTGAATTCAGGCAAGCGCTAAAATTTTACACCGCGCCGCCCGGCCAAATCGGTGACATATTGCCAGGCAACCCGCCCCGAACGCGCGCCGCGGGTTTGTTGCCATTCAATGGCTTCGGCGTGCAAAACATCGTCAGAAATCACAAGTCCAAGGCTATCGCAATACCCCCGTATCATCGCTAAATATTCATCTTGCGTACATGGGTGAAACCCCAGCCACAGCCCGAAACGATCTGACAGAGAGACCTTTTCCTCAACGGATTCTGATGGGTTAATCGCTGTTGAACGTTCATTCTCAATCATATCGCGCGGCATCAGATGGCGGCGATTGGAGGTTGCATAAAACACCACATTTTCCGGACGCCCGGCAATACCGCCATCAAGCACCGCTTTGAGGGATTTATAATGGCTGTCATCTTGATCAAACGACAAATCATCACAAAACAACAAGAAACGTTTGGGCATATCGCGCAATAGTGCCAGCAAACGGCCGATACTTGGCAAATCATCCCGTTGAATTTCAATCAAAATCAGGGGCTTTATCTGGTCTGAAACCTGCGCATGGACCGCTTTAACCAATGAGGATTTCCCCATCCCGCGGGCGCCCCACAGCAAAACATTATTGGCCGGCAAACCCTTGGCGAATTGCTTGGTATTGGCCAGCAAGGTATCACGCGCCTGATCAATACCAACCAACATGGTTATATCAATCCGGTTAACCCGGGTGATCTCTTGCAGGCGATCAGGGTTGGTCTGCCAGATGAAGGCTTCGGAGAGATTAAAATCAGGCGCGGCTAGCGGGGCTGGGCTAATACGCTCAAGCGCGTCAGCGATGCGGTGTAATGCGTCGCCTTTCCCCTTCATTAATCCGCATCCTCGTCAAATTCGGCCATCAATGGGTCTTTGGCCTCATCTTCATCCTCTTCATCATCATAATACCCGTCTGCGCGCCGCTGTTCCTCGCGCTTTTTCTCTACCAGTTTCACCAGCAGGATCGAGATCTCATAAAGCCCGTAGACCACGACAAATAAAATCACCTGGGTGATAACATCAGGGGGCGTCACGACGGCTGCAAGCACCAAAATCGCGACCACCGCGTATTTGCGCACGGCCCCTAATCCAGCGGCAGAAACCAGCCCCGCCTTACCCATCAAGGTCAACAGAACGGGCAGTTGAAAACAAATGCCAAAGGCAACGATGAATTTAAGTGCCAGTGCCAGATATTCCTTGATCGAGCCAAAATAGAACACCCGCAGACCTTGTTCAGCATCCTCAGCTGGCGCGCCGCCAAAGCCCAGCATGGATGAAATCGCCGGAATTATATTACCAAAGCCCAGGAAAAAGTTGATAGCCAGCGGCATGACAACGAAATAGGCAAACGCGCCACCCGCAATGAAAAGCAAGGGCGAGGCGATGAGAAACGGTAAAAACGCGCCCTTTTCTTCTTTGTAAAGCCCGGGTGCCACAAACCGCCACATCTGATAGCCGATATAGGGCGAAGTCAGGGCAAAACCAAACAAAACCGCAATTTTAACATAGGCAAAAAAGGCATCTTGCGGCGCGTCGAAAAACAGCTGCGGGCTTTCACCGCGTGCGCGCATGACATCGGCCATGGGTTCTGCGAGCATGGATAGAATCTGTTGAGCGAAAGGAAAACATACGATCATGCCCAGCAGAAACACGATGACAGATTTGATGATGCGCGATCGCAATTCGGTAAGATGTTCGATCAGGGTTGCGGTAGAATCTTCGACGGAATCGCTCATGGTTTTGTCACCGTTTTAGGCTTGGCTTTTGCCGTGGGTGCTTTAGCTACCGGTTTTTTAGGTTTTCTTACGGTTTTGGGTTTTGACTTGGCTTTTGCCGTAGTTTTTGTGGCGGTTTTTGGCTTGGGCTTGGCTTTTGCAGATTTCACAGATTTTTGAGCTTTTGGTTTTTCCGCGCCGTGCGCTGCTTCATCATCCCCGGCCTCGGGATCAGCCGTTTCCATCGGAACGCCGCTGTCTTTTGCGGCCAATATATCCGCAAACTTCTTTTTCACGGCCTTTTTGGGGTCAAGCCCGCCAGTTGCCAATTTATTAATATCGTCCAGACCGCTGGTCATATCCGACAAATCGGATTTCACATCCTTAAGACCGGTCGCATCCGCAGCATCCTCCATCGAGCGCTGGAATTCCCGTGCCATGCCCTTGGCCTTGCCCACATATTGTCCAACCGTGCGAAACATCCCCGGCAGATCCTTGGGACCAACAACGATCAAGGCGACAACGCCGATCACAAGCAGTTCGGAAAAACCGATATCAAACATAAGGTTAAGCCTTTATGAGGGTCAGGCTTCGTCTTTTTCAGCCACTGGGGTCACATCCACGGCGTCTTCGGCAGCTGCATTTTCCAGCTCCTCTTTACCCTCGGAAACACCTTTTTTGAAACTGGTAATTCCCTTACCGATTTCGCCCATCAGTGACGAGATTTTGCCGCGCCCAAAAAGCACCAGCACAACGACGGCGATCAACAAAATACCAGGTAGGCCGATATTGTTTAACATGAATTCACTCCCATAACGCAGGCCGAAGAGTTTCGGCAATATCTGTTCCTACTACATTTATTGGCTAATGGCGCAGGTTTCAAACCCCAAATGGGTATTCGTGATAAATAATTGCGCTGTATGTGGTTGGTAGACTTTGGTATTGGAATTAAATCGCGCTAAAATAGCCTGTTCTTATAGTGGGCAGGCCTCAAAAATTTGCTATAGTACTTCCTGAAAATGGCGTATTTTTCTATTATAACAACATGTTATAATAGACATACCTAAACTACTAAACTAGGTTAGTAGTTTAGGTGGCAACTGGATCTCACCCCATAGAATTATGTTCAAAATTATCTTGTGATTTTCCGGTGATCGGGGGGCATAAAATCTGGGTTCACGTGTTTTGCATCCCCTTACAAGGAAAAACAAAACATCGATCACGGCGCATTGACAGCCAAAGTGGTGTATCCGTTTTTGGTAAAAACACGCCGGGGATGGTCGCAGTTAAACAAGAACCGTCGTAATCCATTACCAGTTCCACCAGACTTTCATTGCCCAAAAACCGTGCCCGTTTAACCAAACCTCTGGCTGGCACGCCGTTTTCTGGTGTTGGATTAGCCCCGTGCCCGCTGCGATCAAAATCAATCTTAAGGTGCTGGGGGCGAATAATGATCTCAACATCTGTGCCATCATGCAGACCTGGCGTGAAAAACATCCCAAAAGGTGTTTCAGTTTGCGCATCTTTCACCACGCCGTAGATGATATTAACATCCGAGAAAAACGCCGCTGCCGCACGATCTTTGGGGCTGTTATATATATTATATGGCGCCCCGATCTGGATGATTTTCCCGTCTCGCATCAGTGCGATTTGATCGGCCATGCGCATGGCTTCTTCGGGTTCATGGGTGACCAGTAGCACCGCCGCGCCCTCTTCTTTTAGAATGCGCAGGGTTTCATCGCGAATGCCATCGCGCAGGCGGTTATCAAGGCCGCTAAATGGCTCATCCATCAGCATAACGTCAGGTTTGGGGGCCAAAGCACGGGCCAGCGCGACCCGTTGTTGCTCGCCACCAGACAGCATATGGGGGTATTTTTGCGCATAGGGTTCCAGACCAACCCGCGCCAGCATCGCACCGGCGCGCCGCAATTTATCACCGCCTTTTAGGCCAAAAGCCACGTTTTCCAACACGTTTAGATGCGGAAACAGGGCGAAATCCTGAAACATCAACCCGATAAAGCGTTTTTCAGGGGGCATATGGATATGATCATCGGAAATCACACGGCCATCCAGCAAAACCTGCCCCGCGTCTTGCCGATCCACACCTGCCGCAATGCGCAAAGTTGTGGATTTCCCGCACCCCGAGGGGCCAAGCAGACACGTAACCTGCCCCGCCTCAAGCGTCAGCGATAAACCATCAACAACCGATTGTTGCGCAAACACACGGGTGATATTTTTCAATACCAGCTTGGGAGGGGTATTTTGAGGCATTGCCGGCTCCTGCCAGAGTTTATCATCTCAAGCCAGATAGCAATTGCATCACGCTTGGGCAAGCCTGCGGCGCATCAACACCCCGATAATGGCCGCACTAAAACCAACAAACAGCACAGAAATACAAATAAACAACAAACGTTCATATTTATGCCCTGCCCCGAAAAGGGCGATCACCAGATCGGAACTTTGGGTAAAATACGCAATTGCCCCCAATATCGCCGCGCTAAAAGCCAGCAAATAGGACCAAAGCGGAATACGCCAACCGAGGCCAAGACCAAGCACCAAAACCGGTGTCAAAAACATCGAGGCCGTGCCAGATACCGCCACAGCCGCAAACAGCTCTTTAGTGTCGCCCAGCAAAAACAGCACCCCAAACAGCATGAATAGCGCCATGGTAATCCGCCCGTTGCGTATTGTGGTTTTAGCAAGGCGCATTTCAACAATCACCAGCCGTGCAGCCGATGCCAGGGCGGAATCAAGCGTGCTCATCGCAGAAATCAGCAAGGCGGCAACGATCAGGAAATAGACAAACGGGCCAAACATTTCCTGCCACGCACCCAAAAGCTGGTTATCGACCAGATCAATGCTAAGCACGCTGGCCTGCACGCCAAATAGCGCAAAACCAAAAATACTAAGCGCCGACAGCCAGAACGCATGCAAAAACGCCCGTTTTGTGGTCTGCTCATCAGCCAGAAACCCACGGTCCATCATCACCGGATCATGGGCCGGATAGGATGGAATTTGCAGCAGTGCTACCAATAATAACACCCAGCCATTATACCCCCCGGCAATACCGCTGGCTGTTAAAACATTTGCTACAGAAAAATCCGGGCTGAAAAACATCACGGCAAATGCAATCAGAAAAGCGCCCAAAAACAATGTCATTTGGGCGACATCCGTGCGCAACGAGGCCCGCAGCCCGCCAAGGGCAGAATAGATAAGCGCCACCAGTGCCAGTATGATCATAGCAATACGCCCGGCTTGCTCGGAACCGCCATAAGCGGCGCTGAAAATCAGACCTACCACGATCAGATTGGCAAAAACCTCGGACATAAGACGCAATGCAATAACGACATTATAACAAGCAACGCCGGTGCGGCCATATTGTGTGCGCAACCAATCTTGCAAACTGCGCGCACCCTTGTGCCGCAAACGCGCAATGATCATCATGCCGGTCAAAAAACTAAGGTAATATGCCGTATACGCCAAAGCCCCGGCCACACCGTAATAATACCCCAAAATCGCCGCCGTCAGCAATGAGCGTGCAAAAATCCATGTGGTAACCTGGCTGAACACCAGCGTCAGCAGGCCCGGGGCACGGCCATTTGGATCCGTTCCGGCAAAAAAGGCCGCCGTGGTTTTGGCGCGCGGCGAGAGCAGCAGGCTGCCAGCTGCAATCAGGATAACAAGGACGATAAGGGCTTGGGGGGTGGTGAAAATATGCACGAGATACTCCTGTTTTTACAACGTGCTACCGCGCCCTTTGCCGGTTGCCCAGCAATACTTCTTGCGATCAGGTATTTGTGATGGAATGTCAAAGGGATGTGAGCAGATCACATGGTTGTATTCACCCCGCCTCCATCCAGCAAAATATTCTGTCCGACAATATATCCCGCATGCTTGGAACATAAAAACGCACACATTGCACCAAATTCTGCCGCCGTACCGTACCGGCGCGCCGGAATACTGGCCTGTCGTACGGCTTTCGCCTCAGCCGGCGTAATCCCCTCGGCTTTTGCAACACCTTGATCAAGGCTAACCGCACGATCGGTTGCATGAATGCCTGGCAAAAGATTATTAATCGTCACCCCGTGCGGGGCCACCTGACGGCTGGTGCCACCAACATAACCGGTCAACCCGGCGCGTGCCGCATTTGAAAGCCCCAGCACCGCAATCGGGGCTTTAACGGATTGCGAGGTGATATTGACCACCCGGCCCCAACCCTTATCGATCATGGATGGCAGAACTGCCTTCATCATCGCAATCGGCGTTAACATATTGGCGTCAAGGGCCGCAATAAAATCGCTGCGATCCCAGTCAGACCACAGCCCCGGCGGCGGTCCACCGGCATTTGTGACCAAAATATCAGGATGGGGACAGGCGGCTAAAACCAGCGCCTGCCCCTCGGGTGTCGTGATATCACAAGCAACCGGCGTGACCTTTACACCAAAGGCACGCAGCTTTTGCGCCGCGGCTTCAAGTGGCTGAGAACTGCGCGCATTGATCACCAGATCAACCCCCGCCTCTGCCAGTGCGCGCGCACAGCCATAGCCCAAACCCTTTGAGGCCGCACAAACAATCGCGACCTTACCTTTGATGCCCAAATCCATTGCTGGATCCTATCCGCAGGTGATTTCGGCAATGCGCCCATCAACATCCATGCGGAAATTCGTGCGGGTCGCCACATGATCCGTGGTTGCGGCGTCCCCGTGGCGAATAACCCGGATCGGGCCGGAGATTTCCGTCGCGCCAATGGCCGTTTCCGGCTGGCCGATCATCCATTGCAGATTGCGGGAATTACAATGCCCACCCTGATGTGGAACATTGGAAACCGTTTCCATATAAGGTGAGGTCGGGCCATCGCAAGCGCCCAGAAATATCATACTGGCAACGATGCCGCCCTGAATTACCGCGGATTTGGCAAAGGTAAAATTTGTCATCTTGAGTGCCCCTATTTGATTAATATACACGATCTTAACCCGCCCTTAACGCTATCTCAACCATAGATTACACCACAGAATATATTGTGCGGCTCTATTTGGCTGCACGCCTGTAAATTGATTGCTGGAAAAAGAGAATGGCAAGCTGGTCAACGGTAACAACGGCAAAAGAAAACCCGGATCAACTTCGGGCATTTGTTGCCTGGCATCTGGGGGCTGGCGCGCAAAATATCGTGATTTTCTTTGACGATCCCGATGATCCCAGTGCGCAGATTTTCGCGCATATGCCCCAAGTCACAACAATCCGGTGCACCCAAAACCATTGGGACAGCTTTAATGTGCCGCGCCCAAGCGGTATTCGCAAACGGCAAATCCTTAATACCAAAATTGCATATGAAACCGCCCAAACCGACTGGCTGGTGCATATTGATATCGATGAGCTGATCTACCCCGACACCCCTGTTTCCCAAATTCTGCACACAACCCCTCAGCACCATATTGCCTTGCGATTGCGCCCGATGGAAAGGCTGTTTCGCGCACAGGATCTGGGCCAACCCTATACGGAATATTTTCGCCATATGGATGGCAAAGATGCGCCAGAATGGTTACCCAAAATCTATCGCCATCCCGAACAAATGCCCCATGGTTTTTTTGGCCATACGGGAGGTAAAATTTTTGTGCGTACAGGCATTCACGGGCTGACACTTTATCCACATAACATGCTGATAAATAATCACCCCGCCACAATAGCGGAAGCTAACGCCATGCATCTATTGCATCTGTATTCCTTTGGTCCGGCCCATTTTTTAAACAAAGGGCGCTGGAAATTTGCCCGGTTGGATTGGCGTAAAAAACAGGATGAAACCGCCGCAAAGCTCGGGAAATCCGCCCGACGGCGCAAGAAAATTGCCGAGATTTTTGAAAAGCCCGACATCGATAAACAAACCGAAATGTTTAAGGATGCCTTCGTTTTTGATGAGCGTCGCCTGCGCGCCTTAAGCAAATATCAGACTGTGCGGCGCTATGCGTTCACCAAGACCCTCAACGCCCGGGTTGCGCAGTATTTCGGGTAAATCCAGTAACATTCTTGCCCTTTTTACCGCCCTGCCCTATACGCCCCCTCATGACAGATATAGCCGAAATAAACCGTCGCCGCACCTTTGCGATCATTTCACACCCGGATGCCGGTAAAACGACATTGACCGAGAAATTCCTGCTGTTTGGCGGCGCGATCCAGATGGCCGGACAAGTGCGCGCCAAGGGTGATGCCCGCCGTTCGCGCTCGGATTTTATGCAAATGGAAAAGGATCGTGGGATCTCGGTTTCCGCATCGGCCATGTCGTTTGATTTCGGGGCGCATTGGTTCAATCTGGTGGACACGCCGGGCCACGCGGATTTTTCCGAAGATACCTACCGCACCCTCACCGCAGTTGATGCGGCGATCATGGTGATTGACGGCGCAAAAGGCATCGAGAGCCAGACGCAAAAGCTGTTCGAGGTTTGCCGTATGCGTGATTTACCCATCGTGACATTTTGCAATAAAATGGATCGGGAAAGCCGCGAAATATTTGAAATCATTGATGAAATTCAAGAAAATCTGGCGATTGACGTATGCCCGGCCAGTTGGCCGATTGGCATGGGGCGCGACTTTATCGGCACCTATGATATTTTCAATGACCGTATCATCCTGATGGATCGCGCCGACCGCAATGTGAAAGCCGAGAGCATTAAAATCGACGGGTTGGATGACCCGAAAATCGCTGATCACGTGCCCGCCGAGCTGCTGGAAACGCTGCGCGAAGAGGTCGAGATGGCGCGCGAATTGTTGCCCACATTTGATCGCGCGTCGTTCCTTAATGGGTCCATGACGCCGATCTGGTTTGGCTCTGCGATCAACTCGTTTGGTGTTCAAGAACTGATGAACGGCATCGCCGATTATGGCCCGCCCCCGCAAATGCGCCCCGGCACCCCGCGCCAAGTGGCCCCGGATGAGCAAAAAGTCACCGGTTTTGTGTTCAAAGTACAGGCCAATATGGACCCAAAACATCGGGATCGCATCGCCTTTGTGCGGCTGTGCTCGGGACATTTCAAACGCGGTATGAAGCTTAAACATGTGCGCAGCGGCAAACAGATGGCGATCTCTAACCCTATGATGTTCCTCGCAAATGATCGCGAGTTGACCGAGGATGCCTGGGCTGGCGATATCATCGGCATCCCCAATCACGGGCAGTTGCGCATCGGCGACAGCCTTACCGAAGGCGAGGATATCCGTTTCACCGGCATCCCGTCCTTCGCACCAGAGTTGTTGCAAACCGTGCGCGCCGGGGACCCGCTGAAAGCCAAGCATCTGGACAAAGCATTGCACCAATTCGCCGAAGAAGGCGCCGCCAAAATCTTTAAACCCGAGATCGGTTCCGGCTATATTATCGGCGTCGTGGGGCAGCTGCAATTCGAGGTTCTCGCCTCGCGCATAGAGCTGGAGTACGGCCTGCCCGTGCGGTTCGAGGCAACCCAGTTCACCTCCGCACGCTGGGTCAACGGCGCCCACGACCCGGTGGAGGCTTTCATCAACGCCAACAAAGGTCACATAGCCACAGACCACGACGGCGACCCAGTTTATCTAACCCGCCTACAATGGGACATCGACCGCGTAGAACGGGATTATCCTGATGTCAAATTAACAGCGACGAAGGAAATGCAGGTTTAA